>NZ_JBVJJE010000008.1:0-481417 GCF_055585925.1 Streptomyces sp. NPDC052064
AGTTCTCAAGGAACGGTCGCTTCCTTTGTACTCACCCTCTCGGGCTTTCCTCCGGGCGCTTCCCTTCGGTCTTGCGTTTCCGACTCTATCAGATCTTTTCTCGATCCGATTTCCTCGGTGCTTTCCAGGTTCCCGCTTCCGCGTTTCCCTTTCCGGCGCATCCGACTTTACCAGAGGTTTCTGAGTCGGATTTCCCTTCCTCGGCCGGGCATGGTCCCCGTGCCTGAGTCGGCCGGGTGCCCCTTCGGAAGGAGTTGTAAACCTACTGGAGCGGGGCTCCTCGATGCAAATCGAGGAGCCCCGCTCCCAGTTGGCGCCTGCTCAGGCCCGACGGGCCGTCAGACCTCCACGACCACAGGCAGGATCATCGGCCGGCGCCGGTAGTTGTCCGAGACCCACTTGCCCAGCGTGCGGCGAATGAGCTGCTGGAGCTGGTGGGGTTCAACCACTCCGTCCTGGGCGGAGCGTTCGAGTACCTCCGTGATCCTGGGGATCACGTCGCCGAAGGCGGAGTCCTCGATGCCGGAGCCGCGGGCCTGGATGTGCGGACCGCCGGTGATCTTCCCGGTGGACGAGTCCATGACCACGAAGACCGAGATGATGCCCTCGTCACCGAGGATCTTGCGGTCCTTGAGGGCCGGCTCTCCCACGTCTCCGACGGAGAGACCGTCGACGTAGACGTAGCCCGCCTGGACCTTGCCGGAGATCTTGGCCTTGCCCTCGACGAGGTCGACGGCGACGCCGTCCTCGGCGATGACGATGCGGTCGTGCGGGACGCCTGTCAGGGCGCCCAGCTCGGCGTTGGCGCGCAGGTGGCGCCATTCGCCGTGCACTGGCATCAGGTTCTTCGGGCGGCAGATGTTGTAGAAGTACAGCAGCTCGCCCGCGGACGCGTGGCCGGAGACGTGGACCTTGGCGTTGCCCTTGTGGACCACGTTGGCGCCCCAGCGGGTCAGGCCGTTGATGACGCGGTACACCGCGTTCTCGTTGCCGGGGATCAGGGACGACGCCAGGATCACCGTGTCACCCTGGACGATGCGGATCTGATGGTCCCGGTTGGCCATCCTCGAGAGCGCCGCCATGGGTTCGCCCTGGGAGCCCGTGCAGACGAGGACCACCTCGCTGTCCGGGAGGTCGTCGAGCGTCTTGACGTCCACGACCAGGCCCGGGGGGACCTTCAGGTAGCCCAGGTCCCGCGCGATGCCCATGTTGCGGACCATGGAGCGCCCGACGAAGGCGACACGGCGGCCGTACTCGTGCGCCGCGTCCAGGATCTGCTGGATGCGGTGGACGTGGCTGGCGAAGCTCGCGACGATGATGCGCTTGCGAGCGCCGGCGAAGACCTGGCGCAGGACGTTGGAGATCTCCCGCTCGGGCGGGACGAATCCCGGGACCTCGGCGTTCGTCGAGTCCGAGAGCAGGAGGTCGATGCCCTCCTCGCTCAGGCGTGCGAATGCGTGGAGGTCCGTGAGGCGGCTGTCCAGCGGGAGCTGGTCCATCTTGAAGTCGCCGGTGTGGACCACCATGCCCGCGGGGGTGCGAATGGCGACGGCCAGCGCGTCCGGGATGGAGTGGTTGACCGCGACGAACTCGCAGTCGAAGGGGCCGATGCGCTCGCGGTGCCCTTCCACCACCTCGAGGGTGTACGGGCGGATGCGGTGCTCCTGGAGCTTGGCCTCGATGAGGGCGAGGGTCAGCTTGGAGCCGATCAGCGGGATGTCCGGCTTCTCGCGCAGGAGGTAGGGGACGCCGCCGATGTGGTCCTCGTGGCCGTGCGTGAGGACGATGCCCTCGATGTCGTCGAGGCGGTCCCTGATGGACGAGAAGTCCGGCAGGATCAGGTCGATTCCGGGCTGCTCCTCCTCGGGGAAGAGCACTCCGCAGTCGACGATCAGCAGACGGCCGTCGTACTCGAAGACCGTCATGTTGCGGCCGATCTCGCCGAGGCCGCCGAGCGGGGTGACCCGCAGGCCGCCTTCGGGGAGCGGCGGGGGCGAGCTGAGTTCGGGATGCGGATGACTCAAAAGACTCTCCTCACCACGCGCGCCACGTACCGGTGGGGCACGTGGCGCGCATGACGTTCGTGCAGAAGCAGTTGTCGTATGGAGTGGTGCGGGCACCGGTGGCCCGCTTATTCAGTTGTGAAGCAGGTGCGCGGGGGTTCGCGCGAAGTCTGGTGTCAGAGCTGTACCCCGCCGGCGGCAAGATCGATCTTTAGTTGCTCGATCTCCTCGGGCGCGCACTCGACCATGGGGGCGCGCAGAGGCCCGGCGGGCAGGCCCTTCAGGGCGAGCGCCGCCTTGGTCGTCATCACGCCCTGGGTGCGGAACATGCCCGTGTAGACCGAGAGCAGCTTCTGGTGGATCTCGGTGGCCTTCTGGACGTCGCCCGAGGTGTAGGCCTCGACCAGGGCGCGCAGCTCGGGGGTGACCACGTGGCCGACGACCGAGACGAAGCCGACGGCGCCCACGGAGAGCAGGGGCAGGTTCAGCATGTCGTCGCCGGAGTACCAGGCGAGGCCGGAGCGGGCGATGGCCCAGCTCGCCCGGCCGAGGTCGCCCTTGGCGTCCTTGTTGGCGACGATCCGGGGGTGCTCGGCGAGGCGGACGAGCGTCTCCGTGTTGATCGGGACGCCGCTGCGGCCGGGGATGTCGTAAAGCATGACCGGCAGCTCGGTGGCGTCGGCGACGGCCGTGAAGTGCCGGTAGAGGCCCTCTTGTGGGGGCTTGTTGTAGTACGGGGTCACGACGAGCAGGCCGTGTGCGCCGGTGCGCTCCGCCGCGCGGGCGAGTTCCATGCTGTGGTGGGTGTTGTTGGTGCCGACTCCGGCCACGACATGGGCGCGGTCGCCGACGGCCTCGAGGACCGCCCGTACGAGATCCGCTTTCTCCGCATCGCTGGTGGTCGGCGACTCGCCCGTGGTGCCGTTGATGACCAGGCCGTCGTTGCCTGCGTCCACCAGGTGGGTGGCGAGCCGCTGCGCGCCGTCGAGGTCGAGTGCGCCGTCCGCCTTGAAGGGCGTGACCATGGCGGTGAGGACCCGCCCGAAGGGGGTCTGCGGAGTCGAGGTCGGAGCCATGGGTTACACGCTACTCGTTGCTCAGGACCGGGTCTGCCCTAGGGGGAGGCGACAAGTCGTGACAAAGGTGGAGCCCGGCACTGCCTGCTCGGGGGTTCAAGCAGTGCCGGACCCGTTTGATCAGGCTAGATGAACTTCTCGAAATGCCGCAATACGGACACTTCGCGCGGCTGAACCGCACATCTGTACCGGATCGGGGAACGGGGGCGCGTTACGGCGCCACGCGTCCGTTCGCGTTGAAGGCGGCGTAGGTGAGCGGCATGAGGCGGGCCCACTCGGCCTCCATCTTCTCGCCGACCATCTCGATCTCGCGTTGCGGGAAGGACGGGACCTTGGCCAGCTCGTGCTGGGTGCGCAGGCCCAGGAAGTGCATCAGCGACCGGGCGTTGCAGGTGGCGTACATCGAGGAGTACAGGCCGACGGGGAGGACCGCGCGGGCGACCTCGCGGGCGACGCCGGCGGCCAGCATCTCCTGGTAGGCCTCGTAGGCCTGCCGGTAGGAGTCCTCCATGACACGGCCGACCAGTTCCTGCTGGGCCTGGGTGCCCTCCACGAAGACGTACTTGCCGGGGCGGCCCTCCTGGACGAGCTTGCGGGACTCGTCGGGGACGTAGAAGACCGGCTGGAGCTCGCGGTAGCGGCCGCTCTCCTCGTTGTACGACCAGCCGACGCGGTGCCGCATGAACTCGCGGAAGACGAAGATCGGGGCGCTGATGAGGAAGGTCATCGAGTTGTGCTCGAAGGGGCTGCCGTGCCGGTCCCGCATCAGGTAGTTGATCAGGCCCTTGGAGCGCTCGGGGTCCTTCTTCAGCTCGTCCAGGGACTGCTCGCCGAGCGTCGAGACACGGGCGGCGAACAGGACGTCCGCGTCGGACGCGGTGTGCTTGACCAGCTCGACGGTCACATCGCTGCGGTAGCTGGGCTTGGGGTCGTCGGCGGGGATGTCGGTCACGGTTGGCAGGGCCTTCCCATCTCGTCGTGTGGCGACGCCACTCTACGGCCCGAGGAAAACCGCGCGATCGGTGGCGTGCCGCAATGAAGTTGGTGAAACAGGGCACCTCTGAGGGAGTTCGTTCGTCTCTACAGATGACAGATTTGTTCCACCCCTTGAAGGGAGACGCACCCCTGATGTTCGGTCGGCGTGAACCCGTACCGTTTGCCTTCGTTGCCGAGGCCGACAGGTTCCGCAGTAATGTCACTCCCCCACCGCGTGAGCGGCTGTCCGTCGGCCAGATGGCCGGGCGCTGGCTGCTGGGTCTGAGCATCGTGGCGGGGCTCGTGGGTTCCCTGGTCGTCGGGACGCCCGCGTTGTCGGACGACCACTCTGGCTCGCAGCCCCAGCAATCCCAGGCGTCGCAGAAGAACTGAGCCGCCACAGGCCGGCGGTGACTCCATCCAGCCCCCGCCAGTGGTGACCGGGGACACAGATCGGTAGCCTCACCGGGCACAGCCCACGCATGGATCGAGTGAGGACCAGCCGTGCCCCTGCCCTTCCTGACGGCCGACCGCGTTTTCGAGGCGGCGGACGACGTTCCGCTGCCGTACGACGACCGTGACCGCTGGCGGCGGCCGTACCGGCCCGGGCCTTGGCGGGTTGGGGCGTCGGCGCTGGCGCTGCTGCTCGCCTCGTTCGTGCTGTTCGCGGCGGTCATCATCGCGGCGACGGCCGAACTGGCCTCGGCCGGTGTGGTCTTCGGGCTCGCGCTGCTCGTCATCGCCGGGGCGCTGCGGCTGCTCCGCGTGGGCGTGTGGGTGAGCGCGCGCGGGCTGCGGCACGTGGGCTTCCTCACGACTCGTACGGCGTCCTGGGACCAGGTCGCCTCCGTGCGCACGGTGCAGCAGCCGGTGCGCTGGCTGGGACTGCCCCGGACGGTGCAGGGACAGGCGCTGCTGCTCGTCCGGCAGGGGCAGTCGCCCGGCGGTGGGCCGGCGCTGCTGACCACGCACAACGCGGACTTCGTGGGCCGGGCGGAGGCCTTCGACCGGGCGGCCGACTCGGTCGAGGCCTGGGCGGACGAGTACCGACCGCACTGACGTCCCTTGGTGATCCCTGATTCTCGTGCCGGAGGGGCCGGACCGTTCGCGGTCCGGCCCCTCCGGCATGAGTGGGGTGCGGTTCAGGCCGTCTCGGGCTGCTTGCCGTCGTGCAGGGCGATCGCGCGTTGCATCGCCTTGCGGGCGCGCGGGGTGTCGCGGGCGTCGTGGTAGGCGACGGCGAGGCGGAACCAGGTGCGCCAGTCGTCGGGGGCATCCTCCGTCTCGGCCTTGCGCTTGGCGAAGACCTCGTCGGCCGAGTCCCGGTCGATCCGGCCGCTGGGCATGCGCCTCAGTTCGTCGACGGGCAGGCCGCCCTCGGCGTCGAGTTCGGCGGCGAGGGCGTTGGCCCTGCGGACGAACTGGGTGTTCTTCCACAGGAACCACAGGCCGATGACCGGCAGGATCAGTACCGCGACACCGAAGGCGACGGTGAGGGGCGTGCCGGTCTCGATGAGCAGCACGCCGCGGCTGCCGACCAGGACGAAGTAGACGACCAGGACGGCGGCCGTGAGGGCGTAGGTGAGCTTCGCGCGCATGACGGTCAGGGGCTCAGCTCAGGTCCAGGAAGTGTTCCAGGCCGAAGGTCAGGCCCGGGACACTCCCCACACGGCGGGCGCCGAGCAGGATGCCCGGCATGAAGCTGCTGTGGTGCAGCGAGTCGTGCCGGACCGTCAGGGTCTCGCCCTCGGCGCCGAGCAGGACCTCCTGGTGGGCGAGCAGGCCGCGCAGCCGGACGGCGTGGACGGGGACGCCGTCGACGTCGGCGCCGCGGGCACCGTCCAGGGCGGTGGCCGTGGCGTCCGGGGCGGGCGCGGAGCCGGCGTTGCGGCGGGCCTCGGCGATGAGCTGGGCGGTGCGCGTGGCGGTGCCGGAGGGGGCGTCCACCTTGTTCGGGTGGTGCAGCTCGACGACCTCGACGGACTCGAAGTACGGGGCGGCGATCTGCGCGAACTTCATGGTCAGGACGGCCCCGATGGAGAAGTTGGGCGCGATGAGCACGCCGGTCTCCGGGGACTGCTCCAGCCAGCCCTTCAGCCGCGCGATGCGCTCGTCGGTCCAGCCGGTGGTGCCGACGACCGCGTGGATGCCGTGGCGTACGCAGTAGTCGAGGTTGGCCATGACCGAGTCGGGCGTGGTCAGTTCGACCGCGACCTGGGCGCCGGTCTCGGCCAGCGTCTCCAGCTGGTCACCGCGGCTCAGCGCGGCAACCAGTTCCATGTCGTCGGCGGCTTCGACGGCTCGTACCGCTTCCGAGCCGATCCGGCCCTTGGCGCCGAGGACCGCCACGCGCAGCTTGCTCATCTCTTGTGCTTCCTTAACCAGGGGTTGTCAGGCGACGGCGTCGTGCAGGCGGGCCGCCTGTTTGTCCTTCAGCGGGCCGATGACCGACAGGGAGGGCCGCCGTCCCAGGATCTCGCGGGCGACGGAGCGGACGTCGTCCGGGGTGACCGAGGTTATCCGCGACAGCATGTCGTCGACGGACATCTGCTCGCCCCAGCACAGCTCGCTCTTGCCGATACGGTTCATCAGCGCGCCGGTGTCCTCCAGGCCGAGGACCGTGGAGCCCTGGAGCTGGCCGATCGCGCGCCCTATCTCGTCGTCCGAGAGGCCGTGCTCGGCGACGTGGTCGAGTTCGTCGCGGCAGATCTTCAGCACGTCGTGTACCTGCGACGGCCTGCACCCCGCGTACACGCCGAACAGGCCGCAGTCGGCGAAGCCCGAGGTGTACGAGTACACGCTGTAGGCCAGGCCGCGCTTCTCGCGGACCTCCTGGAAGAGCCGGGACGACATGCCGCCGCCGAGGGCGGTGTTCAGCACGCCGAGAGCCCAGCGGCGCTCGTCCGTGCGGGACAGGCCCGGCATGCCGAGCACGACATGGGCCTGCTCGGTCTTGCGGTCGATCAGCTCGACCCGGCCGGCGGTGCGCAGGGCGCGTCGACCGCTGCGCGGGGCGACGGGCTCGGCGGCGAGATCCTTGAAGGCGCCGGCCTTCTCGAAGGCGGCGCGGACCTGCCGTACGACCTTGGAGTGGTCGATGTTGCCGGCGCACGCGACCACGAGGTGGGTCGGGTCGTAGTGCTTCTTGTAGAAGCGGCGGATGCGGTCGGCGGTGAGGGAGTTGACCGTGTCGACCGTGCCGAGGACCGGGCGGCCGAGGGAGTTGTCGCCGAACATCGTGTGCGCGAACAGGTCGTGCACACAGTCGCCCGGGTCGTCCTCGGTCATGGCGATCTCTTCGAGGATGGCGCCGCGCTCGACGTCGACGTCCTCTTCGAGGATGAGCGAGCCGGTCAGCATGTCGCTGACGACGTCGATGGCGAGGGGCAGGTCGGCGTCGAGCACGCGCGCGTAGTAGCACGTGTACTCCTTCGCCGTGAACGCGTTCATCTCGCCGCCGACCGCGTCGATCGCGGAGGAGATGTCCAGGGCGGACCTGCGGGTCGTCCCCTTGAAGAGCAGGTGCTCCAGGTAGTGCGTGGCGCCGTTCAGGGCCGGGGTCTCGTCGCGGGAGCCGACGTGCGCCCAGATGCCGAAGGTCGCGGAGCGGACCGAGGGCAGGGTTTCGGTGACGATGCGCAGGCCGCCGGGGAGGGTGGTCTTGCGGACCGTGCCGATGCCGTTCTCGCCCTTGATCAGGGTTTGGGTACGGGCGACGGCCCGCGCCTCGGAAGAGGTGCGGGCCGTCGCCTGGGAGCTACTCGACGTCACTTGTCGGTGTCGTCCTTCGTCTCATCGTTCTCTTCGCCCTCGATGACCGGGATCAGGGAGAGCTTGCCGCGGGAGTCGATCTCGGCGATCTCGACCTGGACCTTGGCGCCCACGCCGAGGACGTCCTCGACGTTCTCCACGCGCTTGCCGCCGGCCAGCTTGCGGATCTGCGAGATGTGCAGCAGACCGTCCTTGCCCGGGAGCAGCGACACGAACGCGCCGAAGGTGGTGGTCTTCACGACCGTACCCAGGTAGCGCTCGCCGACCTCCGGCATGGTCGGGTTGGCGATGCCGTTGATCGTGGTGCGGGCGGCCTCGGCGGACGGTCCGTCGACCGCGCCGATGTAGATCGTGCCGTCGTCCTCGATCGTGATGTCGGCGCCGGTGTCCTCCTGGATCTGGTTGATCATCTTGCCCTTGGGGCCGATGACCTCGCCGATCTTGTCCACGGGGATCTTGACGGTGATGATCCGCGGGGCGTTCGGGGACATCTCGTCCGGCGTGTCGATCGCTTCCATCATCACGTCGAGGATGTGGAGGCGGGCGTCACGGGCCTGCTTGAGGGCCGCGGCCAGGACGGAGGCCGGGATGCCGTCCAGCTTGGTGTCGAGCTGGAGGGCGGTCACGAAGTCCTTGGTGCCGGCGACCTTGAAGTCCATGTCGCCGAAGGCGTCCTCCGCACCGAGGATGTCGGTGAGGGTGACGTAGTGCGTCTCGCCCTCGATCTCCTGGGAGATGAGGCCCATGGCGATACCGGCGACCGGGGCCTTCAGCGGCACACCGGCGTTCAGCAGCGACATGGTGGAGGCGCAGACCGAGCCCATGGACGTCGAGCCGTTGGAGCTCAGCGCCTCGGAGACCTGGCGGATCGCGTAGGGGAACTCCTCGCGCGTCGGCAGGACCGGCACGAGGGCGCGCTCGGCGAGGGCGCCGTGGCCGATCTCGCGGCGCTTCGGGGAGCCGACGCGGCCGGTCTCGCCGGTGGAGTACGGCGGGAAGTTGTAGTTGTGCATGTAGCGCTTGCGGGTCACCGGGGAGAGGGTGTCCAGCTGCTGCTCCATGCGGAGCATGTTGAGGGTGGTGACGCCCAGGATCTGGGTCTCGCCACGCTCGAACACGGCGGAGCCGTGGACCCGCGGGATGGCCTCGACCTCGGCGGCCAGGGTGCGGATGTCGGTGACACCGCGGCCGTCGATGCGCTTCTTCTCCTTGATGACGCGCTCACGGACCAGGGTCTTGGTCAGCGAGCGGTACGCGGCGGAGATCTCCTTCTCGCGGCCCTCGAACTCCGGGAGGAGCTTCTCGGCGGCGAGCGCCTTGACGCGGTCCAGCTCGGACTCGCGCTCCTGCTTGCCGGCGATGGTCAGCGCGGAGGCGAGCTCCGGCTTGACGGCGGCGGTGAGGGCCTCGAGAACGTCGTCCTGGTAGTCCAGGAAGATCGGGAACTCGCCGGTCGGCTTGGCGGCCTTGGAGGCGAGGTCCGACTGGGCCTTGCAGAGCACCTTGATGAAGGGCTTCGCGGCGTCCAGACCGGCCGCGACGACCTCCTCGGTCGGCGCCTCGGCGCCGCCCTCGACCAGCTTGATGGTCTTCTCGGTGGCCTCGGCCTCGACCATCATGATCGCGACGTCGCCGTCCTCCAGGACGCGGCCCGCGACGACCATGTCGAAGACGGCGTCCTCGAGCTCGGTGTGCGTCGGGAAGGCCACCCACTGGCCGCGGATCAGCGCGACGCGGACGCCGCCGATCGGGCCGGAGAAGGGCAGACCGGCCAGCTGCGTGGACGCGGAGGCGGCGTTGATCGCGACGACGTCGTACAGGTGGTCGGGGTTGAGCGCCATGATCGTGGCGACGACCTGGATCTCGTTGCGCAGGCCCTTCTTGAAGGAGGGGCGCAGCGGGCGGTCGATCAGGCGGCAGGTGAGGATGGCGTCCTCGGAGGGACGGCCCTCACGGCGGAAGAAGCTGCCGGGGATCTTGCCGGCGGCGTACATCCGCTCCTCGACGTCCACCGTGAGCGGGAAGAAGTCGAGCTGGTCCTTGGGGTTCTTGGAGGCGGTGGTGGCCGACAGCACCATGGTGTCGTCGTCCAGGTACGCCACGGCGGAGCCGGCGGCCTGCTTGGCCAGGCGGCCCGTCTCGAAGCGGATGGTGCGGGTGCCGAAGGGGCCGTTGTCGATGACAGCCTCGGCGTAGTGGGTCTCGTTCTCCACTAGCGTTTTCTCCGTTACTTTGTCGTCTTTCGTCCCACACTGCCCGTGTGGCAGGGAGACGGTGGCGGAGAAGCGCTCCGTGCGGTGCGGGCCGGTCTTCGATCGAAGCACCCGGGGCTCACTTCCCCCCGGGGGCCACTACCGAGGACCGGCGGCGGCTAGGCGCGCTCCTCCTCTTGTCGTGCTGTGTCGTCCGTATTGCGTTGTGCTACCACACTACAAAGCAGTAGTGACACTCCGCACGTACAGCAAAGGGAGCGGTCCCCTTTCCAGCCGGGAACCGCTCCCTTCACGGCGTCTTACTTGGCGCCCGCCGCACCGCGGCGGATGCCGAGGCGGTCGACCAGCGCACGGAAGCGCTGGATGTCCTTCTTGGCGAGGTACTGCAGCAGCCGGCGGCGCTGGCCGACCAGGATCAGCAGACCACGGCGGGAGTGGTGGTCGTGCTTGTGGGTCTTGAGGTGCTCGGTCAGGTCGGAGATCCGACGCGACAGCAGAGCGACCTGGACCTCGGGGGAGCCGGTGTCGCCCTCCTTGGTACCGAACTCGGACATGATCTGCTTCTTCGTAGCGGCGTCGAGCGACACGCGTACTCCTCATAGTCTGTGATTGGCCACCGAGTGCCCCCGGTCTGCTTCTCGGGGGAGCTTCCGTGACTCGGAAGGCGGGGATCCGCTGGGCGCGGCCTCCAGGGCGAGAGCTCGCTCCGGGGGTGCGTACACAAACGGCCGTCGACCAGGGTACCAGGCGGTCAGGGGCGTCTTTGCGCTGGTCCCCGAACCTGCCGGACGGGGTGGCCGGGGCCACTAGGGTGAGCAGGTTCGGATCGTTCGTACGTCGAGGATCCGCACTCCGGGAACTGGTACGTCGGGAAGGGGTCGCTGCGGCATGGCGGAGACGGCTGAGGAGATCAAGGCACGCAAGGAGCGGGAGCGGGACGAGCTCTACGCCCTCGACATCTCCGGTGTCGAGTGGCACTGCGCGCCGGGCACCGAGGAGCACGAGGAGCGGGTCGAGATCGCGTACCTGCCCGAGGGGGCCGTGGCGATGCGGTCCTCGCTCGACCCGGACACGGTGCTGCGCTACACGGAGGCGGAGTGGCGGGCGTTCGTGCTGGGGGCGCGGGACGGGGAGTTCGATCTGGAGCCGGCGCCCCGCAATGGGGGGCTTGCCCCGGAGTGACGGGTCGGTACGGGAGCGGCCTGACCGGGGCGTCGCGCGCTCCCCGATGACCCGGTGATCGAGCCGACGAACCGGCAGGCGGCTCTGCATCGTGGCGGTCGACGGCGTGTCCGACTGAGCGGGAAAGGTCCCGCTGCAGCCCGGCACCTGCGGCCGCCGCTACCCCGCTGGACGAAGGAAGCCGCTCGGGGCTCAGCTGGTCATCGAGCGGACCGTCGAGTACACGTCGAACACGGCCAGGGCCAGCGGCACCAGGGTCAGCAGCACGAAGCCCTCGGCAATCTCCAGGAAGCGTCCCCAGAACGGGCTGAGGCCGCCGCGCGAGACGATCAGGCCGATCGCCGTGACGAGCGCGGCCGCCGCGGCGATCGCCGCGACGAGCCAGATGGTCCGGATGTCGAGGTCGGTGCGGTCGCCCGTGAGGGCCTCGCGGACGATCGAGTGCGGCGGATTGAGCGCCAGCCCGAGGCCGAGCAGGACGAGAGAGGCGAGACCGGCGGCCAGGACGGGGGCCACCTGGCCGGTGTACCGGAAGAGATGGGCGCGCATCAGCAGGGCCAGGCCGGTCGCGAGGGCGAGGAGCTGGGCCCAGACGTTCGAGGAGAATCCGAGGACCGCCGAGGAACCGACGGCGATCAGCGCGCAGCCGCCCACCAGGCCGACCAGGAGTTCGTGTCCGCGCCGCGCCTTGGCGGTGACCCGCTCGGCGTCGACCGGCTCCTGGGGGGTGGGCTCGGTGTCGTACGCGCTGCGCGGGGCGGTGTTCGGGGTGTCGAAGCCGATCGGGAGCCGGGCGAAGCGCATCGACAGGCCCGGCAGGAAGGCCAGGCCTCCGACGGCGATCGGGGCGCACAGGGCGGCGATCTCGGAAGGCGTCCAGTCGGCGAGGATCGCCGCGAACACGGCGAGCAGGCCGACGGCGGAGGCGACGACGAAGCCGACGAACGGGCCGTCCCCACTCGGCGAGCACAGGGTGAGCACGACCGAGGCCAGCAACACCGCCGCGCAGGCGAGGAGGAACTGGAGCCTGCCGATGCCCTGTCCGTCGGCGAGCGGCAGGAGACCCGAGCCCGCCACTCCGACGTTGGGGAGGGCGCCGAGGCCCAAGGCGATGGCCGAGGCCCGGTCGTCGTAGACCCGGGCGCGCACGCAGGCGAGGACGACCAGGAGGACACCGGCGACGCCGGCGAGGATGCCGGGCAGGCTGTTCATGTCGTGGAGTGGGTCGCCCATCCAGGCCACGAAGGCGAGCAGGACCGGCAGCACGCCTCCCCCGACGAGGCCCGCCGCGCGCGTCAAGTCGCCGCTCCACAAGGTGCGTTCGCTGGTCACGGCGGAGGCGACCGCTTCGGAGACGTCGTCGAAGACGGCGGGGGGCAGCGACTCGGAGAACGGGCGCAGCGCGAGGAGTTCGCCGTCGAGGATGCGCTGGGCGGCGAAGGAACGGGCGCTGTCGAGGACGGTGCCGTCCCGACGGACCAGGTGGTAGCCGACGGGTGCGCCCTCGGTGGGACTTTGCTGGGAGAGTGTGAGGATCTCCGGATAGATGTCGGCGACCGGGATGTCGTCGGGCAGCGCCACGTCGATCCGGCTGTCGGGCGCGACGATGGTGACGCGGCAGAAACCGAGACCCGTGCCCGCACCGGCAGGAGTTCCCGTACCGGATCCTCCTCCAGTGGCTGCCGCGGAGGCCGTCATGCTCACCTGCTGCTCCCCCTCAGTGATGATTCTGTACCTACGGTATGGAAGTCAGTCCTACGCGGTTTTCCCCGTCCCCTGTGACCGGCCGTGCGGCGAGGTCGTGGGAACAATGCCTTCGTGCCCGTCGCCGGGGTTCCGCATCTCGCCAGATGGCGTGGAACGCCCCATTGCACCAGCTCAACTCGCGTGTGCCGACGCGAACATCCGGCACCCTATCGCCCCCCTTGCCTCCACTGAAGTCAGTAGGATCACGCGGCGGCCTGCGTCCGCCTGACACGGGGCGGCGGACGGACTCTCGGGCCGGCCGAGGGAATGGATGACAGTGAGCCACATCGTCGTGAAGCGCCCGCCTCGGGTGCTGCCGTCCGAAGTGTCCACGCAGGAGATCGTCCTGCAGCCTCCGCCCGAACTGCCGCGGGGACACCGGGAGAGCGTGCTGATGCAACTCCTGCCGACGTTGGGCATGGGTGGCTCGGTGGTCTTCTTCTTCACGAGCGGGCAGCCGTTCATGAGGATCATGGGCATGGTCATGATCGCCTCGACGATCGCCATGTCCGTCGCGATGGTGATCCGCTTCCGCCGCGGGTCCCAGGGGGAGTTGGCGGACATGCGCCGCGACTACCTGAGCTACCTGGCGCAGACCCGGCGCACGGCCGTCGACACGGCGAAGGCACAGCGCGACGCGCAGTACTTCCTCCACCCCTCCCCCGAACAGCTGTGGGCCCTGGTCGCCGAGGGCAGCCGGGTGTGGGAACGACGCCCCGGCGACGAGGACTTCGCCCAGGTCCGCATCGGCCTCGGCTCGCAGGCCCTCGCCAGGACCCTCGTCGCCCCGGAGACCGCCCCCGTCGCGCAACTGGAGCCGCTGACCGCGGGTGCGATGCAGCGCTTCCTCGCCGTCCACAGCACCCTGGACGACCTGCCGATGGCGGTCTCGTTGCGTGCGTTCTACCACGTCACGATCAGCGGCGATCCGCAGTCCGTACGGTCCTCCGCCCGGGCCATGGCCGGCTCGCTGGCCGCGCTCCACTCCCCGGAGGATCTGCTCATCGTGGTGGCGGCGGGCCGCGAGGCCCTGCCCCACTGGGAGTGGGCCAAGTGGCTGCCGCACGTCCAGGCGCCCGGTGCCGTGGACGGAGCCGGCAGCCGCAGGCTGATCGACAGCGACAGCCGCGAGCTGGAGAACCTGCTCGCCACCCGGCTGACCGGCCGCCCGCGCTTCCACCCGAACGCGGCGCCCCTGCCGGAGGAGCCCCACATCGTCGTCGTACTCGACGGTCTCTCCCTGCCGCCGGACTCGGTCCTGGCCAACCCTGAAGGGCTCCAGGGCGTCACCGTCCTCGAGGTGGTTCCCGGCGATCTGACCACGGGCGGCGGCGAGCTCTCCATCGTCGTACAGCCCGAAGCGCTGCACCTGGAGTCGGGACACGGTGTCGTCTACGAAGGAACTCCGGACGTCCTCTCGTACGAGTCCGCCGAGGCCCTCGCCCGTCAGCTGGCCCCGCTGCGGATGGCCTCGGGCGGGGACGACGACGAACCGCTGCTCGCCAACCTGGAGTTCACCGACCTGCTGAACCTCGGGGACGCGGCGTCGATCGACACCCAGCGCACGTGGCGGCCGCGTTCGCTGGCCGAGCGGCTGCGGGTGCCGATCGGTGTCGGCGAGGACGGACGCCCCGTGATGCTCGACCTCAAAGAGGCCGCGCAGGAGGGCATGGGTCCGCACGGCCTGTGCGTGGGCGCCACCGGCTCCGGCAAGTCGGAGCTGCTGCGCACTCTGGTGCTGGGCCTGGCGGTCACCCATTCGTCGGAGACGCTGAACTTCGTCCTGGCGGACTTCAAGGGTGGCGCGACCTTCGCCGGTATGGCGCGGATGCCGCACGTGGCGGCCGTCATCACCAACCTCGCGGACGACCTCACCCTGGTCGACCGCATGGGTGACTCCATCCGCGGTGAACTCAACCGCCGCCAGGAGATGCTGCGCGACGCGGGCAACTACGCCAACATCCACGACTACGAGAAGGCCCGCGCGGCTGGTGCGGCCCTGCAGCCCATTCCGTCGTTGGTGCTGGTCATCGACGAGTTCAGTGAGCTGCTGACGGCGAAGCCCGACTTCATCGAGATGTTCGTGCAGATCGGCCGCATCGGCCGGTCGCTCGGCGTGCACCTCCTGCTGGCGTCGCAGCGACTGGAGGAAGGCCGTCTGCGCGGTCTGGAGACCTACCTGTCGTACCGAGTCGGGCTGCGTACCTTCTCCGCAGCGGAGTCCCGCGCGGCGATCGGCGTACCGGACGCCTATGAGCTGCCGAACGTCCCGGGCTCCGGCCTTCTGAAGTTCGGCACGGGCGAGATGGTGCGTTTCAAGGCGGCGTACGTCTCCGGCGTGTACCGCTCGGGCACGCAGCGGGCGACGCCGGGCGGCGGCCCGCTGCCGGTGGACCGGCGGCCGGTGCTGTTCACGGCGGCCGAGGTGCCGGTGCAGTACGTGGCTGTTCCGCAGCAGCGCCCTTCCGCTTCGGACGGTCCGGAGGTCGACGACGCGCTCGCCGACACCGTGCTCGACGTGATCGTGCGCCGGCTCGAGGCGCAGGGTCCGGCGGCTCACCAGGTGTGGCTGCCGCCGCTGGACAGTCCGCCGCCACTCGACGGGCTCCTGCCCGGCCTCACGGCGGTGCAGGGCCGCGGCCTCACCCAGCCGGGCTACGAGGGAGCCGGCCGCCTGGTCGTACCGGCCGGCCTGGTGGACAAGCCGTACGAGCAGCGCCGCGACCCGCTCTGGGTCGACTTCTCCGGCGCGGCCGGCCACATGCAGATCATCGGCGGCCCGCAGTCCGGCAAGTCGACGCTGCTGCGCACCCTGATCTCGTCGTTCGCGCTCACGCACACGCCGTACGAAGTGCAGTTCTACGGCCTCGACTTCGGCGGTGGCGGCATGGCGGCGGTGGCCGGACTGCCGCACGTGGGCGGGGTCGCCTCGCGCCTGGATCCGGAGCGGGTGCGGCGCACAGTGGCTGAGGTGTACGGCGTGCTGACCCGCCGCGAGGAGTACTTCCGCTCCGCGGGCATCGCGTCGATCGCGGACTTCCGTGCCAGGCGCGCCCGGGGCGAGATCTCGGTCACGGATCAGCCCTGGGGTGACGTGTTCCTGGTCATCGACGGCTGGGGCAACTTCCGAGCGGACTACGAGGCGATGGACCAGGTGATCCTCGACATCGCGGCGCGTGGTCTCGGCTACGGCGTCCACCTGATCCTGACGGCCTCACGCTCGATGGAGGTCAGGGCCAACCTCAAGGACCACCTGATGAACCGCCTGGAGCTGCGGCTCGGCGACACAATGGACTCCGAGCTGGACCGCAAGGTGGCCGCGAACGTCCCGGCGGGTGTGCCCGGCCGCGGACAGGCACCGCAGAAGCTGCACTTCATGGCGGCGGTGCCGCGCATCGACGGTCTGACCTCCGACACGGACCTGGCGGACGCCACGGCGGCCCTCGCGACCGAGGTCTCCCGGCACTGGCAGGCGCCCGGCGCCCCCGAAGTCCGGCTGCTGCCCCGCGAGTTCCCGGCCGAGCAGCTGCCCCCGGGCGGACGCTTCCCGCGCCGCGGCGTCGCCTTCGCCCTCGACGAGGACAACCTGGAACCGGTCTTCGTCGACTTCGAGCAGGACCCGTTCTTCCTCGTCTTCGGCGAAAGCGAGTCGGGCAAGTCGAACCTGCTGCGGCTGCTGATCAAGCAGGTGACGCAGCGGTACTCGGGCGACGAGGCCAAGCTGTTCGTCATCGACAACCGGCGCTCGCTGCTGGACGTGACGCCGTCGTCCCACCTCGCCGAGTACATCCCCATGTCCAACTCCATGGACCACCACATGACCGCCCTGGCCGACCTGATGAAGCGCCGCACACCGACGGCCGACGTCACGGCCCAGCAGCTGCGGGACCGGAGTTGGTGGCGCGGGCCCACGGTGTACGTCGTCATCGACGACTACGACCTCGTGGCCACGTCGAGCGGGAATCCGCTGGCCGGGTTGACGGAGCTGTTGCCGTTCGCCCGGGATGTGGGGGTGCGGTTCATCATCGCGCGGTCGACAGCCGGTGCGGGGCGGGCGTCTTACGAGGCGTTCATGCAGCGGGTGAAGGAGCTGGGCGCGCAGGGTGTGGTGCTGGCCGGCGACCCCGGTGAGGGAGACCTGCTGGGTGGGGTCCGGCCGCGGCCCATGCCTGCGGGGCGGGGGGTCTTCGTGTCTCGGCGGAGGGGGAAGCCGTTGGTGCAGATCGGGTTGAGTCCGGAAGGGACGTTCTGATGGTCGGGGTAGGGATCTTCCTGCTCCCGTTGGCTCTGGTGCTCGTCGGGCTCGGTGCGGCCGACCAGCGGGCGCTGTGATGGTCTCGAGGTGTCGGTCCAAGCGCATCGTGACGTTCGTCTGAGCTGTGGCAATGATTGAGGATGGTTGCGTAGAGGTTTGCGATCGCGGCTCAGATGTGACTTGAGGGAAAAGTGTGTGCGGTCCGAGACTCGCTTGAACGGGGCTCACGGGCCTGGTCCGTTACGCGTTCGACAGAATGACCGTCCACCGGACGGCTTTACGGGGACACGGGGAAGGGGTCCGACGCGATGGCGTGGGATGAATGGGAGCAGCTGAAGTCGCAGGCAGCTCAGGACGGCTCAACCCGGATGCAACTGAACCAGCTGGATCCCGGCAACGGCGGTCGGCCTGCGCCGGACCCCAGCCAATACGGCGATCTGAAGGTCCACCAGAAGGATCTGGCGAAGATCGGCCAGAACGCCTTCGACCTGTACGACGATCTGTGGAACAAGGGGCGCAGAGCGGTCCCCACCAGCGAGAGCGCCGCCGGAACCCTAACAAAGGGCGGATTCGCCCTCGGCGGCGCGCTCCAACACGTGGCGCTCCGCTGGGACCAGCAGCTGTCCTCCCTCCGTGACGCGTGCGCACACATCTCAAACCACATGCGAGTCACCAAGAATTTGCACGCCGACGACGACGGCTACATCCGCCGGCAGATGAGCAGCATCGACCTGCTGGACGCGGGCTTCGACGAGCGTGTCGGCCCTCCTGGCAAGCAGAACTCGGTCTACGGCGAACCCGATGACAAGAAGGGCAAGGACTAATGGATCTCGACGCCCTTCGCAAAGCCGACTTCAGTTTGCTCGACGATGCCGTCGACGACTGGTCGACGATGGTCAAGGACCTGGAGACACTGAAGGAAGAAGCCGAAAAGGGCCTTCGAGGCACTGCCAACAAGGCCGAGTGGGCGGGTGTCAACGCCGACGTCTCCAAGGAGTTCATCGGCAAGACGACCGAGGAGTTCAAGGACGCACACGGTCAGGCGGACTCCATCTACAAGATCCTCAGGGACACCCGGAACGAGCTGAAGGGATACAAGGGGCAGCTCCTCGACGCCATTGAACGCGGCCGTCAGAAGAAGCTGACGGTGATCGGTTACGAAGGCGGCTTCACCGTCACCACGGATGTCCCGCCGGAAGGCCGCGTCCAGGAGGACAAGGACAACAAAGGCGAGATCACCGCGCTTCGAGACGAGCTCCAGAAGATCCTCGACAAGGCCACGGAGAGCGACAAGTCAGCCAGCATGGTCCTCACAGCCATTGCCGACCAGAGCAGGCTGGGCTTCTCGGACGCCAACTACAACAGCCGGGACGAGGCAGCCGACGCGATCAAGAAAGCCGACGAGCTGGCCAGGCTGGCGAAGAAGAAGCCCGAGGACCTCACCCCTGCGGAGTTCGACCGGCTCAACAAGGGGCTGAAGGACTACACGGACGACGAACTGTTCGCGGAACGCTTCGCCACGAGCCTCGGACCGAACGGGACGCTCAACTTCTGGACCGGTGTCAACGATCCGAACAGCGCTTGGGAACTGGGCCATAAGCGGTCGGACAAGTTCGACGACCTGCAGAAGAACCTCAGTCTCACGCTTGCTACGGCATCGCAGAGCGACAGCGCCGACATGTCGGACTGGAAGTACAGAATGACCGACCTGGCCGACAAGCCGGTGGGCCGCAACGGCGGTTTCCCCCTCGGGGCGCAGGTCATGACCAACCTGATGCGGTTCGGCAACTACGACGACAGATTCCTCGCCGACTACGGCGACAAGCTGATCGAGACGGAGAAGAAGTTCACGGACAACGGCCGTCACGGGGCGTGGGCCCGTACGGGTGGCGACCCGCTCCTCAACCGCACCGGTACCGACTCGGGCTGGGACCCGATGACTGGGTACCTCAAGGGGCTGTCCAATAGCCCGGATGCGGCAACGGAGTTCTTCAACGGCACCTTCGTCACGAAGGACGAGGACCATGACTTCACGCAGGAAACTGATGGGAAGGAGGAGAAAAGGACTCTGAGTAATTTCGACTACCTCTTCGAGGAGCGCGACTGGCCGCAGGACACGGACGACAAGGGTGAGGACAGCATCGCCGGGCGGAACTATCTTGCTGCTGCTTTGGAAGCGGCTACGACGGGGCATGCGGCGGGAGAGATTCCTACGGTGGATACGCCATCGCACAATGCTGAGCAAAGCAAGCTTATGCAGAGCTTGGTTTCATCCATCGGAGAAGACCCCGAGCGCCTGACCAAGTACGGCTACATGTCCGACAGTGTCGGTCAGATCACTTCGGAGTATCTGCCGGACATGAACCGAGCCATGAGTGACGTACCAAGGGACTCCACGTCGGAAAAGTGGCAGAGCATCGAGAGGCTGTACCCGGTTGCCGGCTTCGAGGCCAAGCTGGAGCACACAGACGTAACCAAGCTCCTTTTTGCTGTCGGTCAGAACGAACAGGGGTACGCCGCCGTCGAGGTCGGCCAGAAGGCGTACATGGGGAAACTGATGGACCACCACTTGGACCCGACCCTGCCGGCAGATCAGCGGGTCTCCGACGATCACAAGCTCGTCATCGAACAAATCGCATCGCGGTCGGGTGAAGTGTCTGGGACCCTCAACCTCGGTGTGCGGGAAGCCATAGGGTCTGAAGCCTCAAACAAGGACAAGGAATACGAACACTCGGTTGCCCAGCGTAAGAACATGATTTCCGGCGGGGTTGGCACCGTCGTTGGGGTAGGAACCTCTTTCGTTGCAACCCCTTGGGTGGGAGCAATGGTTGGCGGGGCCGCGGGAACAGCGACCAGCACGGTACTGGAGTCGGTCTACAAGGACGCTGAAGGTCACGCCCTAAGCGATGCCCAGAAGACCGGTGGGCAATTCTGGACTGAAGGGCAGGTAAGAAATGGCACCATCGCAGAAGATGGAGCGCGAGCCGCAGCGAGAGAACATGATTCGCTAGACGTCGACGATGCTGGAATGATTGCACGCGAGGCCGCACGTCAGGGCTATCTAAATTCACAAGCAATTCTCGAAGGACAAGCCCCCGGAAGCTTGACCGATTTCTGATCACTTCGGCCTGATAGAGGACCCAGCATGAAACCCGACCGAACGACCCTTCGGAAGTTCAGTCTGATCTCAGCAGCCATATTCACAACCCTCACCTTGGCGATAACGGGATGCGGCGGCGATGAGCAGAAGCGCGAATATGCGATTCCTAGCACTCTGTGCGGAACTGCTGTAGACAGCGACGCTCTTACTCCCTTCCTTCCCGCAGGACAGAAGATCACCGTGAAGGATAAATCCTACTCTGGAGCTAAGGGGTGTCAGGTCACTGTAGACAGCAAGTTGATTTTCACCACCAGCCAGGTATGGCTAGAAGAGGGTAATACGACGGCCTTCGTTGCGGCCAGGCAGTCCCTCAACAGGGCCAGCCATTCCGCAGAGTCAGGAAGGTTCCGGTACTCCGAATACGAGGCATTTGGAAAAACCCGGGGCTGCGTCGACACCAAGTACAAGCAAGAACTCTATACCATCATGCAGGCATCGGGCTCAAAACATAGGGACGCCGAAGCCATGAAACGCCTCATTATCTCATACACCAACGAAGTCGAGAAATCAGCTGAATGTAAGGCAGGAGCCTTGTAGCGAAGCAGCCAATCATTGCTGCCGTTGAAGGAACACCGGTCGATCACGTCCTGAGGAATCGGATCACCCACCGAAGCCGTACTCCTTGGACTTGTCGGGCAGTATGAAAACTTCAGACGTGTCAGCGCGACGGTGGAGAAAACGACCCCGCAGCGCATCTCCTACTTTCTGGATCGTGTGGATCATCCGCTTGAGGGCGGGGGTTGACGCGGCAACACCACAGGACGTGAAGCCGACGAACTTCAGAGGGCCTGACTTGACCACCGACGACACACTCACTTAGCTACGCCAGCTCCATCGTTGAAAAATGACCGCGACGTCTATCAGCAGAACTGACTGAATTACCCACCAACGCCCAAGTCATCGGGGATGTTCGGCTCATTGGTACATGCCAGCTCATCCCGCAGCGTGCGAGCCAGCTTGACGGCCAACTGCTGGTGGAACGCCTCCGAGACTCTCGGGGGACTCGGCGCGCTGACCCTAATTTCGAGAAGCACTTGGGCCTGCTCACTTGCGCCCTTGATGGCACAACGGAAAACAAGGTCGACGTCCCGGCCCACGCCTGAGGGGTCAGCTACGTAGACGTCCGCGGCTGCACGATGCCAGCGTTCGGTGTTGGTCTGCACGGCCTTCAGGGAGTCTGCTGCCCACCTCGCCGTCGAAGTAAGACGGCCGTTGCCCGAGATCCCACAGGCTCGTACTCTTCGAATCCCATGAATTTGCCGTAGGGGTCAAGCGCTTCTTGAGTCAGACCTTCCTTGAGCTGCTCAACAGAAAGAGCGCTATTGGAGAACTTGAGATCGCCGGAATCAAGAATACCCCGCAGAGACTCCATGTTCTTTCCTCCGAACAGTGCGTTACAGGTTTTCCACTGCGTGGGGTATTCCTCGCTCAGCTCAGCTCCGGAGCAGCCGGAAAGCACGACACCTGCCACAACGACGCTGAAAACCGGAAAGAGTTTGCTGCTGATCACGCCAAAGCACCTTTCTTCCCATCCCAGATGGCGTCAGCCTGTTCCGGCCTACAGTTCGGACGGCATCCTGAAGCCAGGCCGGAAGTCCCGCGTTGGACTTACAATCGAGCAGATCGGAAAAGGCGCGGCTTGATTCGTAGATAATGCGCTAATTGTCCTCCTGTGCCACCTTCTCGGACTCGGAAACTTAATCATTGGATCGGGATTCCCCCGCACCAACACCGTCGCTCCGGTGCCTGAATTGAACCTCTGCTGGAGCACTGGAAGTAGAGCAACTGATCAACGCAATACAGGGTGGGCACCTCCCGTGCGTGCCCACCCTGGTTTTGCAGACTGTGCGCTCCTACTGGAAGTAGCTGGCGCCCTTCAGGTCGCCGCCTCGGTAGTCACCGCCGGCGGTGTGGACTCGCTGCGAGATGTTGACCAGCGCCTGGTGGATGCCCCGCGCGTGCGTGTCCCACTGCTTGGACTTCTTCTGGAACTCCTCGTACGCCTCGCCGCCCCAGCCCGAGGACACGTTGAGCACGGCCTGCTTCAGGGCCTCGAGGTCCTCCTCGAGCTTCTTGGCCTGGTTGCCGAGCTCAGTGGCGAGCGCATCCATGGTGCCGTACGTGACGGCCAGTTCGTCGTAGTGGGCTCCGGACATGTTTCCCTCGTTTCTGTGCAGATTTCAGCCGGACTGCGCAGCCCGGAAACGGTGCGGCCCATTGCCGCCGATGGCTCGTCAGTAGCTTCAGTAGCTGTTGAGCGCCGAAGTCTTTCCACCGAGATCGTCCACCGAGATCTGCTTGAGGTCGGCCTCGATCTGGTCTTCGAGGTTGCGCTTGTCGATCTTGTTCAGGTTGATGCCCTCGAGGAAGTCGTCGAGCATCTTGCCGATCGCGACCATGTGCTGGTTGATTTCCGTCTGCTTCGCGTTGAACGCCTGGGCGCCCTGTCCCCTCCAGGCCTTCTCGATCATGTCGATCGTGCCCTGCAGCTTCGCGAGCGATCCCCTGATGTTGTCGTACCGATCGACGACCTCGGTCTGAAGCCTCTGTACGTCGCCTTCATTAAGCTTGCGGTCGACCATTTCGGCACTCCCCTTCGTAAGAGCTATGGTTCGTTTCCGAGCGCGTCACCGCGTCGGAGAGGTCGCGTGTGACCGGTTGACGTGTGTGAGTCGTCATGCTTTTCGGCGCGAGCGGATCACCGCGAAGGCTCCGCCCCCGATGACCAGGACAGCCCCTGCAGCTCCGAGGGCGACCCACATCGTGGTGTTGTCGGACGACTCCGAGATCGATCCTGCCGCCGAAGTCTGGCCGCCAGAAGGGTTCTTGGGGGCCTGTGACGAGGTCGATGAGGGAGCGGAGGGTGAGGCGGTGACGCCTGTGACGCCGGTTCCGTTCTCAAAGCTGAGGGGGTCGGTGGCGGCTGGCCCCGGGTTGATGCTGCTGTTCTCCAGCACCTTGCGGGGGCGGACGGCGCCGTAGCCGAGGTAGTTGCTCCGCTCTCCCTTCGCCCAGGTACGGCCAGCTGTATCGATCATGGTGCGCAGGACCTGGTTGGCCGTCCAGTTGGGGTGGGCGGACCAGATGAGGGCCGCCGAGGCGGAGGCGATGGCAGTGGCCATACTCGTTCCTCGTCCGTCGCAGTACGAGCGGAATGTAGCGTCGCACCACGCGGGCACGTTGAGACCAGGAGCCGCCAGATCGACATAGTTGCCGTGCTCCGAGAAGTCGCCCACCCTCCCCTTGTCGTCTGCGGCAGCCACCCCAACCACATAGGGATAGGCCGCAGGGTAGTCAATGAAGTTCTTAGCTTTAGCGTCGTTGCCGGTGCTGGCAAACATCAACTTGCCCTTGGAGTGGGCGTACTTGATGGCCTTCTCCTCGTCCGGGTCGATGAAGCGACCGCCGTAGGACATGCTAATGATCTGAGCGTCGCTGTCCGCAGCCGCCTTAATCGCATCCGCCGCGGAGGGGGTCTTCTTCTTGTCGGTCTGGTTCTCCACACCGTTGACGAGCATCCGAATGGGGATGATCTTCGTCCCTGGAGCCAAGCCCTGCATACCCCCTCCGGCACCAGTCCCGGCAATCAATTCCGCCATGCTGGTGCCGTGGCCGTCGTAGTCCTCGGTAGCGTTGTACGAGACTGCATCCGGTACCTCGTCTCCGAGCACCTGACCCTTCAGGGAAGGTGTATCTGGATTCACGCCGGTGTCCAGCACGGCAACTTTGATGCCTTTGCCGGTACTGATCTTCCACATGTCTTCGGCGTGCATCGCGTTCAAGTACCACTGCTTCGACTGAACGTCTGCGGCGACCGCACTCGGAGCCAGCCCCGAAGACATGATTGCGAAAGCACCGAGTGCCGCGCACGCGGTGGACACCCGTCTTCCGGCAAGTCCTGCGAAGAACGCAGTCACTCCGCCACGTGGGCTGGTCCCTGTCATGCCTCTGTAGATCCTCGCTCTTATCAGTCAGTCACTGGTGGCGTGTTGCGTCGCCCGGTCTCCGGTTGAGACTCACCCTCACGATCCCTGCGGTTCGTGATTCGTCGATTTCCGGTCCCGCCATGCGGCGCGCCTGCACCGCCTCCGGCCGGTCCACCGCTTCTCCCTGCTGGGGCTCGTCCCTTGGGTGTACCGACGACGCCGTCGGCATTGCCCGCGGCGGGACGCGCAGTCTGGCCCGGACGAGCGCCAGGGGTGGACTTCGGCGCTCCGATCACTCCGCGCTGCCCGATTTGGCCGGCGGGCGCACGGGAGCCGGTGTTGCCGCCGGCGCCGACGACCGTACCGCGCGGGACCTTGGAACCGGTCGCCCCTTGAGGACCTGCGGCGGGTCTTCCTCCGACAACTCCGTTACCGCGCGCCGCACCTGTGGCACTCGCACCGCCCGCGCGGTCGCTCGACTGTCCTCCGACGGTGCGTGGCATTCCGCCGGACACGCCTCGGCCCATGGGGGAAGCGCTGCCACCTCGAGCACCTGACTGCCCCGTGGTGGTGGCGTGACCCATCGGGCCAGTGGTACCGCGACTGCCGACGGTGCCGCTCGAAGCGCCTGTACGACCCTGAGCCGAGATCGGGGCCCTGTTGCCGTTCGCTCCGCCGAAACCCGAGGTGCGGCCGGCCAAGCCGCTCTGGGCAGGAGGAACCGTGCCGGAGGGAAAGGGAGGGGTGATCCCACCACTGCCGCTCGGACCCGTCACCGTATGTGGCGCATTGGTAAGCGGCCTTGTGGTTTCCTGGGACGGCAGGGTGCCTACGCTGTCGATCCTCGTGCCAACGTTCCCATCCTGCGAAATGGCCGAGTCGTCCACTGTCCTCAGCGGCGGCGTGGTGTCTCCCGAGCGCGGGTGTTCTGTTCCCCTGTTTGGAGTGTCATGTCCGGCAGCCATGGACTCACGAACGGCCGCAAGCCCACCGGAGCTTTGCACTTCCCCAGCGTCGCGGGGAGCCCTGTAGTTCGGATCCGGCTTAGGCACCCCCACATCCGGCATAGGCTCGAACGTCGGCGGCTCCTGCCCCGCCATGACCTCCTCCGACACCGCGTAGAAGGACGCCAGACGATTCATCTGGTTGATCGCCTCTTGGCGGTCCTTCTCGGCCTTGACCGCCGCCGCGTACTCCTTGTTGCCCTCCACCTGCATGTGCGTCGGGATCTGGTCCACGGTCTTGGGGACGAGCCGGCTGTCACGTGGCGGCATAGCCGTACGGACGGAGGCAAGCCCCGTGGCCGCTGCTGTGATCTGCGTGCCCGTCACTCCGGCGAAGGCGGCGAGTTCGAGAGCGTGCTTGACGAGATTTTCGCCCCACTTGTAGAAAGCCGTGGCGGTCTCGCCCTCCCACTCCACCCGACCGATGTGGCCTTTGAGTTCCTCGGCTGCCTTCTCGATCGCGTCCTTGGCGTTCCACAGAGCCGTGCCCGCCGTCTCCAGGTCCTCCGGCCTCGCGGACTCGACCAGGTCGATCATGGCGTTCAGGTCGTGGCCCTCGAAGTTCGACCTGCCCAGGGCGGCACTGAGGGTCGCGGCGGCGAAGGGAGTCGCGTTCACCACGCGACTGGCCTTGTTGATGATGCCGGCCTGCTCGGCGACCTGCTTCTTCTCCGCCTGGTGCGGATCCTGGGGCTTCTGCTTGTCGCTCACTAGTAGGTGACCGTCCGCTCGTCGTTGCTCTTCGGTGCGGACTTGCCTTGCTTCTCGGCCTCTGCGGCGTCCTTCTCGCGCTGCGCGTCCCGCCACTCGCGGTCGATGCCGGTCCGGATCTCCCAGAACCGTCGACGCTGTTCCTCGTCGAGGTCGCTGAAGTTGCCCCCCGCACCGATGACGGCGATCTGGAGCGCCTCGATCTGCAGGCCCAGGTTCTTGGAAAGCGCAGTCAGACGCTCATGGACCCGCTCGTACTGCGCATGGAGGCCCTTGGCCTCGGCGAACCCACCCGCACCGCTGAACGACGCTTCGGAGAGGCGGTGCGCACCGACCTTCTGCGCGCTGCCCTGCGAGCCCTCGAAATCGGAGAGCGCGGCGTCCACGCGCTTCTTGAACTCGCTCAGTGACTCGAGTCTGACCTTGAGAGCTCGGCGCTCCGCAGCAGGCACGATGCCTTCCCTCCCCGTTCCCCGTTTGTAAAGTTGTCGAGCGGTGCACAGGTGATGACCTGATCGACACGCTCGATGACCACTGTAGTCAAGGTGTGAAACGCGGCCAACTGAACTTTGCGTTGCGCGAGTTACGAGGTTGTCGAGACCCGTCATCGAGAGGCCGACGCCCTCGGCCGAGCCACGAAGTCAGCAGCCCCCCTCACGGGTAGTCACCGCGAAGTCGTACGAAGGGACCGTCACCGTCCCCTGTCCTCCCGCTATGCCCGGCGACTCATAGTCCCCGTCCTTCGACCGGGTGCGCGTGACCTGCATGCAGAAGGCCGAGCCGCCGCCGCTGACCGTGTAACGCGCCTCGGAGGCCGTGTTCGTGGCGGCGGGCGTCGCGTTCACGCCGTACTGCGGGGCGTCGCCGCCGCCGTGCTCGACGACCTCGTTTTCGATCTTCGTCGCCTATTCGTCGATCCAGCGGGTGTCGTTGTCCTCGGCATAGATGTCGCCGAAGCCGGAACTGCCGTCCAAGGCGTCCGTGGCCCCCTGCACCGCGCTGGTCAGCTCGCTGTCATCCCACTCCATGTCGTCGGAGACGCCGAAGCCCTGCACGCTCAGGTAGATGCCTACGCCGGCCAAGGCGACGAAGGTGACGCGAGCGGCGACGAAGAAGGCGTCGGGCAGTTCCTCGGCCGACGGGTTGATGCCGGCGCGCCACGCCCGGATGCGGTCCGCCTTGATGCAGGCCATGGCCAGCAGCACGGCGGACAGGACGAGGCCCAGGACATTCAGTTGGGTCAGCGCGTCCATGATCCGCCCTCCGGTCGTCGCTTCTGCCTGCGCCGCGCGTCCCGGAGCGCCACCGCCGTGCCGCCCAGCGCCGCGACGAGGACCACCGCGCCCACGGCCACGTACGTGGCGAGGCGGGCGTTGCGTTCCTCGGCGGTTTCGCCGATCTGGAACTTGGCCGGGGTGGGGGCTTCCGGTTTGCCCAGGCCTGCCTGGGGGTTGGGGGACTCTATGGGGTGTTCGTCCTCCGTCAGGGCGCGCACGGGGTCGACCACTCCCCAGCCGACCAGGCGGTCGTGGCCCGCGACGGTGCGCTCCGCGGTCTGTTCGATCTGGGCGACGATCTGCCGGGCCGTCCAGTCGGGGTGCTTCGCCTTGATCAGCGCCGCGAGGCCGGCGACGTACGGCGCCGAGAAGCTCGTACCGTTGTCGGAGCAGTGGCCGCCCTTGGGAACGGTGGAGATCATGTCGACACCGGGGGCCGCGACGCCGACGAACTCGCCGGACTGGGAGAAGGCGGCGCGCTCGTTGTTGCGGTCCGAGGCGGCGACGGCGAGGACGCCCTCGTAGGAAGCCGGGTAGGTCTCCTTGACGTTGCCGCCGAGGCCGTCGTTGCCCGCGGAGGCGACGACCACGATCTTCTCGTTCAGGGCCCGGTCGATCGCCAGCTTCAGATCGGACGTCGACGTCATCGGCTTTGTGGTGTCCTGGGAGATGTTGATGACGTCGGCCTTGGCCTGGATGGCGTAGCGGATCGCGTCGGTCAGGGTGTCGACGTCGCCGTGACCCTCCGCGTCGTTCTGCTGGATCGGGATGATCGTCGCCTCGGGGGCCAGGCCCACGAAGCCGGTGCCCTCGGCGGGCCGGGCCGCGATGATGCCGGCGACCTTGGTGCCGTGGCCGACCGTGTCCGTGGTGCCGTTCTCCTTGCCCCGTTCGATCGGGTTGCCGTCCTCGTCCTTGAGGTTCTTGGGCAGGAAGTTGCGGCCGCTCTTCACGTCGACCGCGTCGGTGAGTTGAGGATTCGTCACATCGACGCCGGTGTCGATCACCGCCACGCGCATGTCCTTGCCCTTGGACTGGCTCCACAGCTCGTCCAGGAGGACGCGCTGCAGGGACCAGGGTCGGCCCGGGTACTTGCCGTTGGGGAAGGCGCACTGGTCCGAGTACGGGAGGTCGGCCGCCGCCGCGGGGGGCGCGAGGACGACGGGGGCGGTCGTGAGCAGGGTCGCGGCCGCCACCGTGGTCGCCGTACGGAGGAAGGAGGGCACGTGTGGCACGTCCTGCCCCCTCAGGATCCCTGCGGCTGGCGTGCCGCCGTCGTCGACAGGCGTGGGCCGGTGGGCAGGAACTCCGACCAGGCGGCGGGGATCGGCGCGGGGTCCACGTCCTTGTAGCCGAGCCGGGTCTGGGCCTGCCGGGCCTCCTGCTGGGCCTGCTCGCGGTCCTTGGCCGTCGTACCGATGCCGGCGTCGTCCGCGCCGCTGTCGGCGTTGGACTGCAGGACGTAACGCAGGCCCGTGTCGGTGACGAGGAAGACGGGGCCGGCCTTGGTCTCCCTGCCCTGGAACTGGCGGTAGAGCTGGCCGGAGCCGGGCGTGACGTAGGCGCTGGAGGAGCCGGTGGGGAGCTTGGCCGGGAAGTCCGTGCCCGCCCAGGTGCTCAGGGTTGTGGCGCCGGAGCCGGTGTTGACGCCGTGCAGGACGTTGCACACGGTGCTGCGGCTCCCTGCCGCGCCGGAGGCTTCGTTGACGGGCTGGGGGTCCTCGGTCGGCCAGCGGTGCTCGGTGCCGAACGGCTTGCCGGGGACGATCGCACCGGGGCTCATGCCCTTGGCTTCACCGGCCTGGCCGAGGGAGGCCAGGTCCTCGCTGAACAGCAGGAGTTGGGCGACGAAGGCCGAGATGGGGGCGACCCGGCCCGGCAGCACCACGTAGTACTGGTCGCTGTTGAGGTCGGACGCCCTGAGCACCATGCCGACCTTGTTGGTCTTCTCGTCCAGTTGACCTGGGGCGTCGGCCGCGATGCCGACCTGGTCGGGGATCTTCGGGAAGGAGATCGGGTCGCCGGTGTGCAGGGTCTCCAGCCACTCCTCGGATACCTTCTGCGGCTTGCGTCCAGAGCCGACGACGGCGCGCAGCAACAGTTCGTCGCTCTTGTCGACGGGGTACGAGCGTCCACTCGCGTCCACCACGTAGTGGCTCCCGTCCGGGGAGGCGACGTAGAGGAGTTGACCGCCCGTCAGCTTCTCTCCCTTGCCCTCGGTCGCTTGCATGTCGCGGGAGGCAAGGACCAGGGCCGCCTTCTGGATGGACTCGCCGCCCGCGCTGGGGCGTTCGCAGACCGCCCAGCGTTTCTCGCTGCCCGCCTCGGACGCCGAGGGGAGACGGTCGGGCGCGTACGGGATGCCGATGGTGACGCCGTGCGGGATCTTGCCGTTGTCGAGGACGGACTCGGCGACGGTCACCACCTCGCCCTGGCCCTCGTTGAGGAGCAGCTTGGCGGACGCCATGTTGAGGACCGGGTGCAGCTGGACCTGTTTGCCGGTCTTCAGGACGACGTAGCGCGTGGTCGAGTCGCTGGCGACGATCACCTTGGCGTTGGGCTCGTTCCAGCCCTTGGGCGCGGTGGGCTTGAACATGCCCCAGGCCCCGAACACGGCCATGACGACCACACCCACGATGACGCCGGGGACGACCGCGCGCAGCGGACGTGGCGCCCCCTCCTCCGAACCGTCGGGCGACGACTGCAGGAAGGCCGCGAGCATGCGGCGTTTCGCGAAGGTGTAGGCATTGAGCTGGTCGCGCCGAGATGCCATCTGTCCCTGTCTCTCCCCGTGTTCACATGTGCCGCGCTCACCAGGTGTGACATGGTCCCCCGGCCCCCGGTGTCAGAGCGGCCCCCTACTATGCCTGGTATCCGCGGGGTCTTGCGGAGCGGGTAGGGTACCTGGGCCATCAAGGGCCTTGTGCGGTGCTGAAATACCGGCGAGTTGCCGGCAAAACGGGGGGATGGAGTGATGGCTTCCGGAACGCGCGCCCGGCCCCGTGACCGATCGCGGGCACGGGGCGCTTCGGCGCCTGCGCAGAGACCGGCGCAGCGGCCGGCCTCGCCGGGCGCATTCCACTCCAAGGTGCGTTCCGGTCAGGTCGGGGCATTCCGGTTGCGACGCCTTGTCCTGTTCGAGATCGCGGCCGCCATCCTGCTCGTCGGGTGGGTGATCGACCCCGTGGCCCTGGTGCCTGCGGCTGCCCTCGCCGTCTGCCTGGTGCTCCTCTCCGTCCTCCGTCGCCGCGGGCGTTCCCTGCCCGAATGGCTGGCCACGGCGCAGGCGTTGCGGGCGCGGCAGCGGCGGGCGGCGAGTACGCCGATACCGGAGGGCACGGAGCCCGGGCTGGCGCCGGCCTTGGAGTGCGACCCGAGTCTGCGGACGTACACGTACGCCGGCCGTGACCGCCGGCCTGTCGGAATCGTCGGGGACGGTACGTTCGTCACCGCGGTCCTGCATGTCGAGGCCGAAGCCACCGCGCTGCGGGCCGAGCGGAACAGACAGCCGTTGCCGCTCGCTCTGGTATACGACGCCCTGGAGGTGGACGGTGTCCGGCTGGAGTCGGCGCAGGTCGTGCTCCACACCCAGCCCGCGCCCGCGATCCATCTGCCCCAGCAGTCCGTGGCCGTCGCCAACTACGCGCCCTTGCAGGAACAGACGGGTGCTCCGGCCGTACGCATCACGTGGATCGCGTTGAAGCTCGACCCGGAACTGTGCCCGGAAGCCGTGGCCGCGCGCGGGGGCGGCCTGGTCGGAGCGCAGAAGTGTGTCGTGCGTGCCGCCGATCATCTCGCGAGCCGACTCACCGGAGCCGGATTCCGGGCGACCCTCCTCGACGAGGAGCAGCTGACCTCCGCCATCGCCACTTCGGCCTGCGCCAACCCGCTGGTGACGGCAGAGGCGGGACGGACGGACACGCGGGAGCGGCGGACTGAGGAGTCAGGCCGGAACTGGCGCTGCGACAACCGCAGACACACCACGTACTGGATCCGTCGGTGGCCCGCGCTGGGTGGCGAGAGGGCGCCGTCGCTGCCGCAGCTCGTCGCCCTGGTCACGGCCGTACCCACCCTCGCCACCACCTTCAGCCTCACGCTCAGGCGCGGGGAGCGGAAGGAGGTGTCCGTGTGCGGGCACCTGCGGGTGACCGGGCGCAGCGACGACGAACTCGTCGCCGCCCGGCGCGCAGTGCAGGCCGCGGCCCGACACACGGGCATGGGGCTCGCCCGCCTCGACCGGGAACAGGTACCCGGCATGCTCGCCACTCTGCCCCTCGGAGGTGCCCGGTGACGGCGACGACCCCGCGCGTGGGGCAGGCGGCGGCCACCGGCCGGGGCGAGCCGCAGACCTCTGCCCCCGGGCAGGCGCGTGAACTACTGCGCCGCGGCTTCGGGTTGATCGGCCCGAGACACCCGCGGCACTCCGTGACCGTCGACCAACTGGACACCCTCGCCCTCCCCGTCGCCGACGACGGCGTCGTCATCGGCGTGGACGCGGAGAGCCGGCCCGCGGTACTCGGGCTCAATCGGCCGATGCCGTACGACGTCGTCCTCATCGGTGGGCTGTGGACCGTGCAGGTCATCGCGCTCAGGGCGGCAGCGACGGGGGCGCGGGTCGCCGTGGAGACGGGGCGGGCGCAGGTCTGGATGCAGATGGTGCACGCCATGGGGGGCGGGCAGAACGGGATGGCCGTGTACGACGTCGGGCGGGTGCCGCCGCAGGGTGCCTCAGCCGGTACGCCGGTGTTGGTGGTGCGGGACTGCGGGATGCGGCCGCCTCGCGGTCGCGTGGTCTCCGGGCCCTGGCAGTCGGTGCTGACCCTGTTGCCGTACGTCAGCCCGGTCGCTCCGCGGCTCGTGCGGCAGTCGCGGCTGGTCGGGATTCAGAGGGTATCGCCGGACGAGGCCATGGAACTGGGCCGCACGATGGCGCTCACCCGAGCCGAGATGGACTCCCTGCCGGGACTCTCCGACGGTCTCACCCTGTGGTGTACCGATCGCGATCGGCAGTACGTGATGACACAGCCCACGGACGCGGAGACCGGCCTGTTGGGTACGCCACGTCGGATGGACTGACGGACCTCGCAGCGAAAGCGCTCGTAGCACCCGGTTCGTCAACTGTTGCGCCAGGAATTACGTCGCATTTGCGGGGCTTTCAGGGGCCCGCGTTGCTGTGGAGGGGCAGACGGGCCTGCCGGGGCGAGGCGTGTGGTGATTAGGCTGGTACGGGGCGCGACGTCAGAACCCGTGGAGTCGGCGTCGGCGTCCCAGGGGGAAGCGGGGGCGCCTGTGGATCGGACGACCTCGGACGACCTCCATACGCCTCAAACGACATCGCACGACGTCGGACGACAAGCAAGGGTCGCCCCAGCACGGCATGAGGGTGCTCGACCACACCAGGAGGAACACTGTGAGCAGCGATCGGGACGGGAACCGCGGGGGCTGGGCGACACCCGGCGATGACCAGCCCGACGCGGAGTCCGCGGCAGAGATGACGGGCGAGTTCACCATCGACTACGCGCCGCCGGCGTGGTACACGCAGAACGCCTCGGGGAGTTCGAGCTCAGGGCAGGGGGCGGGTGCGTCCGAGGGTTCCAGTGCTTCCGGGGCAACCGGGAAGTCCCGTCCGCAGGGGGGTTCCGGGGCGCCGAGCGGGCCCGTTCCGCCGCTGCCGGGGCTCACTCCGCCGCCGCATGCCAATCCTTCCGGTGGGGCATCGTCCATTCCGAGGCAGGGGCAGGGGCAGGGGCAGGGGCAGGGGCAGGGGCAGGATTCTGGCTCGGCACCGGCTCCTTCTCCGGCTCCAGGGGCGCCTTTCACGCCGCCCGCGCCGCCGCCTGCACCGGGCGCTCCGTTCACGCCTCCCGCGCCTCCCGCGCCCTCGCCGGGTACGCCCTTCGCGCCGCCCGCGCCTGCTGCCGGAGGGCCGGCTGCCGTGCCCCGGCTTCCGGTGGGGTTCGAGCCGCAGGGTGCGCAGTCCCCGGGGGCGCAGCCGCAGGAGAGGACCGAGGCGCCTGCGGCGGATCCGGCCTCTCCCACGGCCGTGCCGAACATCCCCGTCGGCGGGTATCAGGCGCAGTGGACGCCGGCCGCTCCGGCTACTCCGGAGGCTCCGGCTGTTCTCGACGCTCCGGCTGTTCCCGAGGCTTCAGCCGCTCCGGCTTCCGATGATGCGGAGTCGGGGGACGGTGATCTGGAGAGCGGTGCCACGATGCGGTTCTCCGCCGTCGCCCTGAAGCGGGAGATCGAGGAGCGTGCCGCCGAGGCCGAGGCGCGGCTGGAGTCGGCCGACGAGGACCAGGACGAAGACAAGGGCAGGGACGAGGACGGCGCGGTCGCTTCCGGCCCGAGTGACGGGTCCGAGCCGGATGAGGAGTCCGGCGGTGACGTCGAGGACGCTCCCAGCGACGCCGACGCCGACGCCGACGCCGACGAGCACGAGGCCGAGGACGAGGACGTCTCCTCCGAGACGGCGGTCACGGTGGGTGCGGCTGACGTGTCCGGTGCGGACGGTCCTGCTTCCGAGGACGCCGACAGCGGGGACGTGGAAGCCGCGGTGACCGCACCGGAGGAGGAAGCTCCCGAGGAACCTACTTCGGAGGAAGCGGCTCCGGAGGCGGAGACGGAAGAGGCCGTGCCGCAGGATGCCGAGCTTGAGGACGCCGCGCTCGGGGACCCCGTGCCTGCCGATGGGGACCCCGCTGCCGCAGTGGGGGCCGACGAGGTCCCGGTGGCTCCCGAGCCGGCCGACGCACAGCCCGACAACGCCCCGCCTGCCGACGCCGTGCCCGCCTGGACTCCCCCGGCCCCACAGGCCATGCCGCCGCTGCCGCCGTCGTATCAGCCGGCCGCCCCCGCGCCGGCCAGCCAGTGGCCCGCGCAGCCGCAGCACCAGCCTCAGCCGCAGGCACAGCCCACAGACCCGAACGCGCCCGCGCAGCCGCAGCCGACTGCCGCGCAGGGACAGCCGCAGGTGCCGGCTCAGCAGCCGCCGTTCCAGCCGCAGGCGCCGCAGCCCGCGCCGGCCGCCTGGAATCCGCAGGCCGCACCGACGCCGCCGAACCAGCCGCCCGCCCAGCCCGGACCGCAGCCCGGCGCTTACGGCTTCCCGCACCCGGGAGGTCCGGCCCCGGCCGAACCCAACGCCCAGGGCGGATACGGCTTCCCCCACCCCGGCACCCCGGCCCAGGCCCCGGCCGCCCAGCAGCCCCCGACCCAGCACCCCAACACCCCGCCCGCACCCGCGCCGAACACGCAGGGCGGCTACGGCTTCCCGCCCCCCGGGCCCGGCAACCCGTCAGCCGCCGCACCCAACGCGCAAGGCGGATACGGCTTCCCCCACCCCGGCACCCCCGCCCAGGCCCCGGCCGCCCAGCAGCCCCCGGCCCAGCAGCCCGACAGCCCGCCCGCACCCGCGCCCGCACCCCACGCGCAGGACGGCTACGGATTCCCGCACCCCGGCGCGCCCGCCCCGGCCGCTCCCAACCCCCAAGGCGGCTACGGCTTCCCCCACCCCGGCGCCCCGGCCCCGGCCCCGGCCGCGCAGCAGCCCCACCCCGGCGTGCCCCCGCAGGCCCAGGCCCAGCCGCAGCCCGAAGGGCAAGGGCAGCCTCCGCAGCCCGTGGACCCGCGGACCGGTGCCGCCTGGCCGCAGCCCATGCAGCACGACCAGCGGCAGCCGACCAACCCGGGTGCCGCGCCGCTCGGTTACACCGCTGCCGTGGAGTTGTCGTCCGACCGGCTGCTCAACAGCAAGAAGCAGAAGGCCAAGAGCAGCCGTCCGGTGGCCGGTGGCGGGCGGTTCAAGATCGGTGGGAAGAAGGAGGAGGCCGAGCGGCAGCGGAAGCTGGAGCTGATCCGCACGCCCGTGCTCTCCTGCTACCGGATCGCCGTGATCAGCCTCAAGGGCGGTGTCGGCAAGACGACCACGACCACCGCGCTCGGCTCCACGCTCGCCACCGAGCGGCAGGACAAGATCCTCGCGATCGACGCGAACCCGGATGCGGGGACCCTCGGGCGCCGCGTGCGGCGGGAGACCGGGGCCACCATCCGTGACCTCGTCCAGGCGATCCCGTACCTCAACTCGTACATGGACATCCGGCGGTTCACGTCGCAGGCGCCGTCCGGGCTGGAGATCATCGCCAACGACGTCGACCCGGCCGTGTCCACGACGTTCAACGACGAGGACTACCGGCGCGCGATCGACGTGCTGGGCAAGCAGTACCCGGTCATCCTCACCGACTCCGGTACCGGTCTGCTCTACAGCGCCATGCGCGGGGTGCTGGACCTCGCCGACCAGCTCATCATCATCTCGACGCCGTCGGTGGACGGTGCGAGCAGCGCGAGTACGACGCTGGACTGGCTGTCGGCGCACGGGTACGCCGACCTCGTCGCCCGCTCCATCACCGTCATCTCCGGGGTGCGCGAGACCGGCAAGATGATCAAGGTCGAGGACATCGTGTCGCACTTCGAGACGCGCTGCCGGGGCGTCATCGTCGTGCCGTTCGACGAGCATCTCGCCGCCGGTGCCGAGGTCGACCTCGACATGATGCGGCCGAAGGTGCGGGAGGCGTACTTCAACCTCGCGGCGATGGTCGCCGAGGACTTCACCCGCCACCAGCAGGCGCACGGCCTGTGGACCTCCGACGGCAACCCGCCGCCGGTGGCCGCCCCGCCGCTGCCCGGCCAGGCCGCCCCGGGCCAGCCCCAGCCTCCGTATCCCGGCCAGCAGATCCCAGGGCAGCCGGGCCCGTACCCCCAGCAGCCGCAGCCTGGGCAGCCGCAGCCCCAGCCCGGACAGCCGTACGCCCAGCCCGGCCAGCCGTACCCCCACCCGGGCCAGCCCCCTGCCCAGCCAGGACAGCCGTACCCGCAGGCCGCCGGCCAGCCGCCCTACCCGCAGCCCGGGCAGCCGCCCGCGCAGCCTGGGCAGCCGTACCCCCAGCCCGGACAGCCCCCGGCAGCGCCCCCGCAGCCGGGCTACGGCTATCCGCAGCCCGGTCAGCCGGGTCAGCCCGGTTACGGCTACCCGCAGCCCGGACAGCCGGGTCACCCGGCGCAGCCCGACGGACAGACCCCGCCGCCTCCGCCGCCATCGCAGTAATCGCCTCACCCGATCGGCCCCTTTCGAGGGGCCGATCCCCTTCGTGGCCCGCGCCGTTCCCACTCGGCGCGGGCCACGGCGCGTTCCGGGGCGAAATCCGTTGCCAGGCCCTGGCCAGGGCGGCGTCAGTGGTCTTGACCAATGGCTACGAAAAGCTCGCTAATTCGTTATTTCCGCAGGCCACAAGGGGTGAATGTGCCGTTGACGCGTAGAGACGGCCGCTGGTAGACACACTCATCATCCATCTGACACCTGATCAACCCGTCCTTTCCGTCCGAGCGATGACGCGAGGTCCGACCATGGGTACGAAAGATCAGACACGCAGCCTCCCGCGCGGCCTCCGGCTCGTCGCCGTGGCCGGAGCGGCCGCGCTCACCCTCACCGCCGGTCTCGCGACCCCGCTCGACCCCGCGCCCCGGCAGGCCCGGGCGGCCGACGACGGCAAGAAGGTGCTGACCGTCGCGGTGGCGCAGAGCGTCGACTCGCTCAGCCCGTTCCTGGCGGTCCGGCTGCTCAGTACGAGCATTCACCGGCTCATGTACGAGTACCTGACGAACTACGACCCCAAGGACAACCACGCCATCCCGGGCCTGGCCACCAAGTGGGAGCCGTCGCCGGACAAGCTGACCTGGACGTACACGATCCGCTCCAACTCCAAGTGGTCGGACGGCAAGGCGGCCACCGCCGAGGACGCGGCGTGGACGTTCAACAAGATGATGACCGACTCCGGTGCGGCCACGGCGAACGGCAGCTACGTCGGCAACTTCCGGAAGGTGACGGCGCCCAGCCCGACCAAGCTGGTCATCGAGCTGAAGAAGCCGCAGGCCACGATGACCGCACTCGATGTACCGATCGTGCCGAAGCACGTGTGGGAGAAGGTGTCGGACTTCTCCGAGTTCAACAACGACAAGAGCTTCCCGGTGGTGGGCAACGGGCCGTTCGTGCTGACCGGGTACAAGGCCGACAGCTACGTCCGGCTCAAGGCCAACAAGAGCTTCTGGCGCGGGTCGCCGAAGTTCGACGAACTGGTCTTCCGGTACTACAAGGACCAGGACGCGGCGGTGTCGGCGCTGCGCAAGGGCGAGGTGTCGTTCGTCGCCGGTTCGCCGTCCCTGACGCCCGCTCAGGCGGCCTCCCTGGAGGGCGCTGAGAACATCAGGGTCAACGACGCCCCCGGCCGCCGTTTCTACGCCCTCGCCACCAACCCGGGCGCGAAGGCGAAGAACGGCAAGAAGTTCGGCGACGGCCACCCGTCCCTGCTGGACCAGCGGGTGCGGAACGCGCTGTTCAAGGCCGTCGACCGCAAGGCCATCATCGACAAGGTGTTCCAGGGGCACGCCGTCGAGGGCGAGGGGTACCTCCCGCCGCGCTTCTCGCAGTACTTCTGGAAGCCGTCCGGCGGCCAGGGGCTGACGTACGACCCGGCCGAGGCGGCCCGGATGCTCGACCAGGCGGGTTACAAGGAGAACGGCGACGGCAAGCGCGTCGGCAAGGACGGCAAGCCCATCACCTACCGGGTCCTCTGCCACGCCACCGACCCCAACGACAAGGCGGTCGGCAAGTACCTCCAGGAGTGGTGGGGCAAGATCGGCATCGGCGTCCAGCTCAACTGCCTGGACAACGTGACCGACCCCTGGCTCGCCGGCAAGTACGACCTGGCCTTCGACGGCTGGTCGGTCAACCCGGACCCGGACTTCGTGCTGTCCATCCACACCTGCGGGGCGCTCCCGGCGACCCCGGAGGACACGGGCGCGACCGACAACTTCATCTGCGACAAGAAGTACGACGAGCTCTACGCCCGGCAGCTCGCCGAGTACGACCCCGCCAAACGGGCGGACATCGTCAAGCAGATGGAGTCGCGGCTGTACGACCTCGGGTACATGAACGTCATGGCGTATCCGAACGCGGTCGAGGCCTATCGGACGGACCAGATCAAGTCGATCACGACCATGCCGGCGAAGGCGGGGAACATCTACGGCCAGGACGGCTACTGGAGCTGGTGGTCGGCGGTCCCGGCGGACTCCGGTGGTTCGTCGGACAACGCGTCGTCGACAGGGGTCGTGGTCGGGATCGTCGCAGGTGTCGTGGTCCTCGCCGGGCTCGGCGTCTTCGCGGCGATGCGGCGGCGCTCCACCGCCGAGGACCGCGAGTAGCGCGGGCGAGCGGGCACTGATGACCGCTGACGCGACCCCCGCACTGGTCGAGGACAAGCACACGGCGGCCGGGCCGCGGGTACGCAAGGGCTCCGCGTACCCGCGGTACCTGGCCGGCAAGGTGGCCGGTGCGCTCGTCTCGCTGCTGGCCGTTCTCGTGACCAGCTTCTTCCTCTTCCGGCTGATCCCCGGCGACCCGGTGAAAACCATGACGGGCGGCCGTCAGGTGTCGGCGGAGCAGTTGGCCGCCTACCGCGAGGAGTTCGGGCTCGACCTGCCGCTGTGGCGGCAGTTCACGGACTACTGCGGCAAGGCGCTCACCGGCGACTTCGGGACGTCGTACCAGTTCCGCGCCCCCGTCGTCGACAAGATCACCGAGGCGCTGCCGAACACCCTGCTGCTCACCGGGACCGCCTTCGTCCTCTACACCGCGCTGGGCATCTTCCTCGGCACCCGCTCGGCGTGGCGGCGCGGCGGGCTCGGCGACCGGGTCAACACCGGCCTGGCGCTGACGCTGTACTCCATCCCGTCCTTCTGGCTCGGGCTGCTGCTGATCATCGTGCTGTCGGTGGGCATCGGTCCGATCCCGGGCATGTTCCCCACCGGCGGTATGGAGTCGGGGGGCAAGGAGGGCTTCGCCTACGTCCTCGACGTGGCGCACCATCTGGTGCTGCCGGTGGTGACGCTCGTGGCCGTGGAGTACGGGCAGACGCTGCTGGTCACCCGGTCGGCGCTGCTGGACGAGATGGGCAGCGACTATCTGACGACCGCGCGGGCCAAGGGGCTGCGCGACGACCTGGTACGACGCCGGCACGCCGTGCCCAACGCGCTGCTGCCGACGGTGACCCTGATCTTCATCAACCTCGGCCGGACGGTGGCGGGCGTGATCCTGGTGGAGACGGTGTTCTCCTGGCCGGGCCTCGGCGGGCTGTTCTACCAGGCGCTGAGCGTGCCCGACCTGCCGTTGGTGCAGGGGCTGTTCTTCGTGTTCGCCGCCGCGGTGATCGTGATGAACACCCTTGCCGACCTGGTCTATCCGCTGCTGGACCCCCGGGTGGCCCGATGACGACGACCGACACGGCCCCGAGCCCGCGTGCCCTCGCCCGGCAGCGGCGCCGGGCCTCCGTCGCGCGCTTCTGGCGGCAGTACCGCGCCGAACGGGCGGGCCTGTACGGCCTGACCGTGCTGGCCCTGTGCGCGCTGCTGGCGCTGTTCGCTCCGCTGTTTCTCGGCTCCGACGTGAGCAGTGTGACCGACGCGCCGGGGCGTCCGATGCAGAGCCCGAGCGCCGAGTTCCCGCTCGGCACCGACCAGTTCGGGCGGGACCTGCTGGGCCTGGTGATCTGGGGCTCGCGGGTGTCGCTGCTGGTCGGGCTGCTCGCCGCCGTGCTGTCGGTGGCGATCGGCACGCTGATCGGGGTGACGGCCGGGCACTTCAAGGGCTGGTACGCGACGGTGATGATGCGGATCACCGACTGGTTCCTGGTCATGCCGACGCTGGTGTTGGCGATCGCCCTGGCGACCGTGATGTCCCGCTCGCTGACCACGACCGTCGTCGCGATCGGCGTCACCACCTGGCCGACCACGGCCCGGCTGGTGCGCGCGCAGACCCTCGCGGTGGAGACCCGGCCGTACATCGAGCGGGCCAGGGCGCTCGGCGGCGGCCACTGGCACATCATGTCCCGGCACGTCCTGCCCAACGTGATGCCGCTGGTACTGGCCCAGACGACCCTGATCATCTCCTCGGCCATCCTCGCCGAGGCGACCCTCGCCTTCCTCGGCCTCGGTGATCCCACGGTCGTGTCGTGGGGCGGGCTGCTCCAGGACGCGCGTGAGGCGGGCGCGGTCAGTGCCGGGGACTGGTGGTACCTGGTGCCGCCGGGCATCGCCATCGCCGCGGTGGCGCTGGCGTTCACGCTGTGCGGGCGGGCCGTGGAGTCCGTCCTCAACCCCAGGCTGGGGGTGTCGCGGTGACCCTGCTCGACGTCAGGGACCTGACGGTGACGTACCCGGGCGGGGCGGCCGCCGTGCGCGGGGTGGACCTGCGTCTGGACGCGGGCCGGAAGCTCGGTCTCGCCGGGGAGTCCGGCTGCGGCAAGTCCACGCTGGCGCTGGCCCTGCTGCGGCTGCTGCCCGTCGGGACCCGCATCACGGGTGAGGTCCTCCTCGACGGCGAGGACGTGCTGACGATGAAGTGGGGCCGGGTGCGGGCGGTCCGCTGGGCCGGGGCCTCGGTCGTGTTCCAGGGCGCGATGCACTCCCTGAACGCCGTGCACCGCATCGGTGACCAGATCGCCGAGCCGATCCTGCTGCACCGGAAGGCGACCCCGGCCGGGGCGAAGAAGAAGACCGGGGAGCTGCTGGAGCACGTCGGCCTGCCCGCCGCCCGCGCGGACGCCTATCCGCACGAGCTGTCCGGCGGGCAGCGGCAACGCGTCATGATCGCCATGGCGCTGGCCTGCGACCCGCGGCTGATCATCGCCGACGAGCCGACCACCGCGCTCGACGTGATGATCCAGGCGCAGATCCTCCGGCTCATCGAGCAGCTCGTCGCGGACCAGGACCTGGGTCTGATCATGATCAGCCACGACCTGGCGGTCCTCGCCGACACCTGTGACCGGCTCGCGGTGATGTACGCGGGCCGGGTGGTCGAGGAGGGCCCGGCCCAGCAGGTGTACGAGGACGCCCGGCACCCGTATGCCAGGGCCCTGTCGGCCGCGTTCCCGCGCATCGGCGACCCGGCCTCACGGTTCGCGCCGCAAGGGCTGGCGGGCGACCCGCCCGACCCGGCGGCGCTGCCGTCCGGCTGTACGTTCCATCCGCGGTGCCCGGTGGCGCTGGAGTCCTGCACCGAGGTGGACCCGGTGCTGCGCGAGGCGGGGCCGGAGCGCAGGGCGGCGTGCGTCCTGGTCGGCCCGCCTGGGGACGAGCGCGAGGCCCTGGACGAGCAGGCAGCGCAGGACCCGGAGACCCTGGAGGAAGCGAGGCCCAGTACGCCATGACCATGTCCCCCACGGCCCCCGAGGTCGCCACGGCACCGCTGCTGAGCGCACAGGACCTGCACGTCACCTTCCCCGGCCGGCACGGCGGCCCCCGGGCCCGCGCGGTGGACGGGGTCGACCTCGACATCCGGCCCGGCGAGATCGTCGCGCTGGTCGGCGAGTCCGGCTGCGGCAAGACGACCCTGGCCCGCTGTCTGCTGGGCCTGGTCGAGCCGACCTCGGGCCGGGTCACCTTCGACGGCCGCCCGCTGGAGTACTCCGGCCGGTCCCTCAAGGCGTACCGCAAGCGCGTCCAGCTGGTCCTCCAGGACCCGAGCGGCTCGCTCAATCCACGACACACGGTGTACGACGCTGTCGCGGAGGGCCTGCGCATCCACGGCTGTGGCGGAGACGAACGGACGGCGGTCGCAGGGGCCCTGTCCCGGGCCGGGCTGCGCCCCCCGGAGCGCTTCTTCCTCCGCTACCCGCACGAACTGTCCGGCGGGCAGCGCCAGCGGGTCGTCATCGCGGGCGCGCTCGTCCTGGAACCCGAACTCCTCGTCGCAGACGAGCCGGTGGCGTCCCTCGACGCCTCCGTGCGCGGTGAGATCCTCGCCCTGCTGCTGCGGCTGCGCACCGAGCTGGGCCTGTCCGCGCTGGTCGTCACGCACGATCTGGGACTGGCCTGGAACATCGCCGACCGGGTCGCCGTGATGTACCTGGGCCGGATCGTGGAGACGGGCGCGGTGGAGCAGGTCCTGACCGCACCCCGCCACCCGTACACCCAGGCCCTGCTGTCGGTGCTGCCGGAGGCCCCCGGCGACCCGGTGGTCCTCACCGGCGAGCCCCCGGACCCGTCGCGTGTGCCGTCCGGCTGCCGCTTCCACGCCCGCTGCCAGATCCTCGCGAGCGGCGAGGCGGAACGGGCGGGCGTCGCGGACGCGTGCCGCGAGCAGGATCCGGAGATCCTCGACGGCAGCGGCACGGCCCAGGTGGCATGCCACTGGGCGACACGCTGAAGGCGAAGCCGGGCGGGACGCCCCGGCGCGCTGTGTCGCCCGGCCAGGCGTGAGGTTTCCCGGCGTGAGTGAGGGCGCTGGGGGTCCGGCAGCCGACGAGGGCTGGGAGCGGGAGTCCATGAGGCCAACGGCCCAGGGGTGGAGCCGGAGGACGGCACGGGCGGAGTCCGCGCGGTGGCGCAGGGCACTCTTCCAGTCCGTGTCGCGCGGCGGTAGTTCGATCTCGCGAACACCGGACCCGCGACCCTGCGCCATCACGACGCCGTCATCGGAACGTTGCGCGCCGGAGGATTCTCCGTCCCATGGCCGCGCACGCCGTCTCGCCGACCGACAGCTACCTGTACGGGTGCGTGCTCCAGGAACTGAGCCTGCCGTTCAGAGGCGCGGCGGAGCTGGACGAGGTCGCGAGCGCACAGCGAGCACCTTGGAGCACGAAGCGGATGTGCCAGGCCCTAGGCCGACCGCTCGGCAGCCGCCACCAGCTCCCGGCAGCGCTTGACGTCCTCGGCCATCTGCTCCAGCAGCGCGTCCAGCGTGTCGAACCTGGCCTGCCCCCGCACGAACGCCAGGAAGTCGACGGCGACATGGAGGCCGTACAGGTCGAGGCCCACCCGGTCGATGGCGTACGCCTCCACCGTACGCTCGGTGCCGTCGAACTGCGGGTTCGTGCCGACGGAGATCGCGGCCGGCATCGCCTCGCCCTGGGCGTGCAGCCAGCCGGCGTAGACACCGTCGGCGGGAATGGCGGTGTGCGGCAGCGTCTCGACGTTCGCCGTCGGGAAGCCCAGTTCGCGGCCGCGCTGGGCGCCCCGGACGACCACGCCCTCCACCCGGTGCGGACGGCCCAGGATCTCGGCGGCGCCCTCGACGTCGCCCTCGGCGACCAGACGCCGGGTCAGCGTCGAGGAGAACGGCTCACCGCCGCCCGCCTCGCCGGTCACGTACAGGTCGACGACCTCGACCTCGAAGTCGTAGGTCTTGCCCTGCGTGGCCAGGAACTCCACGTTGCCGGCGGCCTTGTGGCCGAAGCGGAAGTTGGGGCCCTCGACCACCGTCTTCGCGTGCAGCTTGTCGACGAGGACCTTGACGACGAAGTCGGCCGGGGACAGCTTCGAGAACTCGGTCGTGAAGGGCAGGATCAGCACCGCGTCCACGCCCAGGTCCGCCATGAGTTCGGCGCGGCGGTGGTGCGGGGCGAGCAGCGGCGGGTGGCTGCCGGGGCGGACGACCTCGCTGGGATGCGGGTCGAAGGTGACGACGACGGCGGGCACGCCCAGCTCCCGGGCCCGGTTCACGGCATGCCGGATGATCAGCTGGTGTCCGCGGTGGACTCCGTCGTAGGAGCCGATGGTGACGACGCTGCGCCCCCAGTCCTGGGGGATGTCCTCCAAGCCACGCCAGCGCTGCACTGTGCCTGCTCCTTGTCGAAAGCTCGTCGAACCCGTGTCCGTGGTTGTTCCTGGTTGCCTCGTACGCAGGTCTAAGGGTGCCATGCCGGGTGTCTCCGGCCCGCATCGGCATGGGGGCTGTGACGGGGCGCACGACGCTTCGTCCCCTCCTGCGTGCGCGCGATGCCCCTCAGACGAGGACGCTCACGCCCGCCAGGCTCTCGATCGTCCGGTGGGAGCTCGGCCCGACCAGCGCCGCCCACTCCCCGGGCGCGTCGGCCAGCCAGCGGGCCACGCGGGCGGCGAAGCCGGGCACGTGCCTGCCGAGATCGACCAGGGCGCGGTCGAAGCGGGCGGCGCCCTCCGGGGTGCGCACGAGGAGCAGTCCGACGCGGCGGACGAGGTCGCGCAGGTCGTCGCCGCTGTTCCGGGCGGCGGCCTGCAGCAGCGCGTCCAGGACGTCGCTGTCGTGCTCGCGGGCCAGGAGCGCGTCGCGCAGCTCGCGGCGCAGCGGGCAGGAGGCGGGAATGCCGGGCGGAGTGAGGACCGCGGCGAGGGCACACCGCAGCCGCACCGGGCCGTCCTCCAGCAGGCCGGTGACCAGCGGCAGGAGCACGTCCCGGGCGGCAGGGCCCCGGTCGAGCCGCTGGTCCACGTACGCGGCCACGTGCCCGGCGAGTTCCGGCCGCCGCTCCGCCGCCTGCCCCACCAGCCCGGCGACTCGACGGGCCAGGCCGGGCGGGGTGGCGTCGGCGAGCGCCCGCAGCGCCTCCTCCGCGTCCGGCCGCTCAAGGCGCACCGCGAAGGCGCCGAGGACCGGCTCGGGATGGGCCAGGAGGGCGGCGGCCGGCGCGGTCGGCGGGAGATGCGGGTCGCCCGCCGCGAAGTGCTCCAGCGCCCGCGGGAGATAGCGGGCCCGGGTGTGCGGATCCTGGACGAGGAGGGCGAGTGCGCCGCCGTGCAGGGCCGCGTCGGCGGGGCGGGCGAGCAGGGTGAGGGCCGCGTAGCGCAGGAGGGCGCGGTCGCCTCCCGTGCTCACGTGCGGCGCGACGCGCAGGCCGTGCGCCACCGCGGCACTCCGTCGCGCCGGCCGCTCGTCGCGCGCCCACCGGTCGACGGCCCGGCACACCGCCGACGGTTCCTCCTCGGCCAGCACGGCGAGCAGCTCGTCGGCCCTCCGGTGCGCGCGGTCGGCGAGCACGTCCGCCAAGTCGTCCAGGGCACTGTGCCGGTGGGTGTGCAGCAGTGCCTGCGCGGCCGTGGCCACGGTCGCGTGGGGGGTGGCGGGCAGCGGCTGCTCGTCGTCGAACCAGCGGGCCAGCAGCGGCTGTACGGCGGTGGCATCGGCGGCCAGCAGCTGCGCGACCGTGTCCAGGAACCGGGGGTCGGCCTCGCACGGCGGGCCGTCGGCGCGCACCAGCCGCCTCAGCAGGGCGAAGCGCTCGTGCTCCGGCAGCCGTACGCCGGCCCAGAAGGCGGGCCCGACCTCCTCCGGCACGGGACTCTCCTGCCGCCGCCAGGCCACGATCCGGTCGGCGAGCAGCCGCAGCACCTCCGTGTACGGCGCCGCCTCGGGCACGGCCGACAGGGTTCCGGCGAGTAGCCGGGCGGCCCACCAGGACCGTGGATCGGCGTCCAGGGCGTGCACCAGGTCCGCCAGCCGGGAGGCCAGCCGGCCGGTGCCGTGCTGGCGGGCGAGGAACAGCAGGGCCTGGACGACGGGCCCGATGCGGTGGTGCGGGACGGGGTCGGACTGGGCGTCCTGCCGGGGGTGGACGAGGGCCTGCAGGGCTTCGTCGAGGTCGAGGTGCAGGCCCTGGAGCCAGTCGGCGAGCTCCTCGTGGGCGAAGCGGTAGCCGTCTCCGGCGGGCACGAGCAGGCCCTCGGCCAGGACGGCCGACGCCCATCCGGTCCCGCCGCCGAGCCGCGCCGGTGCGGGCCCCCACGGGAACACCGTCTCGAACGCCTCCCGGTCCAGATCCCCCAGCCCGGGTCCGAGGCTGCGCCGGGCGGCCTCGTGCACCTGCCCGGCGACCTTGGCGGCCAGCCGGCGCACGGCGGTGCCGTACAGGCCGTTCCCGGCGGCCAGCCGCACGGCGATGCGCAGGGACATCAGGTCCAGGTGGGCCGCGAAGACGTCGTCGCGGTCGACGGTGGAACCGGGGCCGTCGGGGGCGCCGGCGATGTCCGGGCCGTCGAAGACACCCAGGGCGTCCCGGATCTCGGCGAGCAGTCGCAGGGTGAGGGGGTGCCGGGCGTCGGTGTCGACGAGGGCGCCCTCCGGGATGCCGTGGCGCAGCCGGGCCTCCCGGGCCTCGTCCTCGGTGAGATCGCCGAGGCGCACACACGCGGGCCGCCCTTCGGCACCGGCCGGCCGGTGCAGGACCTCCGCCGGGAACCCCGCCTTCTCCCAGTACTCCGCCCGGCACGCCACGACCAGGCGCACGCCCGTCTCCCGCAGCCACCGCACCGTCCGGTCCGTCCAGTCGGCCAGGCGGCGGGCCGGCGCCGGGGGCATCTCCTCCGGGCCGTCCAGGAGCAGGAACAGGGGCCTGCCGAGGGCACCGGTGAGGTGGGCGATGCGCTCGGGCGTGGTGTCGCCCAGGTCGGCCGACGGGAAACGGGACCGGGACGCGGCCATGGCAGGGGCCGCCCGGGTCAGCGCCCGGCGTGCCGCGTCGGCCACCGAGGCGTCGTCGTCCCGCAGTTCGCAGCCGCGCAGCCACAGCGTGGGATGCCCGCTGCGGGCGCGGCGCGCGGCGAACGCCGCGAGTTCCGTCGTCCGACCGCTGCCGGGCGCCCCGACGAGGCCGAGCACGGCCGCCGGGCCTGCCTCGAACTCGCTGAACTCGGCCACCACGGCCGCCCGTTCGACCGGCTCCGGGAGACCCGTGCCGCCGGGCGGGCCGTCCAGTCCCACCGCGGCGCCGGTCAGCTCCAGCACCCCGGCCAGGTTGAGATCGGCGCCGTACGCGGGGACCGTCGCCGCGTTCTCGGCGAGCAGCCCGGCGAGCGGGCCCGCCGCGCCGGGGGCCCGGGGATGCAGGGGTACGGCGAACCCGACGTCGCTGTGGTCGGAACTGAGCGCGGTGCCGAGGACACCGACGACCGCGCCGGTCGCGGCGTCGAGCACCGGGCCGCCGGCCGCTCCGCCGCCCCGTCGCAGAGCGTCCCGCCCTGCCGTGCCGACCGCCAGCTCCAGTGCGCCGTCGAGGCGGTGGAGGCGGTCCGTGGCCGTGTACGTCACGGCCGTCGAGCCCAGCACCCTGGCCTCGCGCCAGCCGTCGGCGGCGATCCGCACATAGGCGCCCGTCCCGGCCCCGCCCCGCACGGTGACCGGCAGCGGCGGCACGCCGAGCCCCTCGGTCCGTACGAGGGCCAGGTCGAGCGCGGGGAGCGGGGTCACCGCGTCGGCGGACACGACCCGGCGGCGGTCACCGGCCCCGTGCAGGACGAGCCTGGGAAGGCCGTCGACCGCCTCGTGGCTGGTGACGAGCGTGCCGTGGTGGTCGGCCAGGAAGCCGGTGCCCCGGGGGCGGCCGGCGAGGTCGTGGATCCGGACGAGGGCCGGGCCGTACGCCCCGCCGTCGGCTCCCTCGCTCGTCTGCTCTGCTGTTCGGGGGCGGTCCTGGGGTCCTGGTGCGCTGTCGTGTGTCTCCCCGGACCGGTTCCGCGACGTCATCGTCGAACCTCCCCGCCGTACACCCGTGCCCTTGTGTTCGACGGTAGGGGCGAGAAGATCAGCGGGACAGATCGCTCGGCGAAAGCGCCCCCTTCCGCTCCCCCGGTTCACTCCGAGCGCCTGCCCGGACGGGTGAACTGAGCGGGGCGGCTGGATACACCCTAGGGGTGGGGGAACCGAGGGGGGACCGTGGAGCGGCGGCAGTGGAGGTACCCCGTGGTCGCCGCTCCACGGGCGGACGGCTGTCAGCCGAAGACGGCCAGGGACTTGGCCTTGCCCCGCTGCTCCTCGACGAGGGCGAGGAAGCGGCCCTCCGGGTCGAAGACGGCGACGGGGCCCGAGCCCGCGTACTCCTCGGGCATGTCGAGCCGTACGCCGTTGGTGAGCAGCCGGGCGCGCCGGGCGTCGACGTCCCAGCGCCGGAACGCGGCCGCGGCGGCCTCGGCGACCGGCATCACGGTCAGCTCCTGCTGGAGCTGGTCCAGGGTGCGGGCCGCGTCCAGCTTGTAGGGGCCGACGCGGGTGCGGCGCAGGGCGGTGAGATGCCCGCCCACACCGAGGTCGGCGCCCAGGTCGCGGGCCAGGGCCCGGATGTACGTGCCGGAGGAGCAGACGACCGAGACCACCAGGTCGAGTACGGCAGTGCCGTCCTCGGCGACGGCCTCCCGGACGTCGTACACGCCGAAGGAGGAGACCGTGACGGGCCGGGCCGGGATGTCGAACTCCTCGCCGTCCCTGGCCCGCTTGTAGGACCGCACGCCGTTGATCTTGATGGCGCTGACCTTGGACGGCACCTGCATGATGTCGCCGGTCAGCTTGGCGACGCCGGCGTCGATGGCGTCGCGGGTGACCTCGGAGGCGTCCGTGGAGGAGGTGATCTCCCCCTCGGCGTCGTCGGTGAGGGTGTTCTGCCCGAGCCGGATCGTGCCCAGGTACTCCTTCTCGGTCAGAGCGAGGTGGCCGAGGAGCTTGGTGGCCTTCTCGATGCCGAGGACGAGGACGCCCGTCGCCATCGGGTCGAGGGTGCCGGCGTGCCCGACGCGTCGCGTTCTGGCGATGCCGCGCATCTTGGCGACGACGTCGTGCGAAGTGAAGCCCGACGGCTTGTCGACGATGACGAGGCCGTCGGGCGTGGTGTGCTTCTGGGTCATTCGGCGGTGTCGTCCGTCTCGTCGTCCTCGTCCGGCTTGCGGTACGGGTCGGCGTCACCGGCGTACTTCGCACCGGCGGACGCCTCGCGCACCTTCTCGTCGGACTGGCGCGCCTTGTCGAGGAGGTCCTCGATGTTCCGGGCGGTGTCCGGGAGGGCGTCCATGACGAAGGTCAGGGTCGGCGTGAACTTCACGCCGGCGGCCCGGCCGACCTCGGAGCGCAGGATGCCCTTGGCGCTCTCCAGGCCGGCCGCGGCCGCGTTCCGCTCCTCGTCGTCCCCGTACACGGTGTAGAAGACGGTCGCCTCCCGCAGATCACCCGTGACCCGCGTGTCCGTGATGGTGACGTGCGAGCCGAGCCGCGGGTCCTTGATCCCGCGTTGCAGCTTCTGGGCCACCACTTCCCGGATGAGGTCCGCCAGCCTCTTGGCCCGCGCGTTGTCGGCCACTGGTCCGTCTCCCGTTCTTTCCTGTCTGGGTCGTTCTCGGTTCGTCAGTCGTCTTCGCCGTGGAAGCGCCGCCTGACGGACAGCAGCTCCACCTCGGGGCGGGCGGCGACCAGCCGTTCGCACCGGTCGAGTATGTCGCTCACGTGCGCCGCGTCACCGGACACCAGCGCGAGGCCGATGACGGCCCTGCGGTGGAGGTCCATGTGATCCACCTCGGCCGCGCTCACCGCGTACTTGCGCTGGAGCTCGGCGACGATGGGGCGGACGACGGAGCGCTTCTCCTTCAGCGACCGTACGTCGCCGAGGAGCAGGTCGAAGGACAGCGTCCCCACATACATGTGCAACCGGATGACCCGCCGGTACGGGATCGATGGCCCTGCGGTCGGGGCAGGGACATCAAGAACGGTACCGCGTACCTGCCGGTGGCTCGACGGGGTTTTCCTCGGCCCACCCGCCCGACACGGTCGGCCAGGAGGTACTGCCCCTGGGGCTCCGCCCCAGACCCCGGCGGGGACTACGCCCCGGCACTCCTCCAACGGCCAGCCGGCCGACGGGGCGAGGCCCCGTCGGCCGGTCTGGGAACCGTGGGTTACACCCGCGGCTTCTCGCGCATCTCGTACGTCGCGATGACGTCGTCGATCTTGATGTCGTTGAAGTTGCCGAGGTTGATACCGCCCTCGAACCCTTCGCGGATCTCGGTGACGTCGTCCTTGAAGCGACGCAGACCCTCGATGTTGAGGTTCTCCGCGATGACCTTGCCGTCGCGCAGGAGTCGCGCCTTGGTGTTGCGCTTGACCTCGCCGGAGCGGATGAGCACACCCGCGATGTTGCCCAGCTTGGACGAGCGGAAGACCTCGCGGATCTCCGCCGTACCGAGCTCGACCTCTTCGTACTCCGGCTTGAGCATGCCCTTGAGGGCCGCCTCGATCTCCTCGATCGCCTGGTAGATGACCGAGTAGTACCGGACGTCCACGCCCTCGCGCTCGGCCATCTGCTGCGCACGCCCGGCGGCGCGCACGTTGAAGCCGATCACGATGGCGTCCGAGCCCATCGCCAGGTCGATGTCGGACTCCGTGACCGCACCGACACCGCGGTGCAGGACGCGGATGTCGACCTCTTCGCCGACGTCCAGCTGGAGCAGGGAGGACTCGAGTGCCTCGACGGAACCGGAAGCGTCACCCTTGATGATCAGGTTCAGCTGCTGGACCTCGCCGGCCTTGAGCACCTTGTCCAGGTCCTCGAGCGAGACACGACGCGTGCGCTTGGCGAACGCGGCGTTGCGCTCACGGGCGGCGCGCTTCTCGGCGATCTGACGGGCCGTACGGTCCTCGTCGACCACCAGGAAGTTGTCGCCCGCACCCGGGACGTTGGTCAGGCCCAGGACCTGAACCGGCGTCGACGGACCGGCCTCGGCAACGCTGTTGCCGTTGTCGTCGTGCATCGCCCGGACTCGGCCGTACGCGTCGCCGACCACCATGGTGTCGCCGACCCGCAGCGTGCCGCGCTGGACGAGGACCGTCGACACGGCACCACGGCCGCGGTCGAGGCGGGACTCGATCGAGATGCCCTGCGCGTCCTGGTTCGGGTTGGCCCGCAGGTCGAGCGAGGCGTCGGCCGTGAGGACCACGGCCTCCAGCAGGGAGTCGATGTGCAGACCCTGCTTGGCGGAGATGTCGACGAACATCGTGTCGCCGCCGTACTCCTCGGCCACCAGGCCGTACTCGGTCAGCTGACCGCGCACCTTGGTCGGGTCCGCACCCTCGACGTCGATCTTGTTGACCGCGACGACGATCGGGACCTCGGCCGCCTTGGCGTGGTTGAGCGCCTCGACCGTCTGCGGCATGACGCCGTCGTTGGCCGCGACGACCAGGATCGCGATGTCCGTCGACCTCGCACCACGGGCACGCATGGCGGTGAACGCCTCGTGACCCGGGGTGTCGATGAAGGTGATCTTGCGCTCTTCGTCGTTGACCTCGGTCGCGACCTGGTAGGCACCGATGTGCTGGGTGATGCCGCCGGCCTCGCCCGCGATGACGTTCGTCTTGCGGATGGCGTCGAGGAGCCGGGTCTTACCGTGGTCGACGTGACCCATGACGGTGACGACCGGCGGGCGGACCATCAGGTCCTCCTCGTCGCCCTCGTCCTCGCCGAACTCGATGTCGAAGGACTCGAGCAGCTCGCGGTCCTCCTCCTCGGGGCTGACGATCTGAACCGTGTAGTTCATCTCGTCGGCGAGGAGCTGCAGCGTCTCGTCGGAGACGGACTGCGTGGCCGTGACCATCTCGCCGAGGTTCATCATGACCGCGACGAGCGACGCCGGGTTGGCGTTGATCTTCTCCGCGAAGTCGGTGAGCGAGGCACCGCGCGACAGGCGAACGGTCTCGCCGTTGCCGCGAGGCAGCATCACACCGCCGACCGACGGGGCCTGCATGGCCTCGTACTCCTGACGGCGCTGCCGCTTCGACTTGCGGCCACGACGCGCCGGACCGCCGGGACGGCCGAAGGCACCCTGCGTGCCACCACGGCCACCGGGACCGCCGGGACGACCACCGAAGCCGGGACGGCCACCGCCGCCGGGACCACCGGGACGACCGGCGAAACCGCCGCCACCGCCACCGGGACCACCGGGACGACCGGCGAAACCGCCACCGCCGCCACCGGGACGACCGGCGAAGCCGCCGCCACCCGGACGACCGCCGCCGCCACCGGGACGACCGCCGCCACCGGGACCGCGGCCGCCGGGGCCACCGCCACCGGGACGCGGACCGGCAGCAGGACGCTGCGGCATCATGCCGGGGTTCGGACGCGGACCGCCCGGGCCGCCGCCGGGACGCGGACCGCCGCCCTGCGGGCGGGGCATGCCGCCCGGGGTCGGACGCGCGCCGCCCGGAGCCTGCGGACGAGGACCGCCGCCGGCACCCTGCGGACGGGGACCGCCCTGGCCCTGGCCCTGCGGACGCGGGGCGCCGCCGGGCGCACCGGGGCCGCCCGGACGCGGGGCACCGCCCGGACGGGGCGCCTGCGGGCGCGCCATGCCGGTGGAGCCACCAGAGGTGAACGGGTTGTTGCCCGGACGGGGGCCCGCCGGACGGGCACCGGGACGCTGAGCGCCGCCACCCGGACGCGAGGCGCCGGGACGGTCGCCACGGTCACCACGACCCTGGCCACCCTGACCGGAACCACCCGGACGCGGAGCACCCGGACGCGGCGCCTGGCCGGCCGGACGCGGGGCGCCCGGACGCGGACCGGAACCCTGGGACGAGGACGGCGACGACGGCGACGACGGCGCGGCGGGAGCCGACGGGGGTGCCGTGAACTCGGGCGTGGTCGGAGCCGGAGACGCCGGGGCGGGCCGCGGCGCGGGCTTCGGGCCCGGGGTGGGACGGGGGCCGGGAGAGGCCGGCGCGGCGGGAGCCGCGGGCTTCTCGGCGGCGGCCGGCTTGGGGGCCGGCGGGCGCGGGGCGGCCGGACGGGCAGCCTGCGCCGGGGAGGGGGCTGCCGGCTTCGCCGGGGCAGCCTTGCGGGCGGGGGCGGACTTGCCGCCTCCGTTGCCCTGCTGGAGGGCGTCCGTCAGCTTGCGTACAACGGGCGCTTCGATCGTCGAAGACGCCGAACGGACGAATTCACCGAGCTCCTGGAGCTTGGCCATGACGACCTTGCTCTCGACACCGAACTCCTTGGCGAGTTCGTAGACCCGGACCTTAGCCACTTCGCTCCTTTGAGGTCCGGGTGAAGCCGGACCGTCGCTAGTTCATGGGCGTACTCATCGCGTACTCATCGAGTGCTCATCGCAATCTCGACCTGCTTTCGACTCGCGAGGTACCTAGCCGCACGGGGTTCCGTACGGCACGTCTTACCGTGTTGCCTGCTCGGCAACTGTCGTCTGCTCGACGTATCGGCGCAACGCCTTTGTGTCGAGCGCTCCCGGGGCGCGCAGTGCCCTCGTGAACGCCCGGCGGCGAACCGCCTGGTCAAGACAGACCGGTGTGGGATGCACATACGCACCCCGGCCGGGCAGCGTACCGCGTGGATCAGGGGCGCATGCACCCTCGATCACCACGATCCGCAACAGATCGGCCTTGGCCACTCGCTCCCGACACCCCACACAGGTGCGTTCAGGGCATGCGCGGGTGCGCGTCCGGCCAGACACCGTTAAGTCTACCTCCCCGTAGGCGCCTCACCCCTTTGGGGCAGGATTCGAACAGTTGCCGCGCCCGAACCTGTCGTGATCTGAACGACCCGCGGCTTGGATCTATTCCCCGGTCGGGTCCCCGGTCCGGTCCCCGGCCGGTTCCGTGTCCGGCCGGATGTCGATCCGCCAGCCGGTCAGCCGGGCCGCGAGGCGGGCGTTCTGCCCTTCCTTGCCGATGGCCAGGGACAGCTGGTAGTCGGGCACGGTCACGCGGGCCGACCGGGTCGCCATGTCCACGATCTCCACCTTGGAGACGCGGGCCGGGGACAGCGCGTTCGCCACCATCTCGGCCGGGTCCTCCGACCAGTCGACGATGTCGATCTTCTCGCCGTTCAGCTCGCCCATCACGTTGCGCACACGGCCGCCCATGGGGCCGATGCAGGCGCCCTTGGCGTTCAGGCCGGACCGGGTGGACCGTACGGCGATCTTCGTGCGGTGACCCGCCTCACGGGCGATCGCGGAGATCTCCACGGACCCGTCGGCGATCTCCGGCACCTCCAGGGCGAAGAGCTTCTTCACCAGGTTGGGGTGTGTACGCGACAGCGTCACGGACGGGCCGCGGACGCCCTTGGCGACCCGGACCACGTAGCTGCGCAGCCGCATGCCGTGCTGGTAGGTCTCCCCCGGTACCTGCTCCTGCACCGGCAGGATGGCCTCGAGCTTGCCGATGTCGACGAGCACGTTCTTCGGGTCGCGGCCCTGCTGGACCACGCCGGTGACGATGTCGCCCTCGCGGCCGGCGTACTCGCCGAGCGTCGCGTCGTCCTCGGCGTCGCGCAGGCGCTGCAGGATGACCTGCTTGGCCGTGGTGGCGGCGATACGGCCGAAGCCGGACGGGGTGTCGTCGAACTCGCGGGGCTCCTGCCCCTCCTCGAGGTCGTCGGGGTCCTCCTTCGCCCACACGGTCACATGGCCGGTCTCCCGGTTGAGCTCCACGCGCGCGTGGCGGCGGCTTCCCTCGGTGCGGTGGTAGGCGATGAGGAGGGCCGACTCGATCGCCTCGACCAGCAGGGGGAAGGAGATCTCCTTCTCCCGAACCAAGCCCCGCAGGGCGCTCATGTCGATGTCCACGGCTACGCCTCCTCTTCCTTCTTGTTGTCCTTGCGGCTGAACTCGACCTGGACACGCGCCCGGACGATGTCGTCGAAGGCGAGTCTGCGCGCGGTGGCCTTGCGGCCCTTGACTCCGGGCACCTCGGTGTCGACGCCCTCGTCGTCGACCTTCAGAATCCTGGCGACCAGTTCGCCGCCCTCGGCCAGCTGGAACTTCACCAGCCGCTCCGTGGCGCGGACGTAGTGCCGGTGTTCCGTGAGGAGGCGCTCCGCGCCCGGGGTGCCGACCTCGAGGGTGTACTCCCCCTCGCCCATCGCGTCCGTCTCGTCGAGCTTCGCCGAGAGCGCGCGGCTCACATCGGCGATCTGGTCCAGGTCGGCGCCCGTGTCCGAGTCGACGACGACACGCAGCACACGCTTGCGTCCGACGGAGTCCACTTCGATCTCTTCGAGGTCCAGGCCCTGAGAGGTGACGAGCGGCTCCAGCAGTCCTCGCAGCCTCTCGCTCTGGGTGGTGCTCATCCGGGTGACTCCTCGGCCGCGTGTGCTGTTGTGGGATGGGTCGCGTGTCTGGTCAAAGGGTATCCGGTCGCGGGGTGTGTTGCCGTCCACCCGGTGACGAACGGTGCCGCTGAGTGGTCCCGGGCGGGCGCCCGGGTACCGTGATCACGAGCGTTCAGCCCTGTGAGTCGCTTCTTTCTCGTACGAGCCCCCGAGGACGTCTGACGTGCCGTTCCCCTCTTCGCCGCGCGCCCGCTCGGGGCCGCGCAGAAGGACTCTGCTCGCCGTCGGCCCGACGGCCCTCGCCCTGGCCGGCTGCACCGCCGGCGGCGAGGACCCGGGTGCCCCGGAGGACGGCCCGTCGGCGGCCGACCGCCGGGCACGCGCGCGTGCGGCGCGGGACAGCGAGGGGCTGGTGGAGCGGTACGACGCCGTGATCGCCGTCCACCCGGGGCTCGCGGAGCGGCTGCGGCCGCTGCGGGCGGTGGCCCTACGGCATGCGCAGGCCTTCGGAGGGGGACCGGGCCGGAAGGCGTCTCCCTCTGCCTCTGTCTCTGACTCTGCCTCTCCTTCCCCTTCCGCCTCTCCCTCGGCCGCCGCCGTGCCGGGCGACGACAAGGAGGCACTGGCCGCGCTCGCCGCCGCGGAGCGGGAGCTCGCCGACCGGCGGGCCAAGGAGCTGCTCGACGTGCCGGGCGAGCTGGCGCGGCTGCTGGCCTCGGTGGCGGCGGCGGGGGCCGCGCACGTGTATCTGCTGACGGGAGGTAGCGCGTGAGCGAGGCGAAGGACCGGGAGATGCGGGCCCTCCAGGCGGCGCTGGCGGCCGAACACGCGGCGGTGTACGGGTACGGCGTCGTCGGCGGGCGGATCGGTGAGGGGCAGCGCGCCGAGGCACGGACGGCGTACGACGCGCACCGGGCGCGCCGGGACGCGCTGGTGCGCGAGGTGAAGGACCTGGGAGGCAGGCCCGTGGCGGCGGCCGCCGGGTACGCGCTGCCGTTCCCGGTGCCGGACGCGGCGGCGGCCGCGCGGCTCGCCGCCGAGCTGGAGGACCGGGTGGCCGGGGTGTACTCGGACCTGGTGCGCGCGGCGGGCGGCGGACGGCGGGCGCTGGCCGCCGAGGCGCTGCGGGAGGCGGCGGTGCGGGCGGTGCGCTGGCGCGGCGAGAGCGTAGCCTTCCCTGGGCTCGCCGAGCGGGCCGGCACGGCCCCGCCCTTGGCGGCGCCGACGGCGTGACCCGCGCAAGGGCACGCACCGCGGACAGCACGAAGGGAACGACTCGCGCATGGTTTTCGAACCGCCGAAGCGTCTGGTCAGGGCGTTCGGTGAGACGGCACCGGACGGTGACGACTGGCTGGAGAAGCTGCCCGAGGCGGCGCAGCAGGCCGTCACGCTACGCGAGTTGACCGTGGAGCGGGTGCAGGTGCCCGGCGGGCGCAGCAGCCTGGTCGTGCTGGTGCGGACGGCCGACGGAACGCCCGCCGTGCTGAAGCTGGCGCCGGGCCGGGCCCGCCCGGAGGCGGAGCGGGCCGCGCTCGCGCACTGGGGCGGACGGGGTGCCGTACAGCTGCTCGGACCTCCCCCAGGATCTCGGCTTCACTCGAGCAGGGAGGTACCCCCGGCGACCGAGGGAGTGCTGCTGCTGGAGCGGCTGCATCCGGACGTGTCGGTGCGGTCGCTGCCGGAGGCGAAGGCGCTGCTGGAGGCGGCGGGGACGCTGCGGCGGCTGTGGGTGGAGCCGCCTGCCGACTTTCCCTTCGAGACCGTGGCCGAGCGGACCGGGCGGCAGGCCGAGGCGATGCGGGCTCGGGCGCAGGCCGATCCCGAGGTGGCCCCGTTGGTCGGCCTGGCGCTCGCGGCACGCGAGGAGTTGCTGGCCGCGCCGCCCGAACACCGGCTGCTGCACGGCACGTTCCGGCAGAGCAAGGTGCTCTCCGGGGAGCGGACGCCGTGGCTGGCCGTGGGCCCCGACCCGGTGGTCGGCGAGTGCGCTTTCGATCTGGCCCGGCTGGTCCGCGACCGGGTGGAGGACCTGATCGCCCAGCCGTCCGGTGCGGCGACGACCCGCCGGCGGGTCAAGCGGCTCGCGGAGTCGCTCGATGTGGACCAGGAGCGGTTGCGGGGGTGGACGCTGTTCCGGGCCGTGGAGTCGGGTGTGCGGGCGGGGCGGGTCGGCCGGCCGCGGGATGCCGAGTTGTTGCTGGAGTTCGCGAGCTGGCTGTGAGCGCTCCGGAGGTCCGGAGCGCTCACAGGGCACGGGAACTCAGGCCGTGAGCCGGGCGACGGCCTCCTCGACCGTCAGCTCCTCGCGCTCACCGGTGCGGCGGTCCTTCAGCTCCACCACGCCGTCGGCCGCGCGCCGCCCGGCCACCAGGATCTGCGGTACGCCGATCAGCTCGGAGTCCGTGAACTTGACGCCCGGGGAGACGCCGGGGCGGTCGTCGACCAGGACGCGGACGCCGGCGGCGGCCAGCTTCCCGGAGATGTCGAGGGCGAGTTCGGTCTGGAGGGCCTTGCCGGCGGCGACCACGTGGACGTCGGCCGGGGCGACCTCCTTGGGCCAGCACAGGCCCTTGTCGTCGGCGCTCTGCTCGGCCAGGGCCGCGACCGCGCGGGAGACGCCGATGCCGTAGGAGCCCATGGTGACGCGGACCGGCTTGCCGTTCTGGCCGAGGACGTCGAGCTTGAGGGCGTCGGTGTACTTGCGGCCCAGCTGGAAGATGTGGCCGATCTCGATGGCCCGGTCGAGGACGAGGCCCGTGCCGCACTTCGGGCAGGGGTCGCCCTCCCGCACGACCACGACGTCGACGTAACTGTCGACCTCGAAGTCACGGCCCGCGACGACGTTCTTCGTGTGCGTGCCGGCCTTGTTGGCGCCGGTGATCCAGGCCGTGCCGGGGGCCACACGCGGGTCGGCGATGTACGTGACCTTGTCCAGGCCCTGCGGTCCGACGTAGCCGCGGACCAGGTCGGGGCGGGCCGCGAAGTCCGTCTCGGTGACCAGCTCGACGACGGCCGGGGCGAAGTGCGCCTCGACCTTGTCCATGTCGACCTCGCGGTCCCCGGGGACGCCGACGGCGACGATCTCGCCGTCGACCTTGACGAGGAGGTTCTTCAGCGTGGCGGAGGCCGGGACGCCGAGGGAGGCGGCGAGGGTCTCGATGGTCGGGGTGTCGGGGGTCGGGATGTCCTCGGCGGCCGGGACGTCCGAGGCGTCGACGGGCTTCAACTCGTACGTGATCGCCTCGGTGTTGGCAGCGAAGTCGCAGTTGGGGCAGTCGGCGAAGGTGTCCTCGCCGGCCTCGGCCGGGGCCAGGAACTCCTCGGACTTGGAGCCGCCCATGGCACCGGCCGTCGCGGCGCAGATGCGGTAGTCGAGGCCGAGGCGGGCGAAGATCTTCTGGTAGGCCTCGCGGTGCAGGGCGTAGGACTTCGCGAGGCCCTCGTCCTCGGTGTCGAAGGAGTAGGAGTCCTTCATCAGGAACTCGCGGCCGCGCAGGATGCCGGCGCGGGGCCGGGCCTCGTCGCGGTACTTGTTCTGGATCTGGTAGAGGATGACCGGCAGGTCCTTGTAGGAGGACGCCTGGTCCTTCACCAGGAGCGTGAAGATCTCCTCATGGGTGGGGCCGAGGAGGTAGTCGCCGCCCTTGCGGTCCTGCAGGCGGAACAGTTCGGGGCCGTACTCCTCCCAGCGTCCGGTGGCCTCGTAGGGCTCGCGCGGCAGGATGGCGGGGAGCAGGACCTCCTGGGCGCCGACGGCGTCCATCTCTTCGCGGACGATCCGCTCGACGTTGGCCAGCACCTTCTTGCCGAGGGGCAGCCAACTCCAGATGCCGGCGGCGGTGCGGCGGACATAGCCGGCGCGGACGAGGAGCTTGTGGCTGAGGACCTCGGCGTCCGCCGGGTCGTCGCGCAACGTCTTCGCCATCAACTGGGACATGCGCTGGACCGGTACGTTCGCCATGGTTCTGCTCCTGCTGCTGGGGGTCCCCCCGCTCGAGCGAAGCCGAGAGTGGGGGAGGGTGATGGCAGGAGGTTATCCGGGGGGTACCGGGCGGTGGAAATCGGTTAACGGCGCAGGAGCGGGAGCGGAGCGCCCATCACCGCGTACGGCTTCGGGGCGCTCGGGAAGAGGACCTGGCGGGCCAGGTCCCGATAGCCGAGCGAGCGGTAGAGCGCGCGGGCCGGGCTCTCGATGTCGATCGCGGAGAGGATCGAGCGGGGTTCGGCGGCGCCGTCGGTGATCGTGGTGATCAGGGAGCGTCCGATGCCGCGGTTCTGGTAGGCGGGGTGGACGTGCAGTTCGGTGATCACGAAGGCGTCGTCGAGCCAGTGGTCGTGGTGGTTCGCTCTGAGGTACGGCTCCACGACCGTGGACCACCAGTGGGTGCGGTCGTTGGGCATGCCGTAGACGAAGCCGACGAGGTTGCCGCCGGCTGTCGCGCCGAGGGCGCGGGCGCCCGGGTAGGTCATGTGGCGCAGGACGATCTGGCGGCGGACTGCGACCTCGTCGGGGCCGAGGCCGAAGGCTACGGCCTGGACTGCCAGGGCCTCGTCGACGTGGGCGGAGAGGTCGAGGGGGCCGATCACCAGGTCCATGGCGGGGAGCCTACAGGGGGGATCCCGTCGTCAGAACAGCACGCTCATGAAGGCGCCGACCTCTTGGAAGCCCACCCTCTGGTACGTCCTGCGGGCTGCCGTGTTGAAGTCGTTGACGTAGAGGCTGACGACGGGGGCGACGTCGGCCAGGGCGTAGCGCAGGACCGCTGCCATGCCGGGGGCCGCCAGGCCGGTCCCCCGGTATTCGGGAGCCACCCACACGCCCTGGATCTGGCAGGCGCGGTCGGTCGCGGCGCCGATCTCGGCCTTGAAGACGACCTTGCCGTCCGCGTCGAAGCGGGCGAAGGCGCGGCCGGAGCCGACGAGTTCGGCGACGCGCGCCTGGTAGAGGAGGCCGCCGTCGCCGGACAGCGGGGAGACGCCGACCTCCTCGGTGAACATCGCCACACACGCCGGCATGATCTTCTCCATCTCGTCCTTGCGGACGCGACGGACGTAGGGGTCCGGGGCGATGCCGTCCGGCAGGCGATCGGTGACCATGAGCGGCTGGTGGCGGCGCACGTCGCGGGCCGGGCCCCACTGGGGTTCCAGCAGCCGCCACAGGTCGGCGGTGGAGCCGGCCGGGCCGACGATGGAGGAACAGCGGCGGCCGGCCCGGCGGGCGCGGTCGGCGAAGGCGCGGACGGCGCGCGGGGTGGCGCAGATCGGGACCAGGTTGGCGCCCGCGTAGCACAGGGACGTCAGCATGCCGTCCTCGTACCAGCCCCACATCTCTCCGCCGAGCCGCCACGGGTCGAGGCCGGCGATCTGCACCCGGGACGTCACGAAGGCGTTCGCGACCGGCTCGCGGTCGAGTACGGCCAGCGCGGCGTCCAGGTCGCTCGGTTCGAGAACCCGGGAGGTGGTCTGCGTCAACACGTGCGGGGCCTCACACACTCGGGTCTGCTGGTCTCCGCACTATAGCTGCGCTGCTTGAGCGGGCGCCTCTGCGCTCGAAAGGAACGGTTTGTCGGCGGATGCGGGTTTGTTGTGGCTTGGCGCGCAGTTCCCCGCGCCCCTGAAGGGGCGCGGGACACCAACGGCGCTGAATCGAACCGTCAGCCCGCTACCGCCACCGACGGTTCGCCCGAGATGACGCCGTCCTTCTCCATCTGCTCGGCGAGCTTCATCGCCTCTTCGATCAGCGTCTCGACGATCTTGGACTCGGGGACGGTCTTGATGACCTCGCCCTTGACGAAGATCTGGCCCTTGCCGTTGCCGGAGGCGACTCCGAGGTCGGCTTCACGGGCCTCGCCGGGGCCGTTGACCACGCAGCCCATGACGGCGACGCGGAGGGGGACCTCCATGCCGGTGAGGCCGGCCGTGACCTCTTCGGCCAGCTTGTAGACGTCGACCTGGGCGCGGCCGCAGGAGGGGCAGGAGACGATCTCCAGGCCGCGCTCCTTGAGGTTCAGGGACTCCAGGATCTGGATGCCGACCTTCACTTCCTCGGCCGGGGGCGCGCTCAGCGAGACGCGGATGGTGTCGCCGATGCCCTGGCTGAGCAGCGCGCCGAAGGCGACCGCCGACTTGATCGTGCCCTGGAAGGCGGGACCTGCCTCCGTGACGCCGAGGTGAAGCGGGTAGTCGCACTGCTCCGCGAGCTGCTTGTACGCCTCGATCATCACGACCGGGTCATTGTGCTTGACGGAGATCTTGATGTCGCGGAAGTCGTACTCCTCGAAGAGGGACGCCTCCCACAGGGCCGACTCGACCAGGGCCTCGGGGGTCGCCTTGCCGTACTTCTGGAGGAGGCGCCTGTCGAGGGAGCCCGCGTTGACGCCGATGCGGATCGGGGTGCCGTGGTCCCGGGCCGCCTTGGCGATCTCCTTGACCTTGTCGTCGAACTGCTTGATGTTGCCGGGGTTGACGCGGACCGCCGCGCAGCCGGCCTCGATCGCGGCGAAGACGTACTTCGGCTGGAAGTGGATGTCGGCGATGACGGGGATCTGCGACTTGCGGGCGATGGTGGCGAGGGCGTCGGCGTCGTCCTGGGTCGGGCAGGCGACACGGACGATCTGGCAGCCGGAGGCGGTGAGTTCGGCGATCTGCTGGAGGGTCGCGCCGATGTCGGACGTACGCGTCGTCGTCATCGACTGGACCGAGACAGGGGCGTCTCCGCCGACGGCCACGGATCCGACCTGGATCTGGCGGCTCTTCCGGCGCTCGGCGAGCTTGGTCGGAACGGACGGCATGCCGAGAGAAATCGCAGTCATCTGCTGTGCAACCCCAAGTCGTGGATCAAGGTCCGGTCCCGTGAGCAGCGGGCTCCGAGCTTCGAGATTACGGCACATGCCTCGGCGGGGGCACATCCCACTCTCATCGCCACGCAATGCGAGGCGGCCCGGCACAAAGTATGCCGGGCCGCCACGAACGCCATATGACTAGGAGATTCTCACCGGGTTAACCACATCCGCGATCAGCACCAGGATGGTGAAGCAGATGAAGATCCCGGCGACCACGTAGGCGACGGGCATGAGCTTCGCCACGTCGAAGGGGCCCGGGTCCGGCCGGCGCAGGACCTTGGCCGTGTTGCGGCGCAGCGACTCCCACAGGGCGCCCGCGATGTGGCCGCCGTCGAGCGGCAGCAGCGGGAGCATGTTGAACAGGAACAGGGAGAGGTTGAAGCCGGCTACCAGCATGAGGGCCATGGCCAGCTGCTGGGTCGGCGGGATGTCGAGGGTGAAGATCTCGCCGCCGACGCGGGCCGCGCCGACCACGCCCATCGGGGAGTCGGCCTCGCGCGGGGCGCCGTCGAAGGCCGCGTTCCACAGGGCCGGGATCTTGCTGGGCAGGGCGGCGAGGGAGTCGACGGCCTCGCCGATCCGGTCGCCCATCCAGGTCACGGACTCACCGAAGTCCTGTTTGACCACGCCGGTGGCGGCGCTGAAGCCGAGGAATCCGGCCTGGACGTACTGGCCCTCGACGATCTGTCCGCCGGAGTCCTTCTTGGCGACCTGGTTGGTGGCGATCTTCGCGTGCAGGGTGACGTCCTGGCCCTTGCGGTCGACGACGATCGGCACTTCCTTGCCGGGGTTGGCGCGGATCAGGTCGGACAGCTTGTTCCAGTCGTCGGTCGGCACGCCGTTGAAGGAGATGATCTTGTCGCCCGCCTTGAGGCCCGCGGCGGCGGCCGGAGCGGCCGGGTCGCCCTTCTCGCACTTGTCGCGATTCTCGCTCTGCGCGATGACGCACTGGGAGACGGAGCTCACGGTGGTGGTCTGCTGGGTGATGCCGAAGCCCATCAGGATGGTGAGGAACAGCGCCACGGCCAGGACCAGGTTCATGAAGGGGCCCGCGAACATCACGATCACGCGCTTCCAGGGCGCGCGCGTGTAGAACATGCGGTTCTCGTCGCCGGGCCTGAGCTCCTCGTACGCGGCCGAGCGGGCGTCCTCGATCATGCCGCGCCACGGGGAGGTGGAGCGGACCTCCAGCCGGCCGTCGGGCCCGGGCGGGAACATGCCGATCATGCGGATGTAGCCGCCGAACGGGATGGCCTTGAGCCCGTACTCGGTCTCGCCCTTCTTGCGCGACCAGATCGTCGGGCCGAAACCGACCATGTACTGCGGCACTCGGATGCCGAACAGCTTGGCGGTGGACAGGTGCCCCAGTTCATGCCACGCGATCGAGAACAGCAGGCCGACCACGAAGAGGCCTATGCCGAGGATGAACATCAGGGTCGTCATGCACGGGCCTCCGCCGTCTGTGCCGCCAGTTCCCGGGCCCGCGTCCGCGCCCAGGTCTCCGATTCGAGGACGTCCGACACGGTGAGTGAGGTTCCCCCACGCGGGGTGCCGTGCTCCTCGACGACCCGTGTGACGGTGTCCATGATCCCGTTGAAGGGCAGTGCGCCCTGACGGAACGCCTCCACACACTCCTCGTTGGCCGCATTGAACACCGCCGGGGCGGTGCCCGCGAGCTCGCCGACGTGCCGGGCGAGGTTCACCGACGGGAAGGCCTCGTTGTCGAGCGGGAAGAACTCCCAGGTCGAGGCCTTGCTCCAGTCGAAGGTGGGCGCCGCGTCGGGGACCCGCTCGGGCCAGCCGATGCCGATGGCGATGGGCCCGCGCATGTCGGGCGGGGTCGCCTGGGCCAGTGTCGATCCATCCGTGAACTCAACCATCGAGTGGACATACGACTGGGGATGCACGACGACCTCAATGCGGTCGAAGGGAATGTCGTAGAGGAGGTGTGCCTCGATGACCTCCAGGCCCTTGTTGACGAGGGTCGCGGAGTTGATCGTGATGACCGGGCCCATGGCCCAGGTGGGGTGCGCGAGGGCGTCCTCGACGGTGACGTGGGCCAGCTCCTCCTTCGTACGGCCTCTGAAGGGGCCGCCGGAGGCGGTGACGACCAGCTTGCGGACGTCGGCGCGGGTGCCGGCGGCCAGGGCCTGGAAGAGGGCGGCGTGCTCGGAGTCGACCGGGATGATCTGCCCGGGCTTGGCGAGGGCCTTGACCAGCGGGCCGCCCACGATGAGCGACTCCTTGTTGGCGAGCGCGAGGGTGCGGCCCGCCTCCAGGGCGGCCAGGGTCGGGGCGAGGCCGATGGAGCCGGTGATGCCGTTCAGGACGGTGTGGCAGTCGGACGCCGCCAGCTGCGTGGCCGCGTCCGGGCCGGCGAGGATCTCGGGGAGCGGCTCGCCCGTGCCGTACTGCGCGGTGAGCGCCTCGCGCAGGGCCGGTACGACGTCCTCGCGGGCGACCGCTACCGTGCGCGCCCGCAGCCGGTACGCCTGCTCGGCGAGGAGGGCGACCCGGCCGCCGTTGGCGGACAGGCCGGTGACCCGGAACCGGCCGGGGTTGCGCAGCACGAGGTCGATGGCCTGCGTGCCGATGGACCCGGTGGAGCCGAGGATCACCACGTCCTTCGGGCCGTCGCCCGCCACCGGGTCGTAGACGAGGTGCGGGTCGGCGAGGGGGGCTGGACTGTCGCTCATTCCTCCATTGTTGCCGTAAGCATCGTGTGTGAGGACAGCGCATCCCCTCCGTAGGGGCGCGCGCCGCACCGGCCCGCGCCCCTGAGGGCCGGTTACCGGATCGGCCGGTGGACGTTCTCCTTCTGGGACGGCCCCGGTGTCGCGTCGGCGATCCACGGTCCCTCGCCCGACGGGTCGACGATGCCGCGCTCCAGCCACTCGTACGTGCCCGACAGGACACCCTTGACGACCTTGCGGTCGAGGTCGTCGGTGTTGGTCCACAGGCGGTTGAAGAGCTCCTCGATCCGGATCCGGGACTGGCGGCAGAAGACGTCGGCGAGCTGGTAGGCCTCGCGGCCGTGGTCGCCCTGGCTGCGCAGCATTTCGGCCCGTACGCAGGCCGCGCTCATGGCGAACAGCTCGGCGCCGATGTCGACGATCCGGCCGAGGAAGCCCTGCTTGGACTCCATCCGGCCCTGCCAGCGGGACATGGCGTAGAAGGTGGAGCGGGCGAGCTTGCGGGCGGTGCGCTCGACGTAGCGCAGGTGCCCGGAGAGGTCCACGCCGTGCCTGAACTCGCCGTAGGAGGTGGGGAGCCGGCCCGGACCCGCGAACAGTTTGGGGAGCCACTTGGCGTAGAAGACGCCCGCGTTCGCGCCCGCCTTGGCCTTGTCGCCGAGGGACTTCTCGGGGTCGATGAGGTCGCCTGCGACCGAGAGGTGGGCGTCGACGGCCTCGCGGGCGATGAGGAGATGCATGATCTCCGTCGAGCCCTCGAAGATGCGGTTGATGCGCAGGTCGCGCAGCACCTGCTCGGCGGGGACGCCGCGCTCGCCGCGGGCCCGCAGGGACTCGGCCGTCTCGAATCCGCGGCCGCCGCGGATCTGGACGAGCTCGTCGGCCATCAGCCAGGCCATCTCGGAGGCGTACAGCTTGGCGAGGGCGCCTTCGATGCGGATGTCGTTGCGGTCCTCGTCGGCCATCTGCGAGGCCAGGTCCGTCACGGCCTCCAGGGCGAAGGTGGTGGCCGCGATGAAGGAGATCTTGGAGCCGACCGCCTCGTGGTGCGCGATGGGCTTGCCCCACTGCTCGCGGGCCGCCGACCACTCCCGGGCGATCTTCAGGCACCATTTGCCGGCCGCGACACAGGAGGCGGGCAGGGAGAGCCGCCCGGTGTTGAGCGTGGTCAGGGCGATCTTCAGGCCCTGGCCCTCCTCGCCGACCCGATTGGCGGCGGGGACCCGGACCTGGTGGAAGCGGGTGACGCCGTTCTCGATGCCCCGCAGGCCCATGAAGGCGTTGCGGTTCTCGACGGTGACGCCGGGCGAGTTGGTCTCCACGACGAAGGCCGTGATACCCCCCTTGTGGCCCTCGCTCCTCGGGACCCGGGCCATGACGACCAGCAGGTCGGCGACGACACCGTTGGTGGTCCACAGCTTCACGCCGTCCAGGACGTAGTCTCCCCCACTCTCGGCTCCGCTCGAGCGGGAGGTGCCCCCATCGTCGGGCACGGCCGTGGTGGCGAGGCGGGCCGGGTCGGAGCCGACGTCGGGCTCGGTGAGCAGGAAGGCGCTGATGTCCGTGCGGGCGCAGCGCGGCAGGAAGCGCTCCTTCTGTTCCTGCGTGCCGAACAGTTTCAGCGGCTGCGGCACGCCGATCGACTGGTGCGCGGAGAGCAGCACGCCGATCGCGGGGCTGGCGGAGCCGGCCAGGGAGAGCGCCTTGTTGTAGTACACCTGCGTGAGGCCCAGCCCGCCGTACTTCGTGTCGATCTTCATGCCGAAGGCGCCGAGCTCCTTCAGCCCGTCGATCACCTCGTCGGGGATCCGGGCCTCGCGCTCGATGAGGGCCGCGTCGACCTTCGTCTCGACGAAGTCCCGGAGCTTGGCGAGGAACTCCTCGCCGCGCTGGGCCGCCTCGTCGGCCGGCAGGGGGTGGGGGTGGATGAGGTCGAGCCGGAAGCGGCCGAGGAACAGCTCCTTGGCGAAGCTGGGCTTGCGCCAGTGCTGTTCCCGGGCGGCCTCCGCCACCTCACGGGCCTCCCGCTCGGTGACGGCGGGACGGGAAGAGGGGGTGGTGGAAGCGGACATGAGGGTCACCTCGCCGCATATAGGGCTGTTGAGGACCGTACGTTACCGATCAGCGCTACTGGATCGTTCGTACCCGAAACCGGACGCTCCCACCAGTCCTCGCGCGTCCGTTCAGCCGAAGGGGCGGAGCGCTCCCGGACTTGTCGGGGGCCTGACGACGGTGTTGCATCAGGGTGCCGGCCAGGAGTCGGGCGCCCTCCTGAGAAATAGGTATCGAAGCGCTTCGACAACCTATGGACACCCACTCGCGCTGGAGCTACTGTCGAACCACCCTCACCCACCCATATCAGCAACGCGCATTGTCGAAGCGCTTCACAAAGCTTGGAGAGCTGGATGGTCACCCTCGCCGAGGTCGCCCAGCACGCCGGAGTCTCGGCGAGCACGGTGAGCTATGTCCTCAGCGGCAAGCGGTCCATCTCCGCGAACACCCGGCAGCGGGTCGAGCAGAGCATCCGCGAGCTCGGGTACCACCCGAACGCCGGGGCCCGTGCCCTGGCCAGCAGCAGGTCGAACATCATCGCGCTGATGGTCCCGCTGCGCACGGACATGTACGTGCCCGTGATGATGGAGATCGCCATCGCGGTTGCGACCGCCGCGCGGGCGCACGGGTACGACGTGCTGCTGCTCACCGGTGAGGAGGGCCCGGACGCGGTGCGCCGCGTCGCCGGGAGCGGGCTCGCCGACGGGATGATCCTGATGGACGTCGAACTCGACGACGAGCGGTTGCCGTTGCTGCGCGCGACGGACCAGCCGTCCGTGCTGATCGGGCTGCCCGCCGACACCACGGGGCTGACCTGCGTCGATCTGGACTTCCGGGCGACGGGCGCGCTGTGCGTGGAGCACCTGGCGAAGCAGGGGCACCAGGACATCGCTGTCATCGGCGAGGCCCCGGCCGTCTACGAGCGGCACACCGGTTTCGCCGAGCGCACCCTCGACGGGCTTCGGTCCCGTTCCCGGGAGCTGGGCGTGCGGCTGCTGCACCGGCCGTGCGACGGCGGGTACGACGCGATGGCCGTGACGCTCGCCCGGATCCTCGACGAACGCCCGGGGACCACGGGGATCATCGTGCAGAACGAGTCGGCGGTCGAGCCGCTGCTCGCGCTGCTGCGGCAGCAGGGCCGGGCCGTGCCGGAGGACGTGTCGGTGGTCGCGATCTGCCCCGACCAGGTCGCGACGCAGGCCTCGGTGCGGCTCACGTCGGTCGCCATCCCCGCGCAGGAGATGGGCCGGCACGCCGTGGAACACCTGGTCGCCAAGTTCGAGGGGCGCGGCAGCGACGAGGTCGTGCTGATCGCGCCCGAGCTGACGGTCCGGGGCAGCACAGGGCCGGCGCCCACCCGGCCGTAGGCACAGCCCTTCTCCCGCTCACCGGCCACCGCCCTCCTCCCAGGGCACCTCCATGTCCGCACACCTCTGTCTGCACTCCCCCAGGAGCACAGGAGCCCGCCACGTGAATCAGCCTGCTGAAACCCAGCCCCAGGTGAGTCTGGCGCAGTCCTCCCCCACCGTCGGCACGTTCCGCGAGCGGGACGGCGCGCTGGAGTGGAGCGGCCGCCAGGAGACCGTACGGATCGAGCCGTGGGGTCCGGACGCGGTCCGGGTGCGGGCCCGGCTCGGCGGCCCGGTGCTCGAAGGGCTCCCGGGCGCCCTCCTCGACGAGGCCCCCGCGGCGCCGTCCACGGTGAAGATCGAGGACGGGCGCGGGCAGCTGACCGTCGGAGCGCTCACCGTCGACGTGAACGCCGAGGGCCTGGTCCGCTTCCTGCGGACGGAGGACTCCGCCGAGCTGCTCGCCGAGGACCGCGCCCACTTCTGGTGGCCCGGCTCCCGCCTCTACACGGCCGTCGGCAACGGCCACCACCGCCTGGAGCAGCGCTTCGCCGCGTACGACGACGAGAAGCTGTACGGCCTCGGCCAGCACCAGCACGGGCGCCTCGACCAGAAGGGTCTGGTCCTCGACCTGGTCCAGCGCAACGCCGAGGTCGGCATCCCGGTGCTGACCTCCAGCCGCGGCTACACCCTGCTGTGGAACAACCCGGCGATCGGCCGCGTGGAACTCGCGCACAACGGCACCCGGTGGGTCGCCGACTCGGCCCGGCAGATCGACTACTGGATCACGGCGGGCGACCCGGCCGCCGCCCAGCGCCGCTACAGCGCGGTGACCGGCCGGACGCCGATGCTGCCGGAGTGGGCGGCGGGCTTCTGGCAGTGCAAGCTGCGCTACCGCACCCAGGACGAACTCATGGCGGTGGCCCGTGAGTACAAGCGGCGGGGCCTGCCCATCTCCGCGATCGTCTGCGACTTCTTCCACTGGACGCACCTCGGCGAGTGGAAGTTCGACCCGAAGGAGTGGCCGGACCCGGCGGCGATGGTGCGCGAGCTGGAGGAGCTCGGCATCAAGCTGGTGGTGAGCGTCTGGCCCTCGGTGTCGCCGCTGAGCGAGAACCACCCGGTCATGGAGCAGCGCGGCTGGTTCATCGGCACTCAGTACGGCCCGATGGCACACGCCGACTGGCCCGACAAGGAGGTCGCCTCCACGGTCCAGGTGGCCTTCTACGACGCAACCAACCCGGAGGCCCGGGAGTTCGTGTGGTCGAAGGTGAAGGAGAACTACCTCGACCCGTACGGCATCACGGCGTTCTGGCTGGACGCCTGCGAGCCGGAGCTGAAGCCGGGCTTCCAGGAGAACCTGCGCTACTGGGCGGGCCCGGGCCTGGAGGTCGGCAACATCTACCCGGCCGAGAACGCCCGCACGTTCTACGAGGGCCTCGTCGCCACCGGCGAGGAGGAGGTCGTCAGCCTCAACCGCTCGGCCTGGGCCGGCAGTCAGCGCTACGGCGCCGCCCTGTGGTCCGGGGACATCGGCACCGACTTCCCGACCCTGCGCCGCCAGATCGCGGCCGGCCTCAACACCGCGCTGTCGGGCATCCCGTGGTGGAACACCGACATCGGCGGCTTCCACGGCGGCGACCCGGACGACCCGGCGTACCGGGAGGTGATGGTCCGCTGGTTCCAGTTCGGCGCGCTGTCCCCGCTGATGCGCCTGCACGGCTTCCGCGACCCGGGCATGCCGCTCGGCCCGAAGATGACGGGCGGCCCGAACGAGGTGTGGTCGTACGGGGAGAAGGCCGGGGCCGTCCTGGAGAAGTACCTGCGGCTGCGCGAGCGCCTGAAGCCGTACGTCCTGCGCGTCATGCGGGAGGCGCACGAGGAGGGCCTGCCGGTGATGCGGCCGCTGTTCCTGGAGTTCCCGGACGACCAGGCCACCTGGTCGGTCGACGACTCCTACCTCTTCGGCCCGGACCTGCTGGTCGCCCCGGTGCTCACCGCCGGCGCCACCGCCCGTACGGCGTACCTGCCGGCGGGGGCCACGTGGACGGACGCGTGGACGGGTGAGACGTACGAGGGCGGTCGGTCCGTGACGGTCGACGCCCCGCTGGACCGCATCCCGCTGTTTCTGCGGGACGGGGCGCGGCTGCCTGTAGCGGAGTAGCCGCGTCGGAAGGGGTGGCCGGATCGATGGAAGTCTTCCGGCCACCCCCTCCCTTGTTCGGCCAACTTCCGTCCACCGCAGGCGGGTTCGAGGGGATAGGTTTCCTGCGTGTCCACGTCTCCGCTCGCCCTCACGCTGGCGAATCTGTTGCTGCGGCCGGGCTTCGGCTCCCGCCGGGACCCGGACCGGATCTTCGACCGCATCGTGGTGGAGACCGGCGAGGCGCCGGGAGACCGGGAGTTCGTCGACGGCTTCCGGTCGCTGCTGGGGTGGTGGGCGAAGGCCGATCGGCTGACGCCGGTCGGCTGGCAGTCGGCGCAGGTCCACGTGCGCCGGCATCTCGCCAACCGGGCCCGCGTCCTGCGGCTTGTCGCCGAGCATCCGGAGATCGGGCGGGAGCCGATCGAGAAGCCGGTGTTCGTCGTGGGACTGCCGCGCACCGCCACCACGGTCACGCACTCCGTGCTGTCGGTCTCGGACGGGCACCGGTGCCCCCTGCTGTGGGAACTGCTCGGTCCCGACCCGGAGTTGCCGCCCCGGCAGCGGCGCAAGGCGATCACGGCCGGGCGCCGGCTGGTGCAGGGCACGAACCTCTTCACGCCGCGCTTCCGCGACATCCACGCGATGGCCGCCGAGGGGCCCGAGGAGTGCACGTTCGCGCTCCCGCACGCCCTGATGCCGTTCTCCCAGGCCCGTATCCCGGAGTACCTGGCCTGGCACTGCGAGCGGGACTTCGTCGCCGACTACCGGTACCTCAAGCAGGTCTACCAGGTGCTCCAGTACGGCCGTCCGCGGCGGCGCTGGGTGCTGAAGTCCCCGATGCACCTGGAGAACCTGGACGCGCTGCGCACGGTCTTCCCCGACGCCACCATCGTGTGGTGCCACCGCGACCCGGTCACCGTCGTGGCGTCCTTCTGCAGCCTGATCGAGCACGGCATGGCCGTCAGCACCCGCCCGCTCGACCTTGCCGGCATCGGCGCCACCTGGCTCGGTCTGCTGAGCCGTGCCATGACGCGCGGTCTCGCGGCCCGGGCCGCCATCCCGGCGGAGCAGCTGGTGGACGCCCCGTACTCCTGGCTCGGTTCCGACCCCGCCACCGGCGCCCCGAAGCTCTACGCGGCCGTCGGCGCCCCTTGGACCGAGGCCGACGCGGCCCGTCTCCCCGCGGCCGTCGCCCGCCCCAAGGGCAGCCGCAAGCACACCTACGACCTGTCCCGTTACGGCCTGACCCGGGCCGAGGTCGAGTCGGCCTTCGTCGAGTACAACGCGCTGCGGGCCGAGGTCGACCGCTCTTGACGGCGGTCGGCCCCGGCCCCGGGTACGGCGTCAGCTGCTGCTGACGGACATGCTGTTGGTGCGGAAGTCCAGGCCGCCGGACGACGAGGTGATCTCGAAGCCGAACTGGACGTCACCGATGGTCTCGTTGCCCATCCAGCGCTTGGTGTCCTTGATCCACTTCAGGATCGGCAGGATGTTGACGGTGCCGGAGCTGGAGTTGGAGGTGCGAATGAACGAGAACACCTGGTTGGCGCCGTTGGTGCCCTTGAAGACGTTCCAGGTGTGGCCGCCGAGGCTGACGCTGCCCTGCGAGGTGCCGATCGGGCCGACGGCTCCGGTCTTGTTGACCCAGAGCATGATCTCGTAGTCGTGGTCCGTGTCCCAGATGTCGTACGACGTGTTGTACGCGCCGGACGACGGGACGCTGACGTTGTAGCTGCTGGACAGCGAGCCCAGCGAGGTGATGGACTTGTTGATCGCCTTTGTCTGGTTCGGGTAGGACTTGATGCCGCCGGTGTTGGGGTGGTTGGCGTTGACGCCCCAGTTGGTGCCGGAGTTGGCCCAGATGCACTGGGCGCCGGCGCCGCTGCCCCAGATGTTGTTGTAGAGCGTGTAGCCGTTCAGGCTCGTGTTCGCCCACTGGCCGCAGGAGTTCCAGACGGCGGCCGAGGCGGGGGCGGAGGCGAGGCCTATGGTCGCGCCGAGTGCCAGGGCCGGGGCGAGCAGGGCCTTGGTGACCCTGCTCAAAGTGCGTGATGCCATGGTGTCCCTTCCATGGGGTGGGGGGATGGGGGAACTACCACGACCTCAGGGTGAGGACGTGGTCTTCTCCGGCGACCAGGTGGAGGGATTCTGAGCCGGAGGAAGTCCGCAGTTCGACGCGGTGGGTACGGCCCGGCCGGATGACGGCGGCTGCGCCGTCCGGGGACCAGGTGAGGTCGATCTCGGCGCCGAACCGGGTGCGCACACCGCGCAGTGCGCCGCTGGGGTACGCCGCCGGAAGCGCGGGCAGCAGCACCAGCCGGTCCGGGGTCGACTGCACGAGCATCTCGATCAGCACGGCGGGCAGGGCGTGCGCGGCGTCGGCGTTGTAGACGTCCCGCTTCGGGTAGTGGGCGCTCATCAGGGAGGCGTGGAAGAAGTCGCCGTCCAGGACCTGTCCGAGGGCGTGGGCGACGCGGCCGCCGTCCCTGAGCCGGGCCGCGATGAGGGCGTGGTGCAGGTGGCCGTGCGCGGAGTCGTTCTCGGCGCCGCGCAGTTCGAGGGCGCGGTGCGCGGCGGCCGCGAGTTCGGGGGTGTCGTAGGGGGTGATCTCGTCGAGCGGCCAGACGCCGTAGAGGTGGCTGAGGTGCCGGTGGTCGTAGGAGTCCTCCAGGCCCGGCCAGGCCCATTCCGCGAGGGCTCCGTCCGCGTTGATCCGGTGCGGTGGGAGCCGGTCGGCGAGGGCGCGCCAGCGGTCGGCGTCGGGGCCCGGGTGGTAGGTGGCGGCCGTGCGCAGGGCGTGGCGGGCCGCGGAGAGGTCCATGGCCGCGTTGAGGGTGCCCCAGCTCGCGTTGGCGGGGCGGTTCTCGGGCGAGTAGGACGGAACGACGACGAGCCGGCCGTTCTCGTCCGTGCGAGTGAGGAAGTCCTCGTAGAACAGGGCGACTTCGGCGAGAGCGGTGGCGGTGCGCGGGTCGCGGGTGCCGTGGGTCTCGTCGTGGTCGACGAGCGGCTTGAGCAGCCAGTCGGCGCCGGCGGTCCACAGGTGCAGCGGATACTCGCGGCTGAAGTGGTACGAGTGGCCGGACTCGCCGTCGGTGTGAGCGGGTGCGACGACGCCCCGGGTGCCGAAGACCGCGCGGGAGTTGTCGCGCCAGTCGGGCAGCTGGCGGTGGATCAGCGAGGCGTGGGCCTCGGTGACCTCTGGGAGGGCGGCGGCAGCGGCGGAGGCGGTCTGGAGGCCGAGGTTGGCGTCGTTGGTGAACGCACCCGACCAGGCCGTGTTCCAGTCGCCGGTCCACAGTCCGGTCAGGCGGGGCGGGAAGAGGCCGCTCGCGGAGAGCAGGTGATAGCGGCCGGCCGCGAACAGGCGCTCCAGCAGGGCGGCGCTGCGGGGCTGCTTGAGCAGCTCCGAGCCCGGCAGGGCCCGTTCGGCGGGGTCGGCGGCCAGGTCGAGGGTGACGCGCTCGTAGGCGGTGCGGTGCAGGGCGACGTGGCGGCCGAGAAGCTCGTCGTACTCGGTGAGCAGGTCGCGCAGGGCTCGCCCCTCCGCGACCACGTCCAGTTCGCCGGTGTGCCGGTGCACCCGGGTGAGGAGCAGCACGGACCGGGCGCCCTCGATGTGCACGCCGGGCGGCACGAGGGTCGTCGTGCCGCCGGTGACGGCGATCAGGGTTACACCGGTGCAGGCGCGGTCGCTGTCCGGGTAGCGGGCGCGCAGGCTGAGCAGAGCGCCCTCGGGGGTGAGGACGGCTCCGTGGCCGACGCCCAGTCCGGCGGGGGCGCCCGGCAGCCGGTGGTCCAGGTCGATGTCGAGGGTGAGGCCGGGGCCGGTGACCTGCCGCACGATCACGTCGTCGGCGCGGGAGACGAAGACGCGGCTCGTCCAGCCGGTGCAGGCCGCCCGCACCACACCGGTGGTGAAGTCGACGTCGCGCCGGTAGTCGGGGCAGTCGCCCGGCGGCCGGCGCAGCCGGACCTGGAAGGCCGGGTGGAAAGGCTGCACCCACTGGAGCGGCCGGCCGTCCGTGAAGCTCTCGGCCGCCGTCGTGTCACCCGCCAGGAGGCGGTCCTGGAGGGCGGGAACGCCGTCGGCGAGCCGCGGGGGCCGGGAGTCCCTGCCGTTGGGCCGTACCAGCGTGTGGTGGGTGACGACGACCCGCTCGTCGTTCGGGTCGCCGAACACGAGGACGCCGTGGTGGCCGTTGCCGCTCAGGTAGCCGTCCTCCCAGCGAGCGGCCGGGTGTGGCTCCCACGTGCCGTGGACGGGTGCGGCGTCGGTCATGGCCGGAGCACCGCCGCCCCGTAGCGGCCGAGGGTGACCCGGTCGGTGACGGCCGTCCCCGTCAGCAGGTCGTGGCGGGTGCCGGGGACCTCGACGGTCACCGGCTCGCGGCCGTGGTTGAGCACGAACAGCACCTCGCCCCGGAGGACGGCCTCGACCTGCTCGGGGAGGCCGTCGAGCACCGGCCGGACGCCCGCGTCGCCGGCGATCCGGGCCAGCAGATCGCGCAAGGCCTCGGGCTCCGGGAGCGTGGAGACGTACCAGGCCCGGCCCTTGCGCAGTACGGCGGGCATGCCGTCCAGTTCGCCGCCCTTGTAGCAGGTCGTGTCGTCGGGGTCGGCGGGCTCGATCTCCTCGGACCACAGCGTGCCGCGGAAGGCCCCGCACGCGACGGTCTCGTCCGCGTCCAGCGGCCACCACTCGTGCAGCGTGCGGATGCCGAACAGCTCCCGCAGCCGGGCGTCCATGCCGCCGGGGCGCACGCGGTCGTCCTCGTCGGCGACGCCGGTCAGGAAGCCGCAGACGAGGGTGCCGCCGCCGTGGACGTAGGCGAGGAGGTTGTCGATCGCCGCGTCGGTGAGCGCGTACAGCTGGGGCACGACGACCACCGAGTACGGCGTCAGATCGTGCTCGGGGTGGGCGAAGTCGGTGGTGAGGTGCGCCTGCCAGAGGGCCCGGTGCCAGGCGCGCAGGACGTCCGGGTAGTCCACCTGGCTGGACGGGCGGCCGTCCTGGGCGCCTGCCCACCAGGCGTTCCAGTCGTGCAGGACGGCGACGTTCGCGGTGATGTGCCGGCCGGCCACCTGGGGGGCGATCTTCGCCAGGTCCGCGCCGAGCTGCCTGACCTCCTGGTACGTACGGCCCTCCTCCCCCGCGTGGCTGACCATGCCGGAGTGGAACTTCTCCGCGCCCTGCCGGGACTGCCGCCACTGGAAGTAGCACACGGCGTCGGCGCCCCGGGCCACGGCCTGGAGGGACCACAGCCGGTTGAGGCCGCGCGGCTTGGGGTGGTTCACGCCCCGCCAGTTGACCGGCCCGGCCGCCTGCTCCATGAGCATCCAGGGCCCGCGCGCCTGGGAGCGGGTCATGTCCTGGACGAGCGCGCCGTTCTGGGCCCCGAGCGGATCACGCGGGTCCGGGTAGAGGTCGACGGACACGACGTCCTCCTCCTCCGCCCAGCGCCACGCGTCCTGCCCGAACCACAGCGGCATGAAGTTGCTGGTGACCGGGAGGTGCGGGGTGTGACGCCGGACGATGTCCCGCTCGGCGGTGTAACACTCCAGGAGCATGTCGGAGGTGAAGCGCCGGAAGTCCAGGACCTGGGAGGGGTTGCGCATGTAGTGCGGCAGGCGGGGCGGCAGGATGCCGTCCCAGCAGTCGTAGCCCTGGCTCCAGAAGGCGGTGCCCCAGGCCTCGTTGAGGGCGTCGAGGGTGCCGTACCTCTCGCGCAGCCAGCGGCGGAAGGCGGCCGCCGCCTCGTCGCCGTAGTCGAAGGTGCAGTACTCGTTGTTGATGTGCCACATCGTCAGGGCCGGGTGGCCGCCGTAGCGGGCGGCCAGGTCCTCGGTGATGGCGGCGGCGTAGCGCCGGTAGGTGGCGCTGGAGTGCGAGAAGTGCTGACGGCCGCCCCACCACTCGGTGCGGCCGTCCTCGGTGACGGGCAGGGTGTCGGGGTGCAGCCGGCCCATCCAGGGCGGGGGCGAGGAGGTGGGGGTGGCGAGGACGACACCGATGCCTCCCTCGTGCATCAGGTCCATCAGCGTGTCCAGCCAGCCGAACTCCCGTGCGCCGGGCTCCGGTTCCAGCGTCGACCACGAGAAGACCCCGAGGGTCACGGAGTTGACGCCGGCGTCCTTCATCAGCCGGACGTCCTCGTGCCAGGTCTCCTGCGGCCACTGCTCCGGGTTGTAGTCGCCGCCGAAGAGGAGACGCCCCCGGGTGGCATCGCTCAGGCCGGGCATCAGGCCGGCTCCCCGTACTGCACTCCGCGCCCGTTGGTGGCGATGTAGACGCGGCCGTAGACGCGGGGGTCGCCGGTGATGGCCGCGCCGATCCAGCCCCACTGGTGCTGGTCGTCGTTGACGCGCACCCAGGTCTTCGCCTCGTCGTCCGAGCGGTACACGGCGGTGATCGTCTCGGTGGAGCCGACCATGTAGACCGCCGGGTAGGAGGCGCCCTCGGCGGCCTTGCCGAAGCCGAGCGTGTACGAGGCCCAGCAGCTGCTGACCTTCGTGAAGGTCGCGCCACCGTCGGTGGATCGGTACAGGCCGTTCCACTTCAGGCTCAGCCACAGGTCGCCGGAGCGTCCCGGGGCCGCGACGAGCCGGAACTCGGTGTCGCCCGAGTTCAGGCCGGTGGCCCGGGCGGTGAAGGTCAGGCCGCCGTCGGTGCTGGCGTGCAGTGTGCCGGTGGTGGTGTCGAAGGCGTAGAAGCGCTTCGGATCGACCGGGTCCGCGACCGGGGCGGCGCCCTTCGGGTAGGAGGAGACCTCGGTCCAGGTGGCGCCGTTGTCCGCCGAGCGGTGAGCCGGGTACGTGGTGCCGTCCCAGTGCGCGAAGGACCACAGCAGCACGCTGCCGTCGGCGTTGGTGGCGATCGGCCCCGGCGCGTCCTTGGCGATGGCGGGTTGCGCCTTGAAGGGCGCCCAGGTCTTGCCGCCGTCGTTCGAGTAGGCGCCGTTGCCGTGGTCGCCCCACCCGGCCCGGACGACGTACGACGGCTTGGCCGCGGCCAGCGCGAGTCCGGTCGCCGTGCCGAACACCGGGTTCGACGCCATGCCGCGCGAGGGGGACGCCGTGAGCCGCTCGTGGTACATGACGCCGATGTCGCCGGAGCCGCTGATCAGATGCGCCTCGCCGGTCGGAGGCGAGACCAGCTGCCGTATGGACGCCTCCTCCAGGCCGCGGATCTGCGGGGCCCAGTTCTTGAGGTCACGGGTGCCGTAGAGGGTCGCGCCGGTGCCGTAGACGATGTGCTCGGAGTCGAACGGGTCGAGGCCGACGGCCTGGATCCACCAGCCGAACTTGGGCTTGTCGGCGCCGAACGTGAGGAAGGGCGTCTCGGAGACGTCGAGGACGGCCTTGTCCTTCAGGGACGTCCAGGTGCGGCCGCCGTTGGTGGTCCGGTACAGGGTGTCGACCAGCGACCAGCGGTTGTTGGTGGAGACGACGACCGTGCCGGGGCGACGGGCGTCGACGGCGACACCGCCGTAGCCGAAGGAGTCGGTCCCGCCGTCGCTCGTCGGCCCGCCGGGCTTCACGGGCGTGACCTCGGTCCACTTCCCGGTGGTCGTACGCAGCTTGTGCACGCTGCCCTCGGACTGGCCGTTGGGGCCCGGGGCGTTGGCGTACGTCACGTACAGCTCGCAGGTGTGCCGGTCGTACGCTGCCCGGACCGGAACCTTGGCGGCGGTGCCGGTGGGCTGCCCGGGGACGGCTTTCCAGGTCGTGCCGTCGGTGGTTCTGTAGAGGTTCGCGGAGGTGCCGTCGGAGTCGCCCCAGCCGGCGTAGACGGCACGGCCGGCGGCGGCGAGGAGGGTGATGCCCTGGCCGGTGGCGCTGGGGGTGGCCGGGAAGCTCACGGCCGTCCAGGTGGCGCCCCGGTCGGTCGACTTGAGCAGCCCGTCGTGCCGGGTGCCCAGCCACAGCGTGTCACTGTCCCGCGGGTCGACGAGCAGCCGCTCCCCGCAGCCACGCCCGTCCTCGTTGGCCCCGAGCTTCACGCTGAGGTCGGTGCGCTTCCAGGTCGCGCCACGGTCCTCCGATCGCAGCACGGCTCCGTTGCCTGCCCAGGACTGCGCGTACGTACCGAGGGAGAGGTACAGCCGGTTCGGATGGGCCGGGTCGACGGCCATCGCCTCCACACCGAGCAGGTTCCAGTCGTCCCAGCCGATGTGGTCGGTCAGCGGAATCCAGCGGTCGGTCCGGTCGTCCCAGCGGTAGGCACCGCCGATGTCGGTACGGGCGTAGGCGAGGCCGCGGACGGAGGGGTGGAAGAGGACGCCGGTGACGAATCCGGTGCCGCCCTGGACGGCGTTGCGCCAGCGGTAGGCGCCGCCTGCGGCGGGGACGGCGGCCTGGGCACGCCCCTGGAGGACCGGAAGGGTGGCGACCGCAGCGGCGGCAGCGGTTCCGGCGAGCACTGCGCGTCTGCTGAGGTGGAACGTGCTCATGACATACCTCGGTTCTTGCGGACGGGGAGTTGGGGGGAGTGTCTTGGGGGCGCGGGGCCCTGCTTGACATGCGGCTCCGCCGCGTGGGCGCGAACCACCACGACGCAGCCGCGGACGAGGAACGGCCGAAAGCCCTACGCCGAGAACTCACACAAGGGGCATCACCCCTTGACGGCCCCCGTGAGCATGCCCTTCTTGAAGTGCTTCTGGACGAAGGGCGACAGGACGGCGACCGGCAGGAGGGCCATCACCATGACGGCCATCTGCACGGCCAGGCCCGACAGCTGCCCGGTCTTGATGGCCTGGCCCAACCCCACCGGTGCTTCCTGCTTCTGCACCAGCTGGATCATGACGTTCTGCAACGGCATCATGTCCTGGTCGTTCAGGTACAGGGAGGCGTTGAACCAGGCGCTCCAGTACCCGACGGCGTAGAACAGCGTGATAACGGCGAGCACCGCCCGCGACAACGGCATGACGATCTGCCACAGGACCCGGAAGTCCCCGGCCCCGTCGATCCGCGCACTGTCGATGAGCTCCTGCGAGATCCCCATGAAGAAGCCGCGCAGCACGAGGATGTTGAAGACGCTGAGGGCACTCGGCAGGATCAGCGCCAGATAGCTGTCGGTCAGGCCAAGGGACTGCACCAGAAGGTAGGTCGGGATGAGACCGGCGCTGAAGAACATGGTCGCCAGCAGCATCATCAGGATCCAGCGGTGGCCGAGGGAGCCGCTGCGGGACAGGCCGTAGGCACACAGGACGGACACCGTCATCGAGAACAGCGTGCCGACCAGGGTGACGAGGACGCTGATGATCGCCGCGCGGGTGACCTGGCCGCCGCTGAGCAGTTCCTTGTAGGCGATGAAGGTGATGTCCTTGGGCACCATCACCAGGCCGCCGGCCTCGTCGATGGTCTTGCGTGAGGACAGGCTGGTGACGACCACGATCCACAGCGGGAAGAGAATCGCCAGGCAGGCCAGCGACAGGGCGAGACCCTTGCCGGCGAGACCGGCCCTGGAGGGCGCCTCCTCCCAGGCGGGCCGGGGCGGCGCCTCCCACCAGCCAGGTTCCTTCACCGGCTTGTCGATGACGGCGCTCACTTCTTGTACACCCCCTGCTCGCCCATAAGATGGGCCACCTTGTTCGCGGCGAGGACCAAGCCGATGCTGACCACGCCCTTGATGAGTCCGGCGGCGGCCGCGTAGCCGAAGTCCTGGTTGCGCACGCCGTTCCACCACACGAAGGTGTCGAGGACCTCGGCCGCGCCCGGTCCGACGGCGTCGCGTTGCAGCAGGATCTGCTCGAAACCGACGGTGAGGGCGTCGCCGACCCGCAGGACCAGCAGCAAGGCGATCACCGGGCGCAGCGCGGGAAGCGTGACATGCCACATGCGGCGCCAGCGGCCGGCGCCGTCCATCGCGGCGGCCTCGTACAGGTCCGGGCTGACCGAGGCCAGCGCGGCGAGGAAGACGATGATCCCCCACCCGGCGTCCTTCCACACGCTCTGCGCGGTGATCAGGAGGGGGAAGGTGTTCGGGTCGGTCATGATGTTGATGCCGTTGTAATCGTGCTGCCGCAGCAGCTGGGAGAGGATGCCCGCGCCGCCGAAGATCTGCTGGAAGACGGCGATGACCAGCACCCAGGAGAAGAAGTGCGGCAGGTAGAGAACGGCCTGTGCCACCGCCCGCACCCGGGGCCTGACCACGCTGTTGATGAGCAGCGCGAGCAGGATCGGGATCGGGAAGAACAGCACGAGCTGGAGGGAGAACAGCACCAGCGTGTTCTGGACGGCGTTCCAGAATGCCGAGTCCTCGAAGATCCGCTGGAAGTTCTCCACGCCCACGAAGGGGCTGTTGAGCATGGAGACGATGCCGTTGTCGCTGATGTAGGGGTCGTAGTCCTGGAAGGCGACGACGTTGCCGAGGATCGGCAGGTAGTTGAAGACCAGGACCAGCACGACGGCCGGCAGGGTCATCAGGAGCAGGACGCGGTCGCGTCTGAACCTGAGCCACAGGCTCAGTTTCCCCGAGGGTCGCTTCTCCGGTGAACCGGTGGCGCCGCCGGACGCCCCCGGGGTCTTCTCCGTCATGTCGGCCTCGGCCCTGCTCCGAGGCACCGTGCTGTGGGACACGGCCGTTCTCCTTGCCTCAGAGCCTGGTCAGCTCGCCGCCGAGCCGTTCTCGTCGAGGATCTTCTTGTACCAGTCGCGCAGCTTGTCGCCGCCCTTGCTCTTCCAGTCGGAGACGGCCTGCTGCATGTCGCTGATCTTCTTGCGGCCGCGGGTGATGTCGTCCTCGAGCTGCTCGAAGTCGTTGCCGAGGTTGGTGTAGCGGCCAGGCTCGGTGATCTGCATGCCCCAGAAGGAGGACTTCTTGGTGAAGGCGCCCATCCGCTGCTGCCACTCGACTTGGCCCTTGGCGACGTCCGGGAAGTCGGGGTGGGCGAGAGTCGCCGCAGGGCTCGCGACCATCACGTAGGCGTTCATCACCTCGTTGTTGCCCTTGTCGGTCTTGACCGGGACGCCGTCCTTGACGGAGTAGTGGGTGCCCTCGACGCCGTAGTTGGTCATCATGTACTCCTTGGTGCCGTACGGCGCGGCGGTGACGTTGGCGACGGCCAGCACGTCACGGATGACCGACTCGGAGGCCTTCTTGTTGATGAAGGCGAAGATGCCGGCCGGCTGTTCGGCCCAGAGGTCTGGGTTGCCGCCGTCGTGGCCCCAGATGTCCATGCCCCAGATCTTGAACTCCGGGTTCTGGGAGGCCTGTTCGCCGGTGCGGCTCCACCACTGGGTGATGTTGTTGGGGTAGATCAGGAACTCGCCGGCGGCGAACTTGGGGCCGGGGTCGGGGGCGTTCTTGCCCAACTCGGAGTCGGGGTGCACGACTCCGGCGGCGAAGAGCTTGCGGGTCCACTCCAGGGCCTCGAGGTACTCCTCGGTCTCGATGCGGCACATCAGCTTGCCGTCGACGAGGTTCCACCACAGCGGCTTCTCGCTGCCCGAGAGCACCCCGAAGTTCTGGAAGGCGGTCCACTTCATGTCGAGGCAGGCCCACCGCTTGGCCTTGGCGTTGGTGATCTCCTTGGCCAGGGCCATGAACTCGTCCGCCGACCGGGGGATCTCGTATCCCTCCTTGTCGAAGACGTCCTTGCGGTACAGCGGCACGATGCCGGTGACGTACGGGGCGGGCTGCGGCAGGCCGCGCAGTTTCCCGCCGAAGAGGGAACGCTGCCAGGCGTCCGTGGGGATCGCGGCGAGGTTCGGGTACTCCTTGACCGCGTCCCCGGACAGGTACGGGCCGAGGTCGGCGAACTTGTTGATGATGGCGCTCGGGATCTTGCCGTTCATGTTCCAGCCGGGGACGACCACCACATCCGGGATGTTGCTGGAGGCGAGGACGGCGCCGAGCTTCTGGTCGTAGGTGTTGCCGTCCTGGTTCTGCCAGACGACGTCGACGCCTATCAGGTCGTTCATCGCCCTGTAGTAGGTGTTGTTCTGCTGAGGCGGGGAGCCCCAGAACGGCGACATGATGGTGACCTTGCCACCCTTGCCGAGCTTCTTCGTGACCGAGGTCTTCAAAGTGGCCAGGTCGAGCTTGCTGGTGAAACCGATCGCCGAGCCGTTCTTGGCCGGGATGTCCGGCTTCACCACGTTGCCGGCCACGAAGGCCGGCAGGATCTTCTTGGCGTCCTTGCCCGACGTGGTCCCGTCCCGCGACCCGCTGTCCGACCCGCCACACGCGGCAAGCAACGGCATCCCGCCCGCCACCGCTGCGGTGGCGACCGCCGTGGAGGCGAGGAAACTTCTCCGGCTCGGTCCGGAGGAGGCGGAGGCGGCGTTCGGCGTCATTGCGTCAACCCTTCATGGCGCACCAGGACACCCGGCGGTGGGCCGTCGGCTGCGGTGTCTCGAGTGGAACTGGCTGAGCCGAAGCGATACTCCGACGCGTGACGAGGAATGCGCACCACCTGGTGGCGGACTTCACAGTCGAAGCGCTTCGATGTTGCTGCGAGGTTAAGTGAACACCCAGGGGTGCACAAGGGGCGATTCCAAGATTCCTCAGGGGTGTGCGCGATCGATATCTGACGCGCCGGCCGCTTGGAATGCCGCCGAAAGGCCGGAGTTGTTGCGCCGGGGTGTCTTGACACCCACCCCCACGTCGAATGAGCATCGAAGCGCTTCGAAAGCGCCTTGCCGCTCCATCCCAGAGGGAACCCACGTGACCGCACACACGCCGCCCAGTCCGCCGTTCCGCGATCCGCGCCTGCCGTTCGCGAAGCGGATCGACGACCTCCTGTCGCGGCTCACGCCGGCGGAGAAGATCGCCTTCCTGCACCAGTTCGCACCCGCCGTCGAACGGCTCGGCATCGCCGCCTTCCGCACCGGCCAGGAGGCCCTGCACGGCGTGGCGTGGATGGGCCCGGCGACGGTGTTCCCGCAGGCTGTCGGCCTCGGCGCCACCTGGAACCCGGAGCTGGTGCGGCGCGTCGGCGACACTGTGTCCAAGGAGATCCGCGCGATGCGCGCCAAGGACGACCGGGTCGGCCTCAACGTCTGGGCGCCGACCGTCAACCTGCTGCGCCACCCCCTCTGGGGCCGCAACGAGGAGGGCTACTCGGAGGACCCGAAGCTCACCTCGGCGATCGCCACCGCCTACACGCACGGCCTGCGCGGCAACCACCCGACCTACTGGCGCACGGCGCCCGTGCTGAAGCACTGGCTCGCCCACAACAACGAGACGGACCGGTCCACGACGTCGAGCTCCGTGCGCCCGCGCGTGCTGCACGAGTACGACCTGAAGGCCTTCCGCGAGACCGTCGAGGCGGGTGCGGTGGCCGGGGTGATGCCGGCGTACAACCTGGTCAACGGCCGCCCCAACCACGTCTCCCCCTACCTGGGCGAGCACCTGCGTGCCTGGACCGACGCGGATCTGCTGGTCTGCTCGGACGCGGGCGCGCCGAGCAACCTGGTCGACTCCGAGCACTACTTCGACACCCATGAGGAGGCCACCGCGGCCTCCCTCGTGGCGGGCGTCGACAGCTTCACGGACCACGGCACGGACTCCTCGCAGATGATCGGCCGCCTGCAAGGCGCCCTGGATCGCGGGTTGCTGACCGAGGCCGACGTCGACACGGCCGTGCGCCGCCAGCTCTCGGTCCGCTTCCGGCTCGGCGAGTTCGACCCGGAGTACGACCCGCACGACGCCACCAGCGAGTTCGACACCCCGGCGCACCGCGCCCTCGCGCAGGAGGCCGCCGAGCAGGCCGTCGTGCTGCTGAAGAACGACGGGGTGCTGCCGCTCGCCCCGGACACCCGGGTCGCGGTGGTCGGCCTGCTCGCCGACGAGTGCAAGCTCGACTGGTACAGCGGCACGCTCATCCACCGCTCGACCCCGCTGGAGGGCCTGTACGAGCGGTTCGGCGCGGAGCGGGTGGAGTTCGCGGAGGGCGTGGACCGGGTCCGGCTGAAGACCTCGGCGGGCGCCTTCCTGCACGTACCGGTGGCCGAGGACGCCGCCGACGAGGTGCGCGGTGCCGAGGGCGCGCTCGACCCGGCGCTGCTCGCGGGCCGCACCGACCTGCCCGCGCTCACCACCGACGCGACCGGCACCGAACTGGCGCTGGTCGACTGGGGCGAGGGCGTGCTGACCCTGCGCGCGCCCGACGGCCGCTACCTCTCGGTCGCCGACGACGGCCGCGTCCGCGCCTCCGCCGACCAGCCGGGCGGCTGGATCGTCCAGGAGACGTTCCGCCTGGAACCGCACGAGAACGGGCACCTCCTGAAGCACCTGGGAACGGGTCGCCACGTGTGTGTCTCCGCCGACGGCGTGAAGGTTGCCGACGAAGATCCCGAGGTGTTCGAGCTGGTCGTCGCCGAGCGCGGCGAGGAGGCGGTGGCACGGGCCGCCGCGCGGGCCGACGTGGTCGTGGTGGTGGCGGGCAACGACCCGCACATCAACGGCCGCGAGACCGAGGACCGTACGACCCTGCGGCTCCCCGGGCACCAGGAGCGGCTGTTGCGGGCCGCCCGCGCGGCGAACCCGGCGACCGTGCTGGCGCTGGTCTCCGCGTACCCGTACGCGGTCGACCCGGCGGACCTTCCGGCCGTGCTGTGGACCGCGCACGGCGGCCAGGCGGCCGGCACCGCCCTGGCCCGCGTGCTGGCCGGCGACGTCTCCCCTGCCGGCCGCCTCCCGCAGACCTGGTACGCCGACGACGCCGACCTGCCCGGCCTCCTCGACTACGACGTGATCGGGAGCCGTCAGACGTACCTGTACTTCGAGGGCACGCCCCTGTTCCCCTTCGGGCACGGCCTGTCGTACACGTCGTTCTCGTACGACGGCCTGACGGCCCGGGTGGAGGACGGCTCGGTGCACGTCTCCTTCACGGTCACCAACACCGGTGACGTCACCGCCGACGAGGTCGCCCAGCTCTACACCAGGGCCGTCGACCCGTCGGTGCCACGTCCGCGCCGCGAGCTGCTGGACCACCGCCGCGTCACCCTCGCCCCGCGGGGGACGGCCGAGCTGGGCTTCGAAGTCCCGCTGTCCGCCTTCGCGTTCTGGGATGTCGCCCAGGAACGGTGGCGCGTGGAGCCGGGCGCGTACGAACTGCTGGCCGGGGCCTCCAGCGAGGACGTCCGGCTGCGTACGACCGTCACGCTCGACGGCGAGCCCGCCCTGCCGCGCGCGGTCGTCGCGGGCGGTCTGGCCGCGGCCGGCTTCGACGAGCAGAGCGGCATCGAGATCGTCGACCGTACGAAGGTGTCCGGCGACGCGGTGACGCCGGCGGACGGAGCGACGGGCGAACTGGTCTACCGGCGCTGCGACTTCGGACGCGGCATCGCCGAGGTGACGGTGGAGGTGGCCGGTGAGGGCACGGTCGAGCTGTCCCTCGACGGCGGACCGGCGCTCGCGGTGCTGTCGCCCGGCACACCCACGTCGAGCCCGTACGACTACGTCTCGCTCGGCGCGTCCGTCGTCGCCGCGGGCGTGCACGACGTGCACCTGAGACTGCGCGGCCCGCTGCGGCTCGCGCACGTCGGCTTCTCCGGTTGAGGGTCCGGAGCAGGCCGGCGCAAAGAAGGGGCCCGGCACCGGAAGGCATCGGTGCCGGGCCTCTTCGTACAGCCTATATGAAAATGGTTCCCATGAGCTAGAGGCTGAGGCCGGTGAGGACCATCACGCGCTCGTACGTGTAGTCCTCCATCGCGAACCGCACGCCCTCGCGGCCCACGCCGGACTGCTTGACGCCGCCGTACGGCATCTGGTCGGCGCGGTACGACGGCACGTCGCCGACGACGACGCCGCCGACCTCCAGGGCACGGTGGGCCCGGAAGGCGGTCTGGAGGTCATGGGTGAAGACCCCCGCCTGGAGGCCGTACTTGGAGTCGTTGACGGCGGCGAAGGCCTCGGCCTCGCCGTTCACCTTCTGCACGGTGAGGACCGGTCCGAAGACCTCCTCGCAGGAGATCGTGACGTCGGCGGGTACGTCGGCCAGCACGGTCGGCGCGTACGAGGCGCCGTCGCGCTTGCCGCCGGTGAGCAGCGCGGCACCGGCGTCGACCGCCTCCCGGACCCACGTCTCGACGCGCTTGGCGGCGTCCTCACTGACCAGCGGCCCGACGTCGGTCGCGTCGTCGCTCGGGTCGCCGGTGACCTGGGCCTCGACGGCGGCGACGATGCGCGGCAGCAGCCGGTCGTACACGGAGGCGTCCGCGATGACCCGCTGGACGGAGATGCAGGACTGGCCGCCCTGGTAGTTGGAGAAGGTGGCGATGCGGTTCGCCGCCCGGTCCAGGTCCTCGTCGCTCGCCCAGTCGGCGAGTACGACGGCCGCGCCATTGCCGCCCAGCTCCAGGGTGCAGTGCTTGCGCGGCACCGAGTCCATGATCGCGTAGCCGACCTTCTCGGAGCCGGTGAAGGAGATCACGGGCAGGCGCTCGTCCTGTACCAGCGCGGGCATCTTGTCGTTGGCGACGGGCAGGACGCTCCAGGAGCCCGCCGGGAGCTCGGTCTCGGCGAGCAGTTCACCGATGACCAGCCCGGACAGCGGGGTCGCCGGGGCCGGCTTCAGGATGATCGGCGCGCCGGCGGCGATGGCCGGGGCGACCTTGTGGGCGCAGAGGTTCAGCGGGAAGTTGAAGGGCGCGATGCCGAGCACGACGCCCTTCGGGAAGCGGCGGGTGAGGGCCAGCCGGCCCTGGCCGCCGAGGTCGGTGTCGAGCCGCTGGGCCTCGCCGCCGTTGAACCGGCGGGCCTCCTCGGCCGCGAAGCGGAAGACGGACACGGCCCGGCCGACCTCGCCGCGCGCCCACTTGAGCGGCTTGCCGTTCTCGGCGGAGATCAGCCGCGCGATCTCCTCGGTGCGCTCGACGAGGCGCTTGCTGACGTGGTCGAGGGCGGCGGCCCGGACGTGGGCCGGGGTGGCGGAGAACTCGTCCCGCACGGCGTACGCGGCGGCCACGGCCTCCTCGACCTGCGCGTCCGTCGGCACGCTCACCTCGCCGACGAGCCGCCCGTCCCACGGGGAGGTGACGTCGAAGGTGTCCTCGCCGGTGGCCTCACGGCCGGCGAGCCAGAAGGAGTGGGTGGCTGCCACATTGTTCTTTGGCATGTGGGTTCCGGCCCTTCGGCGTTGGGGGTGGTCGTGTGCTGCGGGTCCAACGGTAGGGGCGGGGTGGCCGAAGGTCGTTTGTCCGGGGCGTAGCAGTCGCGGCCGGGGACACTACGCTTTGGCGCGGTCCTTAATCGGTGGAGGTCGCCTTCAGGGCGAGCCACAGCTCCATCCGCGCGTCGGCGTCGTCCAGCGAGCGGCCGAGGATCTCCTCGACCCGCCGCATGCGGTAGCGGAGGGTGTGGCGGTGGACGCCGAGGTCGGCCGCCGCCGCGTCCCACTGGCCGTGCCGGGACAGCCAGGCGCGCAGGGAGGCCACGAGGTCGCCGCGGCCCGTGGCGTCGTGTTCGTACAGCGGCCGCAGCATCCCGTCGGCGAAGGCCCGTACCGCGTCGTCCGCCAGCAGCGGCAGCACGGATCCGGCCGCCATCTGCTCGTGCTCCACGAGGACGCGCCCGCGCCGCCGCGCCACCGACAGCGCCTGTTCGGCCTGCTTGTACGCGGCGGACGCCGCGATGGGCCCGGCCGGCGCCGACAGGCCCACGACCAGCCCGTCCTCCTCGCCACCCGGCACTTTCTCGCGTACGCCGGCCCGGGCCGACTCCAGGGCGGCCGCGTACTCCCCGCAGGCCGCAGCGGCGGCACCGCGGTCCGCGGCCAGCACCACCAGCCGCTCCCCTTCCGGCACGACGAGGACGGCCTCGCCGGCCCGGGCCGCGGCGGACTCCATGACGTCGGCGAGCGCCGCGAGGGGGTCGCCGTTCGCGTCGGCCGCGGCGAGCGCGGCAGCGGAGGGCCGGTCGACGGCCGGGGAGCCCGTCCGGGCCTCGGCACGGGCCAGCGCGGCCGAGGCCGACACCGGTACCCGCTCCGCGACCAGTATCCGGAACGGCGCGTCCAGCAGCCCGCCGTAGAGGTCCCCGGCGACCGCACGGGCGTGGTCCGGCTCGCCGGCCAGCAGCATGCGCAGCACCGCCGTGCCGATCCGCTGCTCGGCGGCCTGGAGGGACCGGGAGCGTTCCGTGGTCAGGGTCAGCAGCGCGATGGCCGAGTGGACGGCGTAGCGCTCGGCGGTGCCGAGGGCGGCGGCCGTGCCGACGGCGAGGGCCGCCCGGGGACGCCGGCCGGTGCCGATGGTGTGCAGTTCGACCCGGTCCTCGTTCTCCGGTCCGCCGACCACCGACGAGGCGGGCGCGGGCCGTTCCCGCAGCCGCTGCACGTCGCCGGTGAGCCGCGCGGCCCGCCGCCCGGCCCACTCCGGTGCCGTGGCGACGACGGCGCCCGAGGCGTCGTACAGCGCGGCCCATCCGTCGACCTGCGAGGCCAGCGCGGACAGCAGCCCCTCGGGCCCGCCCGTCTGCGCCTGCCTGGTCAGCTCGCGCTGGGCGGCGAACCCGGCCGTGACGGCCCGGTACTGGTCGGCGGCGATCGCGGCGGACACGGCCTTGCTGATGGCGAGGAACGGCGTGCGGCGCGGCACCTCCAGCAGTGGCAGGCCCTCCTCCCCGGCCGCGTCGAGGAGCGCCTTGGGGATCTCCTCGTAGTTGACGCCTACGGCGAAGCCGAGCCCGACCACCCCGGCCCCGACCAGCCGCCGTACGTAGCGGCGCATGGCCTCCGGGTCCTCGGCGTCCAGCTTGAGCGCGGTGATCAGCAGCAGTTCCCCACCCTCCATGTAGGGCACGGGGTCGGCGAGCTCGCTGACGTGCGCCCAGCGGACCGGCACGTCGAGGCGGTCTTCGCCCGCCCGCACGGTGAGTTTCAGCGCGGAGTGGTGGACGAGCGAGGCGAGCGTCGGGGGCATGAGGCCTTCAGGTCTGCGTCAGGGCTGTGTGATCTTTGTGCTCTTTTGGCCGCCGCGTATGAACGACCTGTGACGATTCTGCCTCACCGTACGGTCCTCGCGTACCCGCACCGCCCCGGAAGACGTCAGCCCCGAAGATCCACCAGCAGCGGTGGCGCGTGCTCGCCCTTGACGTCGGTCAGCGACAGCACCGCGTGCCCGGCCGGCACCCCGTGCGCCAGCTCGGAGGCGGACCAGCGCTCCCGCTCGACCTGCCGTACGGTCACCGCCCGCGCGGTCGGGGCCTTGCCGGTGATCACCCGGCGCAGCATGTGCACGGCCTTGCCCGCCGGCGTCTCGGCGATGATCTGCCGGTCGGTGACGTCCCGGGCCTCGGTCCACTCCTTGCCCCACACCTCGGCGAAGTCCTGCCCGTCCCACGGGGTGAGCCCCGACAGGGCCATCCGGCAGCCGGTGGCCCCGAGCAGCGGCCCGCGCAGCGGCCGGGGCACGTCGTCCAGCGTCCGCAGGGTCAGCACGACCCCGGCGTTGCCGGACCGCAGCCGCTGGATACCGCGGACGGCCTCGGGCGTCACCACCCCGGTCGCGTCATCGAGCACCAGACAGGCGAACAGCGACCGGTCCTCCCGTACGGCGACACTCGCCGTGAACTGCGCGAGCACCAGCCGCGCCAGCATCCGAGAGGCGTCGGCGTGCCCGCGCTCGGGCAGGTCGACACGCACCCGCACGGGATGGTCGAGGGCCTTGAGAGTGAAGGGCCGAGTGCTCCCGGACGTGTCGAAGAAGGAGGCGAAGGCGGGCCGGTCGAGCAGCGCGACCCGATCAGCGAGCACCCCGCCGACATCGCCCGGCTGCCCCATCTGCCGCTCGCGCGCGTCCAGTTCGCGCAGCAGCGACTCCTGCCCGGCGTCCTGAAGCCCCTGCCGCAGCGCGGCCAGCGGCCCCGGCGCCCCGTCCAGCAGCTGCCGCAGCTCCGGCACGGACGGAAAACGCCCGTGCACGGCCCGGAACGGCCCGAGCAGCTGGGCGAGCACGGTCGTGGAACGCCGGCTGTCGCTCCCCGGGTGCGGATCGGCGAGATCCCCCACCAGCGCCTCGGCGAGCACGGCCGCGGCCTCGTCCGGGTCGCCGGTCCCCCCGTACAGATCCAGGTCGTACTCGGACTCCTGGTTCCCGATCCGCACGACGACGTCATACGCATCGGCCGGCCCGAGCCCGGCCCCCGCCGCCCCGACCACGACGACAGCGGCCCGCCCGGCGAGAGCATGCAGACACAGCGACTCGGCGAGCGGCCGCACGACGGCCCCGGTCTTTCCGGAGCCGGCGGGGCCGACGGCGAGCAGGGAGGTGCCGAGCAGCTCCGGACCGAGGGCGAGGCCGGTGCCGCGGTAGGCGTACGGATTGCGCGGGTCGTCGGCGCTCGCGCCGAGCCGCACCTGCCCGGTGAGCAGGTCGTGCCGGGCCAGCCGGGTGGGCAGGTCGCGGGCGCCGGAGGGGTGCAGGCAGGCGGCGGCACCGTCCTGGAGCACGGCGCCGCTGAAAGTCGCCAGACTGTGCCGGCCGCTGCGCACGCCCTGCCACGCGCGTGCGATCCGGGCGTGGTCGACGTCCCCCATGAGTCCGACCCGCGCGTCGGCGGCAAGCCGCTCAGCGGCGTCGACGGCTCCTGCGGCGCGCAGGGCGGGCCACTCCGCAGGGTCCTCCGGCGGGGCGGGGGGCCGCTGGTGCTCGGGCACGGACCGACGCCAGGCGGGCGGACCGTAACGCCGCCAAAGCTCGCCCCACCGCCCGAGTCGGCCGACCCCGACCATGATCACGAGCGCGATCACCGTGTAGTACGCGTAGACGACCACGACGGCGGTGAAGCTGTGGGGTTCGGCCCAGGACTCGGGGATCATCGCGTAAAGGGGCAGCAGCCACCAGCTGCCGAGGTACCCGTTCCACAGCAGCGACCAGAGCAGCCAGCCGACGAGGAAGGCGATCAACGCCCCACTGACCAGCTGCCGGCCCGGGATCCGCTCCGGCTCTTCCTCGGGCCGCGGCCGATGCCCGAACCGCCACACGCCGGGCGGCGCCTCGGGCCGCGGCGTGCGCAGCCACGTCAGGAACGAGGACCCGTCCTGCACCGGAGGCACCCCGGGCGCCCGGGTCGGCCGGGGCGGCACGGCGGATCCGCCCGGCGGCGCGCTGTGGCCGTTCGGCGGCGCGCTGCGGCCATCCGGAGGCACCGCGGGCACCTCCGGCGGCCCCGCCGGACGCGGCACCGGGTTCGCATGCGTACCCCGGGCCTCCTGCGTCCCGTCGCTGTCCATCGCCCTTGCCCCCTGACCAGCCGCTCCGTCCACCATCAGCGAGCCAATCTAACGCCCTCCCCTGGGGAGTTCACCGCTTACACGGCCGGGGCGTGGGCACCAGCCCACGAGACCGCCATGTCCACCCCGGACAAGCCGCCCCCTCGACAACGCCCACATGGAGCATGCCCACCCCCCTCCCCCCGCCCTAGCCTGCGAGAAAAGAACCCAAGTGTCTGTACACCCCCGTCCGCACCACCCCAGGAGCCCCGCATGACCGCACTTCCGCAGGAGCGTCGCGTCGTCACCGCCATTCCCGGACCGAAGTCGCAGGAGTTGCAGGCCCGCCGTACCGCCGCGGTCGCGCAGGGTGTGGGGTCCGTGCTGCCCGTGTTCACGGCGCGGGCCGGTGGCGGGATCATCGAGGACGTCGACGGCAACCGCCTGATCGACTTCGGGTCGGGCATCGCCGTGACCTCCGTCGGTGCCTCCGCCGAGGCCGTCGTGCGCCGGGCGTCGGCGCAGCTCGCCGACTTCACCCACACCTGTTTCATGGTCACGCCGTACGAGGGGTACGTCGAGGTCGCCGAGGCGCTCGCCGAGCTGACCCCGGGTGACCACGCCAAGAAGAGCGCGCTGTTCAACTCCGGCGCCGAGGCCGTCGAGAACGCCGTGAAGATCGCGCGGTCGTACACGAAGCGGCAGGCCGTCGTGGTGTTCGACCACGGCTACCACGGGCGGACCAACCTGACCATGGCGCTGACGTCCAAGAACATGCCGTACAAGCACGGCTTCGGGCCGTTCGCGCCCGAGGTGTACCGCGTACCCGTGGCGTACGGCTACCGCTGGCCGACCGGTCCCGAGAACGCCGGTCCCGAGGCCGCCGCGCAGGCCATCGACCAGATCAGCAAGCAGGTCGGCGCGGAGAACGTCGCCGCGGTCATCATCGAGCCGGTGCTCGGCGAGGGCGGTTTCATCGAGCCGGCCAAGGGTTTCCTGCCGGCGATCCGCAAGTTCGCCTCCGACCACGGCATCGTCTTCGTCGCCGACGAGATCCAGTCCGGCTTCTGCCGTACGGGCCAGTGGTTCGCGTGTGAGGACGAGGGCGTCGTCCCGGATCTGATCACCACCGCCAAGGGCATCGCCGGCGGTCTGCCGCTCGCCGCCGTGACCGGGCGCGCCGAGATCATGGACGCCGCGCACGCCGGCGGTCTGGGCGGCACCTACGGCGGCAACCCGGTCGCCTGCGCGGGCGCCCTGGGCTCGATCGAGACCATGAAGGAGCTCGACCTCAACGCCAGGGCGAAGAACATCGAGTCCGTGATGAAGGCACGCCTCTCGGCCATGCAGGACAAGTTCGACATCATCGGCGACGTCCGTGGCCGTGGCGCGATGATCGCCATCGAGCTGGTCAAGAACCGTACGACGAAGGAGCCCAACCCCGAGGCGACCGCCGCGCTCGCCAAGGCCTGCCACGCCGAGGGGCTGCTGGTCCTGACCTGTGGCACCTACGGCAACGTGCTCCGCTTCCTGCCCCCGCTGGTGATCGGCGAGGACCTGCTGAACGAGGGCCTCGACATCATCGAGCAGGCCTTCGCGCGTATCTGACGTCGGCTTCGTACCTGCCCCGGCGCCGGATCACGCGCATCTGAGCCGGTATCGGGGCAGGTGAGCCGCTCCGGTTCCGCTACCGGGGGCGGTGAGCGGCAGAGCGTGTGAAGAAGGTGTGCGAGGTGGATGACAGGGGGCCCTACGGCCTGTCCTCCGCCCAACCCCTGTCGTAGGTTCTACCCAGATGAGAGATACACCCCGCCCACAGGGGACTGTGGGTGACATCAGGCCGGGGCCTCCCCAGCTTCGACCTGGTCGTGCCCTCGCGCACACAACCGGAGCCTGAGGCTCTGGATCTCCTCACCGATCGGACAGTCGCCCGCCCCAAACCCCCCGGGGCGCGCGACGTTCCGGTCCGTTCGGCCGCCCCGGAACCACCCCCCCTGTTCCGGGGCGGCCGACCTCCCTCTTCCTTCTCTGCGGCCCACCCGCGTCAGCTGTCATCGGCCTCCCGCGCGACGCGCTCCAGTCGGCGCCGGTGGTTCTCCCACCAGCCCTGATCGCCTTCGGGGATGCTGTCGGTGCCCTGCGTGAGCCCGACGCTGCCGTCGATGAGTTCGCGCACGATGTCGGCGTGGCCGGCGTGCCGGTGCGTGTCGGCGAGCACCCGCACCAGGATGTGGTGCAGCGTCACCTCCCGTCGCTCCTCGGGCCACCACGGGACGCGCCCGGTCGCGTCCAGCGCCAGCGTCTCGATCGTGCGGTTCGAGTGCTCCCACGCCGCGTGGTAGAGCGCGGTGATCTGCTCGCGCGACTCGTCCGCGGTGGCCCACATGTCCGCGTTGGGTTCGGCGTCCTCCGTATACCACCAGGACGGCGGTTCCTCGATGAAGTACGGCCGTCCGAACGTGTCGCCGAAGTACCCCAGCTCCACCCCGGCAATGTGCTTGACCAGTCCCAGCAGATTGGTTCCGGTTGGTGTGAGAGGGCGGCGGACGTCGTACTCGGAAAGTCCTTCGAGCTTCCAGAGCAGGGCGTCCCGGGCGTCCTGGAGATAGCGGAGCAGGTCGGCTTTCGGATTCGGTTCGGTCATGCCGGGCATGCTTCCACCCGGCACTGACAATTCAGCCCGGCAGAGCGGGTTCCCGGGCGGTGGATGCCGCGCGGGCGACAGCTCAGGACGCCGGCGAGGGCAGGCAGACGGCTTCGAAGTCATGGGAACGGAAGCCCGCCGACAGGGGGCGGCGCCGTCCCTGGTGCCCGGCGGGCTCTCGCTCCCTCACCGATGCGTACTGACCCCGATCCCGCCCGCCCGAGCAGCCGTTTCCGCCGCTGCTCCTGTACCGGCCGCCGCCCCTCGGATGCCTGCTCGGCGCAGAGCCACGGGCAGTGGTCGAAGCGGCCGTCGTCGTGGGACGGGTGATTCACGTGATCCGCAGAGCCGCGTGTGGACGTCTGTGCTCGTGCCAAGCTGTGCCCCATGCCGATCCCCGCGAACGAGGAACGCGCCACGTCCGCCACGCGGGCCAGGAGCACACGCCCGGGCACCCCGACCCTCCTGTTCGGCCTTCCCGCCCTGCTCTTCGCCCTGATCACCTGGCAGGTCGTCGCCGACGGCCCGCTCGTCCGCCTCGACGAGCGCGTCAGCCGCGGCCTCGTCCACCCGGACGGTCTCTCCGAGTTCCTCTCCGACCTCGGCAACGTCCAGGTCGCGGTCCCGGTCCTCGCCGTCGCACTCGGGTACGTCGCGCTACGGACCCGCCGCAGCGGCAGCGACCGCTGGTGGCAGCCGGTGGCCGTCGCGGCCCTGCTCATGGCCTTGCTCCCGGCACTGATCATCCCGCTCAAGGAACTCACGGACCGCCCGGGCACCCCGGCCGTCCCGCCCGGCACCGGCTACTACCCCTCGGGCCACACCGCCACGGCCGCCATCGCCTACGGCTGCGCGACCCTGCTGCTGCTCCCCCGGCTCCGCACGCCCCTCGGCCGCCGCGCCCTGGTCACCACCTGCCTCGTCCTCGTACTCGGCGCGAGCTACGGCCTGGTCCGCCGCGGCTACCACTGGCCACTGGACGTGGTGGCCGGCTGGTGTCTGAGTGCGGTGCTGCTGTCGTCGCTGTGGCTGTCCCTCAGGCGGCCGACGCCACCCGAGCGGCCCCGCTAGGCGTATTGGTCCGAAGCGTCGTTCTCCGTGGCCGGCCCCGCCGCCTCGTGCATCGCCAGTTCCGGCAGGGCCGGGTCCGTCAGCGTGCCCGAGCCGTCCGGAGGCACGAGCCGGCGGACTCCGCCGGGTGAGGAACGGCCCGGGTACGGCACGACGATCCAGGTGCCGGTGCCCGCCGCGCGGAAGCCCGTGCCGAGCCGGCGGGCCGCGGTGCCCGGCGGCACGAAGAACCCCGTGTGTGCGTCGCCGAAGACCTCCTTCTCACTCGTGAATCTCGCGAACGCGCGGGGCGTCCGGAGGGCGTCACGAGGTAGAGGGAGGTCTCCTTGCGGTCATTACGCGGGTTTCGGCCCCTCGTTGGAGTGAACCGTCTCACGCCGTGCTGGTTCAGCTGTCGAAGCCCAGGCCCAGCCGGTCCATCGTGCGCAGCCACAGGTTGCGGCGGCCGCCCTGGGCGTCCGCGCGGGCCAGGGACCACTTGGTGAGGGCGATGCCCGTCCAGGCGAAGGGCTCCGGCGGGAAGGGCAGGGGCTTCTTGCGGACCATGTGCAGTTCCGTGCGGTCCGTGCGCTCGCCGGACAGCAGGTCCAGCATCACCTCGGCGCCGAAGCGCGTCGCGCCGACGCCCAGGCCCGTGTAGCCCGCCGCGTACGCGACCTTCTGCTGGTGGGCGGTGCCGAAGAACGCCGAGAAGCGCGAGCAGGTGTCGATCGCGCCGCCCCAGGCGTGCGTGAAGCGGACGCCCTCCAGTTGCGGGAAGCAGCTGAAGAAGTGCCCGGCGAGCTTGGCGTAGGTCTCCGGGCGGTCGTCGTACTCGGCGCGGACGCGGCCGCCGTAGGGATAGATCGCGTCGTAGCCGCCCCAGAGGATGCGGTTGTCGGCGGACAGGCGGAAGTAGTGGAACTGGTTGGCGCTGTCCCCGAGGCCCTGGCGGTTCTTCCAGCCGATCGACGCCAGTTGGCCGGCGGTGAGCGGCTCGGTCATGAGCGCGTAGTCGTAGACCGGGACCGTGTACGAGCGGACCCGTCTGACCAGGTTCGGGAAGATGTTCGTGCCGAGGGCGACCCGGCGGGCGCGAATCCGGCCGTAGGGGGTGCGTACGGCCATGCCGGCGCCGTACGGCTTCAGCGTCAGCGCGGGGGTGTGCTCGTAGACGCGGACTCCCAGCTTCACGCACGCCTGCTTGAGCCCCCAGGCCAGCTTCGCCGGGTGCAGCATCGCCACGCCCCTGCGGTCCCACAGACCCGCCTGGAAGGTCGGTGAGTTCACCTGCTCCCGGACCGCCTCGGCGTCCAGGAACTCGACGCCCCCGGCGAGGCCCCGGCGGGACGTCTCCTCGTGCCAGTCGCGCAGTTCCGCCGCCTGGTACGGCTCGGTGGCGACATTGATCTCGCCGGTGCGTTCGAAGTCGCAGTCGATGGAGTGCCGGGCGACCGCCGCCTCGATCGCGTCGAGGTTGCGGACGCCCAGCTCCTGGAGCTTGTGGATCTCCTCCGGCCAGCGGGCGAGGCCGTTGGGCAGGCCGTGGGTGAGGGAGGCGGCGCAGAATCCGCCGTTGCGGCCCGAGGCGGCCCAGCCCACCTCGCGGCCCTCCACCAGCACCACGTCCCGCCGCGGGTCGCGTTCCTTGGCGATCAGCGCCGTCCACAGTCCGCTGTAGCCGCCGCCGACGACCAGCAGATCGCAGGTCTCGGAGGTGGTGAGGGCGGATTCGGGGCGGGGCCGGCCGGGGTCGTCCAGCCAGTACGGGACCGGCTGGGCGTCGGAAAGCGAACGGGTCCACTGATTCATGGCGCTCGGGGCCATGATTTCAACTCCCTACGGTTATGCCTTTTGTCTGTTGCGGCGATTACCGACGGCCATGGAAGCCAGGACGAACAGCACGGCGACGATGAACATGGCCGTGCCGATGACATTGATCTGAACGGGCGTTCCGCGCTGTGCCGAGCCCCAGACGAACATGGGGAAGGTGACGGTCGAGCCGGCGTTGAAATTGGTGATGATGAAGTCGTCGAAGGAGAGGGCGAAGGCGAGCATGGCCCCTGCCGCGATTCCCGGCGCCGCGATCGGCAGGGTGACCCGGACGAAGGTCTGGAACGGGCCCGCGTACAGGTCCCGCGCCGCCTCTTCCAGTTTTGGGTCCATCGACATCACGCGCGCCTTGACGGCCGTGACCACGAAGCTCAGGCAGAACATGATGTGCGCGATGAGGATCGTCCAGAAGCCCAGCTGGGCGCCCATGTTGAGGAACAGGGTGAGCAGCGAGGCGGCCATGACGACCTCGGGCATCGCCATCGGCAGGAAGATCAGCGAGTTCACGGCGCCGCGGGCGCGGAACCGGTAGCGGACCAGTGCGAAGGCGATCAGCGTGCCGAGGAGCGTGGCGCCGAGCGTCGCCCAGAACGCGATCTGGAGGCTGACCGACAGCGAGCCGCACAGGTCGGAGACCCCGCACGGGTCCTTCCAGGCGTCCAGGGAGAACCGCTGCCATTCGTAGTTGAAGCGCCCCTTCGGTTTGTTGAAGGAGAACACCGTCACGATGATGTTCGGCAGCAGGAGATAGGCGAGCGTCAGCAGTCCCGCGATGACGACGAGATTTCTCTTGAGCCAGTTGACGAAGGGCATTTAGACCAGATCCTCCGTCCCGGACCTGCGGATGTAGAGGGTGACCATGAGAAGAATGGCCGCCATGAGGATGAAGGAGAGTGCCGCGGCCGTCGGATAGTCGAGCACTCTGAGGAACTGCGTCTGGATGACGTTTCCGACCATGCGGGTGTCCGTGGAGCCGAGAAGGTCGGCGTTGACGTAGTCGCCGGTCGCCGGAATGAAGGTGAGCAGCGTGCCGGAGACGACACCCGGCATCGAGAGCGGGAAGGTGACCTTGCGGAAGGTCGTCCAGGGACGTGCGTACAGGTCGCCCGCGGCCTCGTGAAGCCGGCCGTCGATGCGCTCCAGCGAGGTGTAGAGCGGCAGGATCATGAACGGCAGGAAGTTGTACGTCAGTCCGCACACCACCGCGAGCGGCGTGGCGAGGACCCGGTCGCCGGCGGTCCAGCCGAGCCAGTCGGTGACGTCCAGGACGTGCAGCGTGTCGAGCGCGCCGACGAGCGGGCCCCCGTCCGCGAGGATCGTCTTCCAGGCCAGGGTGCGGATCAGGAAGCTGGTGAAGAACGGCGCGATCACCAGGATCATGATCAGGTTCCGCCAGCGGCCCGCCCGGAAGGCGATCAGATACGCGAGCGGGTAGCCGAGCAGCAGGCACAGGATCGTCGCGGTGCCCGCGTAGAGCACGGACCGGACGAACTGCGGCCAGTACGCGGACAGCGCGTCCCAGTAGGTGGCGAAGTGCCAGGTGACCTCGTAGCCCTCCTCGAGCGAGCCCGTCTGCACGGACGTGGAGGCCTGGTAGATCATCGGCAGCGCGAAGAACACCAGCAGCCAGAGGATGCCGGGGAGCAGCAGCCAGTACGGGGTCCAGCGGCCCCTTCGCTTCGGGGGTTTCGGCTCGGGTGCTTCCGGTGCGAGCGGCGGTGGCGCCTCGGTGAGTGTCGACATCAGGCCGCCTCTTCCACTCCGGCGGAGCCCTCTGTCCCGTCGAATACCGACTGGGCCGCGTCCAGGCCGAAGGTGTGGGCCGGGTTCCAGTGCAGGACGACCTCGGCGCCGGGCACGAGTCGCGGGTCGCGGTCGATGTTCTGGGCGTAGACCTCGAAGTCGGCACAGACCGGGCTGTCGACGACGTACTGCGTCGAGACGCCGATGAAGCTGGAGTCGGCTATCCGGCCGGTGATGCGGTTGCGGCCCTCGGGTATCTCGCCGGCGTCGTCCGCGTGGATGAGGGAGATCTTCTCCGGGCGGACGCCCACCAGCACCTTGCCGCCGGTCGCCGTGGGCGCTCCGCACCGCGCCTCGGGCAGGACGAGCTTGCCGCCGCCCGCCTTCAGCACGATCTCCCCGCCGCTCTTCGAGTCGACCTCGGCCTCGATGAAGTTCGATGTGCCGAGGAAGTTGGCGACGAAGGTCGTGCGCGGGTTCTCGTAGAGGTCGGCCGGCGAGCCGAGCTGTTCGACGCGGCCCGCGTTCATCACGGCGACCGTGTCGGCCATGGTCATGGCCTCCTCCTGGTCGTGCGTGACGTGGATGAAGGTGATGCCGACCTCGGTCTGGATGCGCTTGAGCTCCAGCTGCATCTGACGGCGCAGCTTGAGGTCGAGGGCGCCGAGCGGCTCGTCGAGGAGGAGCACCTTGGGGTGGTTGATCAGCGCCCGGGCCACGGCGACGCGCTGCTGCTGGCCGCCGGAGAGCTGGTGCGGCTTCTTACGGGCCTGCTCGCCGAGCTGCACCAGGTCGAGCATCTCCCCGACCTGCTTCTTCACCGACTTGATGCCGCGCCGGCGCAGGCCGAAGGCGACGTTCTCGAAGATGTCGAGGTGCGGGAAGAGGGCGTACGACTGGAAGACCGTGTTCACGGGCCGCTTGTACGGCGGGAGCGCGGTCACGTCCTGGCCGCCCAGCGACACCGTCCCGGAGGAAGGTTCCTCCAGGCCGGCGATCATGCGCAGGGTGGTGGTCTTGCCGCAGCCGGAGGCGCCGAGCAGGGCGAAGAAGGAGCCCTGCGGCACGGTCAGGTCGAGCGGATGGACGGCGGTGAAGGCGCCGTAGGTCTTGGCTATGCCCGTGAGGCGGACGTCGCCGGTGGGGTCCGTCTTGTTCGTCATCTTGGGTCACGCCCCCGTCAGCTTCGCGAACTTCGCTTCGAAATCGGTCTCTTCCTTCGGACTCAGCGAGCGGAAGGCGTGCGACTTGGCTGCCATGGCCTTGTCGGGGATGATCAGCGGGTTGTTCGCCGCGTCCTCGTCGATCTTCGCCAGCTCGGCCTTCACACCGTCGACGGGGCACACGTAGTTGATGTACGCGGCGAGTTCGGCGGCCGGCTTCGGCTCGTAGTAGAAGTCGATGAGCCGCTCGGCGTTCGTCTTGTGACGGGCCTTGTTGGGGATCAGCAGGTTGTCGGTCGACGTCATGTATCCGCTGTCCGGGATGAGGAAGTCGATGTCGGGACTGTCCGCCTTGAGCTGGACGACGTCACCGGCCCAGGCGACGCAGGCCGCGAAGTCGCCGCTGGTCAGGTCCGAGGTGTAGTCGTTGCCGGTGAAGCGGCGGATCTGGCCCTTGTCGACGGCCTTCTGGAGGCGGGCGATGGCCGCGTCGTAGTCGTCGGCGGTGAAGTCGGCCGGGTCCTTGCCCATGTCGAGCAGCGTCATGCCGACGCTGTCGCGCATCTCCGACAGGAAGCCCACCCGCCCCTTGAGCTTGGGGTTGTCCAGCAGGTCGGATATCGACTTCACCTCGACGCCGTCGAGGGCCTTCTTGTTGTACGCGATGACGGTGGAGATGCCCTGCCAGACGTACGAGTAGGCGCGGCCCGGGTCCCAGTCGGGGTTGCGGAACTGGGCCGACAGGTTGGCGTAGGCGTGCGGCAGGTTGGCCGGGTCGAGCTTCTGCACCCAGCCCAGGCGGATGAGGCGCCCGGCCAGCCAGTCGGTGAGGACGATGAGGTCACGGCCGGTGTCCTGGCCCGCGGCGAGCTGCGGCTTGATCTTGCCGAAGAACTCGTTGTTGTCGTTGATGTCCTCGGTGTACTTGACCTTGATGCCGGTGCGTTCGGTGAACTGCTCCAGCGTCGGGTGGTGCTTGTTGCTGTCGTCGACGTCCATGTACTCGGTCCAGTTGGAGAAGTTCACCGTCTTCTCCCTGGCCGAGCGGTCCTCTGCGGAGACGCCGCCCTGCGACTGGCCCGCCGCCGGGATGCCACAGGCGCTCAGCGTCCCGAGTCCGCCGGCCGCGAGCGCCCCGCCCGCGGAGGCGCGCAGCAGCGACCGCCGGGTGAGGGCGGCCCTGCCGTTCCTGAAACTGCGCCGCATGGCGGCCACTTGGGCCGGGGACAGGCGGTCGGGCTCGTACTGCTCCATGCGCGTGGTGCCCTTTCGGAGGGTGGGCGGCCGTTGGTCAGGCGGCCTGCATACGACTATCGGTCCCCGAAGACGGTGCGGTGCCAGTCCTTCGCGGCCACCGCGGTGTTGTCGAACATGACGTGCTTGATCTGGGTGTACTCCTCGAACGAGTACACGGACATGTCCTTGCCGTAGCCGGAGGACTTGTAGCCGCCGTGCGGCATCTCGCTGATGATCGGGATGTGGTCGTTGACCCACACACACCCGGCCTTGATGTCGCGCGTGGCCCGGTTCGCCCGGTACACGTCCCGGCTCCAGGCGGAGGCGGCGAGCCCATAGGGGGTGTCGTTGGCGAGCGCGATGCCCTCGTCGTCGGTGTCGAAGGGCACCGCGACCAGGACCGGTCCGAAGATCTCGGACTGGACGACCTCGCTGTCCTGGGCGGCGTCGGCGATGAGGGTGGGCCGGTAGTAGGCGCCCTTGGCGAGCTCGCCCTCGGGAGCCTCGCCGCCGGTCACCACGCGCGCGTAGGCCCGTGCCCGGTCGACGAAACCGGCGACCCGGTCGCGCTGGACGTGCGAGATCAGCGGGCCGAGGTCGGTACCGGCGGCGAAGGGGTCGCCGAGCCGGACGGTCTCCATGAGCGCGGCCGTCCGTTCCACGAAGGCGTCGTACAGCGGTCGCTGCACGTACGCGCGCGTGGCGGCCGTGCAGTCCTGCCCGGTGTTGATGAGCGCGCCGGCGACCGCGCCGTGGGCGGCGGCCTCCAGGTCGGCGTCGTCGAAGACCACGAAGGGCGCCTTGCCGCCGAGCTCCAGGTGGAGGCGCTTGACGGTGGCGGTGGCGATCTCCGCGACGCGCCTGCCGACGGCGGTGGAGCCGGTGAAGGACGTCATGGCCACGTCCGGGTGGCCGACGAGGTGCTCTCCGGCCTCCCTGCCGGTGCCGGTGACGATGTTGACGACGCCGTCCGGGATCCCGGCGTCCGTGGCCGCCCGGGCGAAGAGCAGCGAGGTCAGCGGGGTGAGCTCGGCGGGCTTGAGGACGATGGTGTTGCCCGCGGCGATCGCCGGGAGGATCTTCCAGGCGGCCATCTGGAGGGGGTAGTTCCAGGGCGCGATGGAGCCGACGACGCCGATGGGCTCGCGCCGGATGTACGACGTGTGGTCCCCGGAGTACTCACCGGCGGACTGGCCCTGGAGAAGCCGGGCGGCACCGGCGAAGAAGGCGGTGTTGTCGATCGTCCCCGGGACGTCGAACTCCCGGCTCAGCTTCAGCGGCTTGCCGCACTGGAGCGACTCGGCGCGGGCGAAGTCCTCGGCGCGGTCGGCCAGGACCGCGGCGAACCGGTGCAGGGCGTCGGAACGCTCGCCCGGCGTGGCTCCCGCCCAGCCCGGGAATGCCTCGCGGGCGGCTGCGACGGCCCGGTCGACGTCGGCCGTGCCCGCCAGTCCGTAGCGGAGCACCTCCTCGCCCGACGAAGGGTCGACGACCGCGTGCGTGCGGCCGGAGGTGCCCCTGGTCAGGCGACCGGCGATGTACTGCGCGCCCTCCTCGAAGCGCTCCTCGGCCGGGAATCGGTCCGGGGTGGCGTTGCCCGGGTTGTGCATGTCGCTCTCCTCCGTGTCCCCGTGGCGGGGCCGGCGTGGCTCAGGCTCGATTTGAGTGCCGATCCTGACAGAGGGATGCCACTCCAACAAGGGATTCCGTTGTTGATTTTTGGTTACGCGACGGAATCTGTCGACCAGGTGTCGAGTCCGCCAGGAAAAGGCAGGACGCTGTGTCAGTGGTGGGTGCCAGACTCGCGTGCATGGAGGAGATCACGGGGGCGATCGGCTCCCGGGACGCCCTGATCGGGGCGTCCCGCGCCGGCGCGAAGATCAGGTATCTGCACTTCTGGGGGCACCGGCCGCGGCCGGACGGCCGGATCGGGGCGAGCTGCCTGAGCCAGTGGTGGCCGGCGCCGTTCACGGTGGACGGCGTGGAGTACGCGACGGCCGAGCACTGGATGATGGCGGGCAAGGCCCGGCTGTTCGAGGACGCGACGGCGGGGCGTGCCGTGCTTGCCGCCGGGCGTCCCGCCGAGGCGAAGAAGGCCGGGCGGCTGGTGCGCGGGTTCGACGAGGCGATATGGCAGCGGGAGCGGTTCCGGATCGTCGTGGAGGGCAGCGTCCACAAGTTCGGGGCGCATCCCAGGCTGCGGGAGTTCCTGCTGAGCACCGGTGACCGGGTGCTGGTCGAGGCGAGCCCCGTGGACCGGGTGTGGGGCATCGGACTGGCCGCGGACGACGAGGCTGCGGCTGATCCGGAGCGGTGGCGGGGGCCGAACCTGCTGGGCTTCGCGCTGATGGAGGCGCGGGAGCGGCTGCGCCGGGCGTAAGCGGGGCATGAGCGGGAGGCCGGCCCGGTGGGACCGGCCCCCGTGCCGCAGCTTCAGGCAGCCGAGCCGAGCCCGCCCATGATGCTGGCGAAGAGCAGGAAGCCCAGCAACGGCAGGATCACGGTGGCGATGATGCCGCAGACCAGTCCGGCGGTCGCCGCGCCCTTGTTGGTGGCCTCACCTCGGGTGGCCTTGCCCCGGCCGATGGCGCCGAAGATGATCGCCAGGATGCCCAGGATCACGCCGAAGAACCACAGCAGGAAGGTCACGCTGCACACCACGCCGATGATGCCCAGCACCAGACCCGTGGTTCCCATGCCGTTGCTCGGCTGCGCGGGCATCGTGTAGCCGGGCGCCTGGGGGTAGCCCGCGGGCGGCGCGGCCGGGTAGCCGGGGCTGCCCTGGGGGTAGCCGTAGCCGGGGCCGCCCTGCTGCGGATAGCCGTATCCCGGGGCCGGCTGCAGCGGGGCCTGGGACGGCGGTCCGAACCCACCTGGCGTGGGGTTGGTGTTGGACATGGACGATCTCCCCTCGTTGTCAGACCAGGGAATCGTAGTGGCCCAAGTCCGCCGCGCAGTACGGCTGTTTCAGTGGTGGGACGGGGCGGTGGCCACCGGGGCGATCGCGCCGTAGTACGGGTCGTCGTCGTACGGATCGCCGCCGTTGATCGCGGCCGTGATGCCGACGGCTATCAGGACGATCACCGCGATGCCGAGGACGATCCCGATGATGCCCATGATCAGGCCGGCCTGGGCCTGACCGTGGTTGGTGGCCACTCCGGCCTCGGCGCGCTTGCGGCCCTTGATGCCGAAGACGACGGCGAGGATGCCGGTGACCAGGGAGACCACGCCGTACAGACAGAAGAGCGTGCAGGAGACGATGCCCAGCACCATCGCCGCGATGCCCATGCCGTTCTGCGGCGCCATGGGCACGCCGGGCCAACCGTAGCCCGCCTGGGGGTAGCCGGGGTAGCCGTAGCCGCCGGTTGCTCCCGGGCCGGTGGGGGCGGCGGGCGGGGGCGGGACAGCGCCGGTGTTGGAGGTGCCGAACTGTGGCGTGCCGGTGGGCGGGGTGAAACCCACGCTCGGCATCGAGGTGACCGTGGCCTGGTCGTGCACGGAGGGCGGCCCCGCGGTGGGGGGCTGGTCCTTGTCGAGTGACGGCCGGTCCTCCGGGGGCGCCCACGGGTCGTGGGCGCCGCCTCCGCCTGGCTGCGTCGAGTCGGTCATGGTGCATCCCCCTGGGTCGATCGTGCCGCCATGCTACGGGGCCGTTCGGTGCGTGCCGCAGCGCGGGTTGCGTTGAGGCTGGTCGCACAGTGCCCCGCCCCCCTCAGGGGCTCTGCTCCAGAGCCTACGATGAGACCCGATTCATCGATCAGCCGATCACCCGCGTCCCTCCCGCCGTGTGCCGACAGGGGCGCCGTTCCGGGGAGGAACCCTTGACCGAGCATCTCGTCGACCCCCGTGCCCCGCGCGACCTCACAACCTTCGTCGCCGGGCTGCCCAAGGCCGAACTGCATGTGCACCACGTGGGCTCCGCCTCCCCCCGGATCGTGTCCGAGCTGGCCGCCCGGCATCCCGACTCGAAGGTTCCGACCGACCCCGGGGCCCTGGTCGACTACTTTTCTTTCACCGACTTCGCCCACTTCATCGAGGTGTACCTGTCGGTCGTCGACCTGATCCGCACCCCGGAGGACGTCCGGCTGCTGACCTACGAGGTGGCCCGTGACCTGGCCCGGCAGCAGGTGCGGTACGCCGAGCTGACCATCACCCCGTTCTCCTCCACGCGCCGCGGCATCGACGAGCGCGCCTTCATGGACGCGATCGAGGACGCCCGCAAGGCCGCCGAGGCGGATTTCGGGACCGTGCTGCGCTGGTGCTTCGACATCCCCGGCGAGGCGGGGCTCGAAGCCGCCGAGGAGACGACCCGGCTCGCCACCGAGGACCGGCTGCGCCCGGAGGGCCTGGTCTCCTTCGGTCTGGGCGGGCCCGAGGTCGGCGTGCCGCGTCCGCAGTTCAAGCCGTACTTCGACCGGGCGATCGCCGCCGGGCTGCACTCGGTACCGCACGCCGGTGAGACCACCGGTCCGGAGACGGTGTGGGACGCCCTCACGCATCTGCGGGCCGAGCGCATCGGCCACGGCACCAGCTCCGCGCAGGACCCGAAGCTCCTCGCCCACCTCGCCGAGCACCGGATCCCGCTGGAGGTGTGCCCGACCTCCAACATCGCCACGCGCGCGGTCCGCACCCTCGACGAGCACCCGATCAGGGAGTTCGCCGAGGCCGGGATCGTCGTCACGATCAACTCCGACGACCCGCCGATGTTCGGCACCGACCTCGACAACGAGTACGCGGTCGCCGCCCGGCTGCTCGACCTCGACGAGCGGGGCCTGGCCGACCTGGCGAAGAACGCCGTCGAGGCGTCCTTCCTGGACGCGGCGGGCAAGGACCGGATCAAGGAGGAGATCGACACGTACACCGCCGGGTGGCTCGACCGGTGACGCCCTCCATCGAGCGCCCCGAGCGCCCCGGGCGGCTCATGACCGCCGTGGCCCACCGTGGCGACCCCTACCGCCACCGCGAGAACACCGTCGCCTCGCTGCGTTCCGCGCTCGACCGGGGCGCGGACGCGGTGGAGATCGACGTACGGCTCACCCGGGACGGCGTGCCGGTGCTGCTGCACGACAGGACGCTGAAGCGGCTCTGGGAGCAGGAGCGGCCGGTGCTCGCGCTGTCCTGGGAGGAGCTGCGCGGGCTGACCGCCGGCGGGGTTCCGGCCCTGACGGAGGCGCTGGCCGCGACCGACGGCCACCGGGTGATGATCGACCTGCCCGGCTCGCCCGACGTGCGTGCGGTGCGGCGGGTGATGGACGCCGTACGGCAGGCCGGGGCGGCGGACCGCGTCTACTACTGCGCGGGCGCCGACGCCATGCTCGCCGTGCGCGCGGCGGACCCGGCCGCCGAGATCGCCCTCACCTGGACGACCCTGGCCCCGCCCCGGCCCGTCCTGCTGGAGGCGATCCGCCCGCGCTGGCTCAACTACCGCTTCTCACTGGTGGACCGCCCCCTCGCCGACCGTGTTCACCGCGACGGCTACCTGCTGTCCGTCTGGACCCCCGACACGCGCCGCTCCATGCGACGGCTGCTGGACGCGGGGGTGGACTCGATCACGACCAACCGCATCGACGTGCTGTGCGCTACACGCGCGAGCGCTGCGGGACCGTCGCCGGATCGGCCGGGGCCGAACGCGTGACGTACTGCGGCACCGGCGCGCTGTCCGTGCCGGTGTCGCGGACGAGCCCGTAGCGGATCGCGCCCTGATCGGGGCCCTCGTTGATGTCCTTGTCCACGGCCTGCCAACTCGACGGGAAGACGGCGATGCCGTAGTCGCAGCCGCGTTCGTTCTGGGTGAGGGTGACGCTGCCGTCGACGTAGAAGTACTCGTTCTGCCACATCTGCTGGGTGCCGGGCGGCAGCACCGCGTATCCGATGTCCGGGCCGCCCATACCGGTGGCGTAGCCGTTCGGGGCGCCGGGCAGCGGGTCGTCCATGCGGCGCGAGCCGCCGGAGGCCACGTGGAACAGCTTGCCCTTCAGGCCGGTCCAGGTCGGCATGACCACCCCGCCGGGCCGGGCGTGCGGCGAGATCTGCCAGCGGACCAGGACATAGCCCCGGCCGCTCAGCGTCACGCTGTCGCCACGGTGTTGCATGACGGCCCGCGGGCCGCCGGTGCTGGTGACGCCGGACTCGGGGCGGCGGGGCAGGTCGGCGGGCCGGGCATCCGGGTCGGGGGCGCGGTCGACGGCGTCGACGACCGAGCCGTACAGGTCGGCCTTCTTCGTCGCCGACGGGGAGGGCGTGGGGGTGGGCGAGGCGGAGGGCGGCGGTTCGGAGCCGGCCGTCGCCGTGGGGGTGACCGCGGCCCGGGGAGGCGGGGCGTCCTGCGGCTGGGTGACGACGTAGGCGCCGCCCGCCACGATCGTCGCGCCGGCGGTCATCGCGACGGCCGGCTTGGTGAGCGCGCCCAGCAGTTTGGCGGACCACCCGGCGGAGCCGGCGGCCACGGCCGTCTTGCCGCCGAAGGCGAGCGACAGTGTGAACCCGACGGGCAGCGGGACGAGCGCGATGCCGACCAGGAGGCGTTCCGCCGGTACGACCGTCTCGGGGGTGTCGCCGCAGTAGCCGCAGCCCCGGATGTGCCGGGCCAGCCGCTTGCGCCACACCGAGTCGGGCCGGCCGCCCCAGCGGCCGGTCAGCTCGCGCAGGTCGGGGCAGGCGCCGTCCAGGGCGCGGACGATGCCGCGCGAGGTCTCCAGGCGCTCCTTCATCCGCTGCACGCGCACGGCGGCGTGCTGCCGGGTGATGCCGACGGCTGCGGCCAGTTCGCGCCGGGTCAGTTCACCCGCGACCTCCAGCCACCACAGCGACAGCAGTTGCCGGTCCTCGTCGTCGAGCCACCGCACGGCCTCGGCGACCTCACGCCGCTGCCCCTCCAACTGGAGCCGCAGCACGGTCAGTTCGGCGAAGTCGGAGGCCGCCGCCTCCTCCAGCCGGTCCGGGGTCCGGCGCCGGGCGCGATCGCGTATCTGCCGCATGGCGATCGCCACCAGCCAGGACCGGAAGCTGTCCGGGTCGCGCAGCGAGCCGAGGTTGTCGACCGCGCGCAGCATGGTCTCCTGGACGACGTCGTCGACGTCGGCGTGACCGTTCAGGGCCCGGCCCACGATGTTGTAGACCAGGGGCAGCCAGCCCGCGACCAGCTCGTCCAGCGCCTGCCGGTCGCCGGACTGCGCCGCCGTGATGGTGGCGCGCCAGTGCTGACTGTCCACGGTGGCCTCTCGACGCCTGGGATCGCTGATGTTCCGCACGCACCCTCTCAGGTAGGACCGGGATCTTGGCTATGCCGGGGATCACAGACGGAGACGGTGTGAAGGACTTGCGGATAACACTTTTCTGCGCGGACCACCGGACAGCGCAGACGGCGGCTAAGCCGCCGGCACCGGTACCGGACGCGGACCGAGAGCCTCCAGCCGCTTGATCTTCCGCCGCACGATGTACAGCGGAATCACCCCGAGCACCCCGAAGGACATGTCGATCACCGACCACCAGAAGGGGATCTGGCGGATCGGTCCGCAGATCAGGGCGAGCGGAACAATGCCCGCGCAGGCGATCATGCCGAACTCGACGACCCAGATGTTGCGGACCGGATCGCGGTACGGCCCGAGGAAAGCGACCGCGATCACCAGGTGCGCGAAGGCCAGCCAGTCCGTGCCGTAGAGCAGGAACGGGTAATCCGCATCGGCCTCGTCGAGCCCGGCCCGGACCCGCTCGATCCACTCCGTCAGACCGGGCAGGTACTCCCCCACGGACAGCGCCCGCAGCAGGTCCTCGGTCCAGCGCAGTTCGTGCACCAGAGGAAAGGCCGTGGCGCCGCTGAGCACCAGACACACGACGAAGAAGACCAGCCACGCGCGAATGCCCTTCTCAAGGGCGGCTCTGTCGCTCATGAGCGCACTCTACGCCCGTTCTTGAACATGTTCAAAAAGCTGCCGGGTGCGAAACCCACTTGCAGACGCACGAGCGGCCCCGGACGGAAACCGACCGTCCGGGGCCGCAAGCAGCGTGCTCGGGTGACTACGCGTCCAGCGACGTCATCACGTGCTTGATCCGCGTGTAGTCGTCGAAGCCGTACGCCGACAGGTCCTTGCCGTAGCCGGACTTCTTGAAGCCGCCGTGCGGCATCTCGGCGACCAGCGGGATGTGCGTGTTGATCCAGACGCAGCCGAAGTCGAGCTTCTTGGACATCCGCATGGCGCGGCCGTGGTCCTTGGTCCACACGGAGGAGGCGAGCGCGTACTCGACGCCGTTGGCCCACTGCACCGCCTGGTCCTCGTCCGTGAAGGACTGCACGGTGATGACCGGGCCGAAGACCTCCTTCTGGATGATCTCGTCCTCCTGCTTGAGGCCCGAGACGACGGTCGGCGCGTAGAAGTAGCCCTTGTCGCCGACCCGCTTGCCGCCGGTCTCCACGCGCGCGTGCGCGGGCAGACGGTCGATGAAGCCCTCGACCTGCTTGAGCTGGTTGGGGTTGTTGAGCGGGCCGAACAGCACGTCCTCGTCGTCCGGCTGCCCGGTCTTCGTCTCGGCGGCGGCCTTGGACAGCGCCGAGACGAACTCGTCGTGGATGGACTCGTGGACGAGGACGCGCGTGGCGGCCGTACAGTCCTGGCCGGCGTTGAAGTAACCCGCGACCGAGATGTCCTCCACGGCCTTGGCGATGTCGGTGTCCTCGAAGACCACGACCGGCGCCTTGCCGCCCAGCTCCAGGTGGACGCGCTTGACGTCCTTGGAGGCGGACTCGGCGACCTGGATGCCGGCGCGCACCGAGCCGGTGATGGAGGCCATCGCCGGGGTCTCGTGCTCGACCATCATGCGGCCGGTCTCGCGGTCGCCGCAGATGACGTTGAAGACGCCCTTCGGCAGGATTCCGCCGAGGATCTCCGCGATCAGCACCGTGGACGCCGGGGTGGTGTCGGACGGTTTCAGGACGACCGTGTTGCCCGCCGCGATCGCCGGGGCGAACTTCCACACGGCCATCATCATCGGGTAGTTCCACGGAGCGACCTGCGCGCAGACACCGACCGGCTCACGGCGCACGATGGAGGTCAGGCCCTCCATGTACTCACCGGCCGAGCGGCCCTCGAGCATCCGCGCCGCACCCGCGAAGAAGCGGATCTGGTCGACCATCGGCGGGATCTCCTCGGAGCGGGTCAGCCCGACCGGCTTGCCCGTGTTCTCCACCTCGGCCGCGATCAGTTCCTCGGCGCGCTCCTCGAAAGCGTCCGCGATCTTCAGCAGGGCCTTCTGGCGCTCGGCGGGCGTGGTGTCGCGCCAGCCGGGGAAGGCCTCAGCGGCCGCCGCCATCGCGGCGTCCACGTCCGCCTGCCCGGACAGCGGAGCGGTCGCGTACGCCTCGCCCGTCGCGGGGTTGACCACCTCGGTGGTCCGTCCGTCGGCGGCGTCCCGGAACTCACCGGCGATGTAGTTGCGTAGCTTGCGCAGCCGTCCCAGCTCGGTGCTCACTGCCGGCCCTCCAGTTCGGATGTCCAGTACTTGAGACACCCACCCTAGTCGGCCGACCCACGTTTTCAACACCCCCGCTCCCTTCGATCGTGCGGAATTCGCAGGAGTCAGCTACCGAAACAACGGATTTCATCGATCGAGGCTTGCGGAACTGTCGAGACCTCGTGCACAGTGAGCTCGTGGCCAGTCGAAGCGCAGACCAGAAGGGCTCGCGGGAGCACCGCGAGTCTTCCCGCGAGTCCAGAAACGGCAGCTCGCCGCAGCTGGACGCCGTCTCCCTCGCGATCATCGAACAGCTCCAGGAAGACGGCCGCCGGCCGTACGCCGCCATCGGCAAGGCCGTCGGCCTGTCCGAGGCGGCCGTGCGCCAGCGCGTCCAGAAGCTGCTCGACCAGGGCGTGATGCAGATCGTCGCCGTCACGGACCCGCTCACCGTGGGCTTCCGCAGACAGGCGATGGTCGGCGTCAACGTCGAGGGCGACGTGGAGTCCGTGGCGGACGCGCTGACGGCCATGTCCGAGTGCGAGTACGTGGTGATGACCGCAGGCTCCTTCGACCTGATGGTGGAGATCGTCTGCGAGGACGACGACCACCTCCTGGACGTCATCAACAGACGCATCCGGGCCGTCCCCGGAGTGCGCTCCACCGAGAGCTTCGTCTACCTCAAGCTCAAGAAGCAGACCTACATGTGGGGAACCCGATAACCGTGAGGACCCGATAGCCGTGAGCAAGGACCTCTCCCAGACCGCGTACGACCACCTGTGGATGCACTTCACGCGCATGTCGTCGTACGAGAAGTCCCCCGTCCCCACCATCGTCCGGGGCGAGGGCACGTACATCTACGACGACCAGGGCAAGCGCTACCTCGACGGTCTCGCCGGCCTGTTCGTGGTGCAGGCCGGACACGGCCGCGTCGAGCTCGCCGAGACCGCCTCCAAACAGGCGCAGGAGCTGGCGTTCTTCCCGGTGTGGTCCTACGCCCACCCCAAGGCCGTCGAGCTGGCCGAGCGCCTCGCGCACCACGCGCCGGGCGATCTGAACAAGGTCTTCTTCACGACCGGCGGCGGAGAGGCGGTCGAGACCGCCTGGAAGCTCGCCAAGCAGTACTTCAAGCTGGTCGGCAAGCCCACCAAGCACAAGGTCATCTCCCGCGCGGTCGCCTACCACGGCACCCCGCAGGGCGCCCTGTCCATCACCGGCCTGCCCGCTCTGAAGGCACCCTTCGAGCCCCTCGTCCCGGGCGCCCACAAGGTCCCCAACACGAACATCTACCGGGCGCCGATCCACGGTGACGACCCCGAGGCCTTCGGCCGCTGGGCCGCCGACCAGATCGAGCAGCAGATCCTCTTCGAGGGCCCGGACACGGTCGCCGCGGTCTTCCTGGAGCCGGTGCAGAACGCGGGCGGCTGCTTCCCGCCCCCGCCCGGCTACTTCCAGCGCGTCCGCGAGATCTGCGACCAGTACGACGTGCTGCTCGTCTCCGACGAGGTCATCTGCGCCTTCGGCAGGCTGGGCACGATCTTCGCCTGCGACAAGTTCGGCTACGTCCCGGACATGATCACCTGTGCCAAGGGCATGACCTCGGGCTACTCCCCGATCGGCGCGTGCGTCGTCTCCGACCGCCTGGCCGAGCCGTTCTACAAGGGCGACAACACCTTCCTGCACGGCTACACCTTCGGCGGCCACCCGGTCTCCGCGGCCGTGGGCCTCGCCAACCTCGACCTGTTCGAGCGCGAGAACCTCACCCAGCACGTCCTCGACAACGAGGGCGCGTTCCGCTCCACCCTGGAGAAGCTCCACGACCTGCCGATCGTCGGCGACGTCCGCGGCAACGGCTTCTTCTACGGCATCGAGCTGGTCAAGGACAAGGCCACCAAGGAGTCCTTCGACGCGGACGAGACCGAGCGGATCCTGTACGGCTTCCTCTCCAAGAAGCTGTACGAGAACGGCCTGTACTGCCGTGCCGACGACCGCGGCGACCCGGTCGTCCAGCTCGCCCCGCCGCTGATCTCCGACCAGTCGACGTTCGACGAGATCGAGCAGATCCTGCGCGCCACCCTGTCGGAGGCGTGGACGAAGCTCTGATCGTCGCGCTGACGTCGCTCCGATCGTCTGCCTGGATGATCAACACCGGCCCCGGTGCCCCCCGTTCGAGTGAGAAACGGCGGCCCGGGGCCGCGTGCTGTCCGGCGGCCCGCCGCCTTCTGCCTAGCGTGCCAGTGACCGATCGACCCTGCCTTCGTTCCCCCGCGCGGGGGATGGACACGGGAACTGCGGATCTGAACCGAGGTGTACGCCCATGGAGGCCCAGCCGGACAACGACGTGCTCTGGGCACGCGCCCTGCACTTCCAGCACGAGGACGGCTCCCCCGCGCTCAGCGGTGTCTCGCTCGGCGTCCGGGAGGGCGAGATCCTCGCCGTCAGCGGCCCGCGCGGCAGCGGCAAGACGACCCTGCTGCGGTGCATGTCCGGCCTGGTGCCCGTCCGGCGCGGCGAGGTCTGGTTCAACAGCGTGCCCGTGCACACCATGGGCCCCCTCACCCGCGAGCGGCTGCGCCGCGACCGCTTCGGCTGGATCGACCCGGCCCCCTCGCTGGTCCCGGAGCTCAACGCCTGGGAGAACGCCGCCCTGCCGCTGATGCTGCGCGGCACCAGCCGGCGCCGCGCCAAGACCGTGGCCCTGGAGTGGCTCGAGCGCCTGGACATCGGTGAGGGGGCCCACAAACGCCCGCACCAGCTGGTGCAGGCCGAGCGGCAGCGGGTGTGCATCGCCCGCGCCCTCGCCCCCGCCCCGTCGGTCCTGTTCGCCGACGAGCCCACGGCACCCCTGCACCGCGCCGACCGCGCCCATGTGCTGCGCACCCTCACCACGGCGGCCCGCTCCCACGGCATCACGGTCGTCCTGGCCACGCACGACGCGGAGACCGCGGCGCTCGCCGACCGCACGGTGTCCCTGCTCGACGGGCGGCACGTGCAGACGGTGCACCTGCCGCCGGTCGCCGAACCCACCGAGACGGAAGGCCGGGCCGCGTGCTCGCTCTCCGTCTGACCCGCGGCGCCCACCCCGCCGTCCAGCTGCGCCGCCTCCTGGTCGCGGCGGCCTCGGCGGGGACGGGTTTTCTGTTGCTCTGCGCCCTGGGCTACGCACTGGGCCACCCCGGCTCCACCGGCGCCGCCCTCCTGCGGCTGGCCTGGTGCGTGGTTCCCCTGGCCGCCATGGTGTACTTCGCGGTCGCGGTGGCCCGCACCGACCCCGGTACGAAGCCCCGCCCCGGCCTGTCCGCGATCGGCCTCGGCCCACTGCGCCTGATGGCCGTCTCGGCGACGACGACGGCCCTGTCCTGCACGCTGGGCTCGATGCTGGCCCTGCTGTTCTTCCTGCACCTGCGCGGTGACCTGACGGGCCTGCCCTTCGACGGCGCGGCCGCCGAGGCTCTCGCGGCGGACCAGCCGCTGCCGCTCCCGGGAACCCTGACGCTGCTCGCGATCGTGCCCGGAGCCGCGTCGGTGGCGGTGGCGCTGGCGCTGCGGCCGAGGGAGGCGAGGCCGGTCCCGTCCCGGACGGCCGGGATGTACGGCCGTTTCGGCGCGTACCGGCGCACGAGCACACGCGAGACCTTCGGGGCGTACGGCCGATTCGGCCGGCAGATCGTCCGGCCCACGGACGGTCGTGCCACCGGGCCCGCTGAGTCGGCCGAGTCGGCCGAGTCGGCCGGGACGAACGGGCAGAACGGGCCTGCCGGGCAGAACGGCGGGCCGCCCCCGGCGCGGACGGGCGCGTCCGTGCCGGCAGCGGCCATGGGCTCGACCACGCGGAGCGCCGGGAGCACGGTGAGCGCGGTCGAGGACCCCGCCGAGCTGTCCGGCCCTCGGACGGCGGCGCCGGAGGCCGTGAGCGCCGATCTCCCGGCCGGGAACCCCGCTCGGCAGTCCGCCCCGCACCTGGCGGTGCCCGACCTGTCGGCCGGGCACGCCGCGACACCGGACACCGCAGTCTCCGACGCAGCCCTGCCGGACACCCCCCTGTCCGACGACGCCCCCACCGCCGCCCCCTCCGGTCTCCCCTGGGGCATCACCGTCCTGGCCGCGGGCCTCGCCGTGGAGACCTACACGAGCCGTACCGCCCCCACGCCCCCCGACCTCACCTTCTCCGGCGCCTCCCCCGGCGTCCTGGCGGGCTGGGCGTTCGCTGCCGTCGGTCTGGCCCTGGCCGGTCCGGGCCTGACCCATCTGTGCGGACGGCTGCTCCAGTCGGCCCGCCCCGGCGCCCTCCGGCTCCTGGCCGGCCGGATCCTCATGGCGGAGGCCACCCGGATCGGCCGCCCCCTGGGCGTGGTCTGCGCGGTGCTGGCGGCCGCGTGCGCCATGGCGCTGCTGCACGCCCCGGACGGACTGTCGCTCGGTCCGCTCACCATGCTCGGTGTGCTGCTGGTCACCGGCTGCACGGTGGCGACGCTCCTCACGGCCGCCGTCGAGGCCCGCCAGGCCCGCGCCGACACCACCGCCGCGCTGCTGCGTCTCGGCGCCCCCGCGACGATGCTGCGCAGCGCCGCCGCCCTCCGCGCGGGCGCGCTGCTGGCCCTGTTCGGCCCGCTGACCCTGACGGTCGCCGAACTGGCGGCCTTGCCGCTGGCCCGCTGAAGCCCGCTGGAAAACTCGTACGAAAAAATCTCCGTACGGCGATGAGTTCCGCTCCGACCCCCGGTCTATCCCCGCGTAACGACACGGACCCGATGGGAGAGACCCGGCATGTACCAGCAGATGATCTTCGTGAACCTGTGCGTCAGCGACCTCGAAGCCTCGAAGAAGTTCTTCACGGAGCTCGGCTACTCGATCAACGAGCAGTTCAGCGACGACAGCACCGCCTCGGTCGTGATCAGCGAGACCATCGTGGTGATGGTGCACACCAAGGAGAAGTACTCCCAGTTCACGAAGAAGGAGATCGCGGACGCGAAGAAGACCAGCGAGGTGCTGATCGCGCTGAGCTCCGAGAGCCGCGAGAAGGTCGACGAGCTGGTCGAGAAGGCGGTCGCGGCGGGCGGTTCCGTCTCCGGCGAGACCCAGGACCACGGGTTCATGTACGGCCGCGCCTTCGACGACCCGGACGGCCACACCTTCGAGGTCGTGTGGATGGACCCGGCGGCCGTCGAGGGCTGAGACGCGCTGTGCCAGCATGGGCGCGTGCAGACGATGCCCGCCCATGCGGCCCACCACGACGACCGTGAGATCGAGACGCTGGAGGAATTCGACGCGACCGTCTCGGCGCGCGGCACGCTCGCCGGTCACCGCGTCCAGGCCGTCGACCTGACGGACCGTACGCGCGAACTGCTCGGCACGGACACGGCGGGTGCCGTCTTCCTCGGCTGCGCGATGCGCGAGGAGGCCGCCGCGAAGATCCGCACGGACGGCGCCCTGGTCTTCCCGCCGGTCCCGGACCTGCCCTTCGACCCGTACCGCGGCCATGTCTACTCGCCGGACGAGCTCTTCGAGTCGCTGGCGGACGGCTACGAGGCCACGCCCGACGCCCAGGCGTACGCCTGGTTCCAGCGCACGAAGGCGGACCGGGACATCTACGCCTCCATGCTGCGCTCGGTCCACGACGACTCGGTCTCCGACGCACTCGACGAACTCCTGTCCGGGGCCCCGGTCGTGGGCGTGATGGGCGGCCACGCGATGGCCCGTGGCACGGTGGAGTACGCGGGGGCGGCGCGGCTCGGCCGAGAGCTGACCCGTGCCGGTTTCACGGTCGCCACGGGCGGCGGACCGGGCGCGATGGAGGCCGCGAACCTCGGCGCCCACGCCGCCCCGTTCGGCGACGAGATGCTCGCCGAGTCGCTCGAACTGCTCGCCAAGGCACCGCACTTCACTCCGTCGATCACCCAGTGGGCGACGGCCGCCTTCGAGATACGCACGCGCTGGCCGCAAGGCGGGCGTTCCGTGGGGATCCCGACCTGGTTCTACGGCCATGAGCCGCCGAACGCCTTCGCGTCGCACATCGCCAAGTACTTCGCCAACGCCACCCGCGAGGACGGTCTGCTGGCCCGGTCGAACGCGGGCGTGGTGTTCCTGCCGGGCGCCGCCGGCACCGTACAGGAGATCTTCGACAACGCGACGCCCAACTACTACGAGTCGCGCGGCGAGCCGACGCCGATGGTGCTCGTGAACCGCGCGCACTGGACGGAGAGGCTGCCGACGTGGCCGCTGCTCCAGTCGCTGGCCAGGGGCCGTTCGATGGAGGCGCGGATCGCGCTGGTGGAGCGGATCGAGGAGGCGCCGGAGGCGTTGAAACGTCTCGGCGGTTAATAAGCTGGCAAAGCAAGTGCTTGCAAGCTGCATATGCGTTGACACTACTTATGCGGCGCTTATAGACCTGGGAGCCTCCCGGTAGTGCTGATGTTCCGTCAACACTGCCTCCACCCCCCGCATTTGCGCATCCTGTAAAGGACAAACGTGGCAGTTCTGTCCGTATCACGCCGTACGGCTTCGCGCCGTACCGTCGCACGTTCCGTGCGGATCCTCGGTGTCGTCTCCGCCTCGGCCGCGCTCGCGCTCGGTGCCGCCGGCAACGCGCTCGCCTGCAACATCAACGAGTTCTCGGCCGAGGCGAAGTGCGACGGCGACAAGGGCGTCATCACCGTCACCGACGTGGACCCCGCCGGTGTCCCGGCGACGGTCACCGTGTACCTGGAGAACAACGGCGCCGACGTGAAGAAGGTCGGCGAGCAGGTGGTCAAGGGCTCGCGCGAAGGCACCACCATCACCTTCGCCGAGGACTGGAAGCCGAACGCGGAGTACCGCATCCACGTCAAGGCCACTCCGTACGTCGACGAGGACATCAAGCCGAACCTCGTCACCCCGGCCACCGCCTGCAAGAAGGAAGAGGAGGAGCCGCCGGCGACTCCGCCGGCCACGCCGACCCCGTCGGCCTCCCCGTCGAAGCCGGCCGAGGAGACCGACACCCCGGCTCCGTCGCCGTCGGAGAGCGAGAGCACCACGCCGGCGGGCAACGCGCCCGCGCCCGCGGCCGGTGACTCCAACCTCGCCGAGACCGGTGCCAACTCCAACACCGGCATCATCGCCGGCATCGCGGCGGCCCTGGTCGTCGTCGGTGGCGGCGCGGTGTTCTTCGGCATGCGCCGTCGTGGGGCGAGCAGCAGCGACAGCTGACGCCGCGCATCAGCGCCCGGTGGTGGCCCGTCCCCCTCGTGGGGGCGGGCCATCGCCTGTCCCGGCCCTACCCGAACGTCGCCCGCTCCAGCCAGAACTCCAGCAGTTCCCGCTCCCCCAGCACCTCCAGCTCCGGGGCGTCCAGCGGCAGCCGGCGGTAGAACGCGAGCAGGACGGAGGTGAGCGGCCCGCGCAGGGCGACCGTGGCCTTCTCGTGGCCCCGGCGCCAGACGACACCGTCCTCGGTGAGCTCGATGAGCCTCCCCCACCCTTCGGGCGGGGGGACCTCCATCTCGCTTCGCTCGGCGTTCAGGCCGGACCCGGTGTCGGTGGCGTGCAGATGGATGCTGCGGCCCGGACCACGCAGTTCCCTCACCGTGTCGTGCGGTGCCGTCCGCTGCACGAACTCCACGATCTGGAGCCACTCGTCGATGGCGTCGGCGGCCACGTCGGGCGCGACCTCGTAGGGCAGTCCGGCGGCGAGCGTGGCGTCCGCGCGGTGCACGGTGATCTCGTGCGTCATCCGACGGGCCCAGAACCCGGAGTTGAGGATCCCCGCCCAGCTCCACACCGTCGTGTCCGGCCCGGCCTCCCGCAGCGATGCGACGACCCGCTCTCCGCTCTCCGCCAGCCATGCGTCCAGTACGGCGGCGTCACCCCGGGCTTCGGGTCCGGAGAGGCCCGGCACCCGCTCCTCGGGCACCTCCTCCTGGGCCCGGGTCCGCACGATGAACTCCACCCAGCGCAGGGCACCGCCCGTGTGCCGGGCCAGGTCCTCCAGCGACCAGTCCGGGCAGGTCGGCACGGTGGCGGACAGATCGGCGCCGGACGTCACCACGGACCTCAACTGAGCGACCTGGTGGGCGATTTCGTCGCAGTAGCGGTCGTGTAAGAGTAGCGTCATGCCCCGCACCATAGGCGGCAGCCGATCAGCCGAGCACCACGATTTCGGTCGCGTCGAACGCCACACCGACCTCGTCCCCGACCTCAGGTGCCGCCCGCAGCGCGCATGCCGCCTCCAGGCGCGGGGCGTCCTCCGGCTGGAGGTGGACGGCGACATGGGTGCCCTTGAAGGTGCGCGCGGCCACCGTGCAGCGCAGGCCCGAGTCGGCGGACACCAGGCGCACACCGGCGGGCCGCACCAGCAGGGTCCGTGTGCCCTGCGGGGCGCCCTCCGGCACCGGCACCTTGCCCCACGGCGTGTCCGCGGCCTCCGCCCCGACCGTCGCCTCGACGACGTTCTCGAAGCCGAGGAAGCGGGCCACGAACGCGTCGGCCGGCCGCTGCCACACTTCAAGAGGCGTACCGGACTGGGCGATCCGCCCGTCCCGCATCACCACGACCCGGTCGGCCAGCGCGAAGGCCTCCCCCTGGTCATGTGTCACGGCGAGCACGGTCGTGCCCAACCGGCCGAACAGTTCCTTCAGTTCGACGACCAGACGCTCCCTGAGCGACCGGTCGAGCTGCCCCAGCGGCTCGTCCAGCATCAGCAGCCGGGGGCTCGGCGCCAGGGCCCGGGCCAGCGCCACCCGCTGCTGCTCCCCGCCCGACAGCGCCGCGACGGCCCGGCGGGATGCGCCAGGCAGGCCGACCAGATCCAGCAACTCCTGTACGCGCTCGACCTGGTGCCGCTTCGCCGCCCCGTGCATACGCAGTCCGAAGGCGACGTTGCCGCCCACGTCCCGCTGCGGGAACAGCTGGTGGTCCTGGAACATCAGCCCGACCCCGCGCCGGTGCGCGGGCACGCCCGCCTGGTCGCGCCCGTCGAGCGACACCCGCCCGGAGTCGAGCGGCTGGAGCCCCGCCACCGCCCGCAGCAGCGTCGACTTGCCGCTGCCGCTGGGCCCGAGCACGCACACGATCTCGTGCTCGGCGACCTCCAGGTCGACGGCGTCCAGCACGGCACGCCCGCCGAAACGGACCGTCGCGCCCTCCAGAGCCAGCAGCATCAGAACTCCCCGTTCCGGTCGGTGCGAAGCCTCTCCAGCACCAGCAGGGCCACGGCGCAGACCACCATCAGAATCGTCGAAAGGGCCATCGCCTGGCCGTAGTTGAGCTCCCCGGGCCGGCCCAGCAGCCGCGCCACGGCCACCGGCAGCGTCGGGTTGTCGGGCCGCGCGATGAACACCGTCGCCCCGAACTCCCCGAGCGACACCGCGAAGGCGAATCCGGCCGCGATCAGCAGCGCCCGCCGCACCATCGGCAGATCCACCTCACGCCACACCCGCCAGGGCGAGGCCCCCAGCACCGAGGCCGCCTCCCGCAGCCGCACGTCCACCGCCCGCAGCACGGGCAGCATCGTCCGGACGACGAACGGCACACCGACCAGCGCCTGCGCGAGCGGCACCAGGATCCACGAGGACCTCAGATCCAGCGGCGGCTCGTCGAGGGCGATCAGGAACCCGAAGCCGACGGTCACCGCGGACACCCCGAGCGGCAGCATCAGCAGGGCGTCGAAGCCGCGCACGAACCGCCCGGCGTCCCGGCGGGTGAGCGCGACGGAGGCGAGACCGCCGATCACCACGGCGATGAGGGTGGCGGCGACGGCGTACGACAGCGAATTGCCGATCGCCTCGATCGGCGCCACCAGGAACACCCCGCCGTCGTCCCTGGTCAGCGCCCGGTAGTAGCCGAAGCCGGGAACGCCCAGGGACCGCTGGACCAGCACGGCGAGCGGCAGCAGGAGCAGCACGACGACGGTGACGAGCACCCCGCCCAGCAGCGCCCACTGCCCGGTGCCGCGCGGCCGGCGGGCGGTCACGGACGGGTCCACCAGCCGCAGCGCGGTCTCCCGCCGCCGTACGGTCCAGGCGTGCAGGGCGAGGATCGCGCCCACCGCGACGAACTGGATCAACGTCAGTACAGCCGCCGTGGACAGGTCGAAGATCTCCGACGTCTGCCGGTAGATCTCCACCTCCAGGGTCGAGAAGGTGGGCCCGCCGAGGATCTGGACGACGCCGAAGGATGTGAAGGTGAACAGGAAGACCATGAGCGCGGCGGCGGCCACGGCGGGGGCGAGGGCCGGCAGGGTCACCTTCCGCCAGGCCTTCAGAGGCGACGCTCCGAGCATCCGCGCGGCCTCCTCCTGCCGCGGGTCGAGCTGCGCCCAGAGCCCGCCGACGGTCCGTACGACGACCGCGTAGTTGAAGAAGACGTGCGCGAGCAGGATCGCCCACACGGTGGTGTCCAGCCGCACGCCCCACATTTCGTCGAGCAGCCCGCCGCGCCCGACCAGCGCCAGGAACGCCGTGCCGACGACGACCGTCGGCAGCACGAACGGCACGGTCACGACCGCCCGCAGGACCTGCTTGCCCGGGAAGTCGAAGCGCGCGAAGACATACGCGCCGGGGAGCGCGACCAGCAGCGTGAGCGCGGTGGAGACAATCGCCTGCCAGGTGGTGAACCACAGGACGTGCCGGACATCGGACTGCGCCAGCACCTCCCCGATCCGCCCGAACTGCCAGACCCCCTCGACCTTCAGACCGCGCGCGACGATCGCGGCGACGGGGTAGGCGAAGAAGACCGCGAAGAACGCGACGGGCACGGCGATGAGCCCGAGCCGCGCCGCGCTCCCGCGCCGGTCCTCGCGGACGGTTACTTCAGTACGAGCGAGGTCCACGACTTGACCCACTGGTCACGGTTGTCGGCGATCTTCGCCGGATCCATGGTCTCCGGGTCCTTGGCCTGCGGCCCGTACTTCACGAACTCCGGCGGCACCTGGGCGCCCTCGCGCACCGGGTACACGTACATGTTGAGCGGCATGTCCTCCTGGAACCGCTCGCTGATCAGGAAGTCGAGGAACGCCTTGCCGCCCTTGGTGTTCTTCGCGTTGCTCAGCAGCCCGGCGTACTCGACCTGCCGGAAGCAGGTGCCCTGCGCGACCCCGGTCGGTGCCGCGGCCGGCTTCGGGTCGGCGTAGACGACCTCGATGGGCGGCGAGGAGGCGTACGACACGACGAGCGGCCGGTCCCCCTTGGCCTTCTTCCCACTGGCCGAGCCGGAGAACTCCTCGTTGTAGGCCTGCTCCCAGCCGTCGACGACCTTCACGCCGTTGGCCTTGAGCTTCTTCCAGTACCCCTCCCAGCCCCCGTCGCCGTACTTCGCGGCGGTGCCGAGCAGGAAGCCGAGGCCGGGCGAGGAGGTGGAGGCGTTCTCGGTGACCAGGAGGTTCTTGTACTGGGGCTTGACCAGGTCGGCGAGGCTCCGCGGCGGGTCGAGCTTGTGGTCGGCGAAGTACTTCTTGTCGTAGTTGACGCAGATGTCGCCGGTGTCGATGGGCGTGACCCGGTGCTTGTCCTGGTCGGCCCGGTACTCCGGCGCGATCCGGTCCGAGCCCTTCGGCTCGTACGGCTGGAAGAGACCGTTGTCGAGGGCGCGGGACAGCAGCGTGTTGTCGACGCCGAAGAAGACGTCGCCCTGCGGGTTGTCCTTGGTCAGGATGGCCTTGTTCACGGCCTGCCCGGCGTCGCCGTCCTTGAGGACGTTCACCTTGTAGCCGGACTGCTTCTCGAAGGCCGCGATGACGTCCTTCGAGGCGGCCCACGAGTCGTGACTGACGAGGGTCACGGTCTTGGAGTCGCCGGACCCCTGGCCGTCGTCGGACGACCCGCACGCGGCGAGCGCGCCGGCCATGCCGAGCCCGACGACCACTGCCGTCAGCCGCTTCTTGTTGTTGCTCACTGGATTCCTCCTGGAGTGACCAGGAGAAGACGCGGCCCTGCCCGGGACTTGTCGGGGGTCCCGGGCAGGGCGCAACAGCTCGAGTGATGACCGATCTCCCTACCCAGAATGACCTGGGCCAGGTTCGGAGGGTCTGCGGCCGTGTGCCGCACTCTCAGCGCTGTGGCGCTCCCCTGTCGGAATATGAAGGTGTCGGAAATGCAGGTGTGCTTACGCCGGTCAGACTACCGTTCGGTGGCCGCGAGCTGACCACACGCCCCGTCGATCTCCTGACCACGGGTGTCCCGGATCGTCACCGGCACACCATGGGCCGCGATCGCCTCCACGAACGCCTTCTCGTCCTCGGGGCGCGAGGCGGTCCACTTGGAGCCTGGCGTCGGGTTGAGCGGGATCAGGTTCACATGCACGGGCCTGCCCTTGAGCATCCGCCCGAGCCGGTCACCGCGCCAGGCCTGATCGTTGATGTCCCGGATCAGCGCGTACTCGATGGACAGCCGGCGTCCGGACTTCGCCGCGTACTCGAACCCGGCGTCGAGGACCTCGCGCACCTTCCACCGCGTGTTCACGGGGACGAGGGTGTCGCGCAGCTCGTCGTCGGGGGCGTGCAGCGAGATCGCGAGGCGGCACTTGAGGCCCTCGTCGGCGAACCGGTGGATGGCAGGGACGAGACCGACCGTCGAGACGGTGATCCCGCGCTGCGAGAGCCCCAGCCCGTCGGGCTCGGGGTCGGTGAGCCGCCGGATGGAGCCGAGGACCCGGTTGTAGTTGGCGAGCGGCTCGCCCATGCCCATGAACACGATGTTGCTGAGCCGCGCCGGCCCGCCCGGCACCTCACCGTCCCTGAGCGCCCGCATACCGTCGACGATCTGGTGCACGATCTCGGCGGTGGACAGATTCCGGTCGAGCCCCGCCTGCCCGGTCGCACAGAACGGGCAGTTCATCCCGCACCCGGCCTGCGAGCTGATGCACATGGTCACCCGGTCCGGGTAGCGCATCAGCACGGACTCGACGAGCGTCCCGTCGAACAGCCGCCACAGTGTCTTGCGCGTGGTGCCCTGGTCGGTCGACAGATGCCGCACGACGGACATCAGCTCGGGGAGCAGCGCCTCCTGAAGCCGGCCGCGGGAGCCGGCCGGGATATCGGTCCACTGCTCCGGATCGTGCGCGTACCGCGCGAAGTAGTGCTGCGAGAGCTGCTTGGCACGAAACGGCTTCTCCCCGACAGCGGCAACGGCCTCCTTGCGCTCGGCAGGAGTGAGGTCGGCGAGATGCCGCGGCGGCTTCTTGGCTCCGCGCGGGGCTACGAAAGTGAGTTCTCCGGGTGCAGGCATAACCCGTCCAGTGTGGCAGATCAACTCCGGGAGCCCAGGCCAGAGAGGGGTGGGGGCGGTCACCCGTGATCACCGTCTGTCATCGTCGATCAGCTCGCACGGCTCAGGGGCGGCCCAGGGACGGCCCAGGGGGCTCTGCCGTTTTCAGCCCGCCACACGCCAACCGGAATCATGTGTCAAACGTGTCGATGATTCCGGTTCGCGAACACGACGAAGAACACCTCATCGGCGATCCGGGATATGAGATCGCCAAAGGCTTGGGTCATTCGCAATTCCACGAGAGTCGCAGCAAGGCGTTCCCGACGCGGTGCGGGTCTTCGCCGTCCGGCGACGTGCTACGCATAGATGGCCCATTGGGCGTCGGATTGTCGAGGATCAAGAAAAGAGGTTCTCCGATGATCCCGTATTTCATCACCGCCGCGCCTGCCGGGAAGAGCGGAATCTCTCTGCCAACCGGGCGAGACGCTGACCAGCGTGTCTCCGGCCAGCTCTGCTGTTCCCCGACACTCCCCTCTGTTCGCCGTTCCGTCGGGCACGTCAGGGGCACGGCGTCACTCGTAGATCCGGGCAGCATCGGAGAGGCGAAGGTCGCCGACGACGCGGAAGCGTTCCAGAACCACCAGCGTCGTGTCGTCGACGGCAAAGCCGGGGTCCTCCAAGGCCGCACGCATCTCCTCGCTGTGCCAGAACCGCTCGTGCCCTTCGCGCCACTCCGCCACACTGGTGTGCCCTTCGCCCTCATCTGTCACGTGAGCAAGATCCACCTGCGCCAGCCGGACGACGCGCACGCTGGTCACCTCGATAACCGCAACCGGCCGATCGTCCGAGTCGATGACCACCGAACGGTTCCCGACTTCCGGCAAGGGCTCTCCCTCATGCTCGTAGGCGACGACTAGTCCTGTTGTGGAGGTCTTGGAACCATTGAGGATCGCTGAGACAAGCTGGTCGCGCAGTGAGCCAGGGAAGGCGAACTCGGTCCTGGGCATCGACGCGATGTCTGCGGGTGAGATGGAGTCGGGCGTCATGCGATCACCGTAGCGACCCCACCCCGAGCAGGTCAGAACGTTAAGGGGCCCACGCGGTCGGCGGAACGGCTTTGGCCGGGAGCTGCTTTGGCGCGAGTGATCATGGCCCCGTAAGCTTCCGGCGCGTCGGGCAGTCTGTGGACCTGCCCGTTGAAGCACGACGTTGGGGCCATGATCTTGGAGGCTCGCCCCAAAGTGGCTGCCTAAAGCCGTGGAGCCGACCGCCCCAGCCACAGAGGGTGCCTTCCCCCTTCATGCCCGCAGCCGCCGAGCGCGCCGCCGACGCGGCCAGCCGGGGCCAACGCCAACTTCAACATCCAGGAGTGGAAGCCCGGCCTTGCGGTGGCCGGCCTTATCCCGACGCCGGAACCCGGGGAGCCGTACACCTCCGCCCGGCAGCACGGAATGCACGCCCTTCGCCACTTCTACGCCTCGGCCTCCTGGACGCGGGCGAGAGCATCAAGGCCGTGAGCGAATATCTCGGGGACTCCGATCCGGCGATGACGCTGCGGGTGTACGCCCACCTGATGCCCAGCAGCGAGCGTGCCCGGAAGGCCATCGACACCACCTTCGATGGCTGCATTTCCTACGATCAGGCGTAGTCCGCGACTTGGGGAGGGCCTGATATGAGAGATCACGCAGGGAGACTGTTGACTTCCGGAGCACGGCGTCGTTGAGAGCCTTGGTGGAACTCGGGTAAAGGTGAAGGCCTTGACCGAGGCATTCTGACCAACTCGCAGAAGCAGGAACTGGAGCGGGTGTGGGAAGAGTCAGGCATGGCTGTACCAGTGCAGGTCGATTCCTGTGACTTGCACTCAGCCGAGCTGCTCGGCCAGCCCGACGATGATGTCCTCGGGGCCGCGGACGTAGCAGAGCCTATAGCTGTCCTCGTACCGCACCACCTCGCCGACGAGTTCGGCGTCGTGGGTGTGCAAGCGGGCGATGACGTCCTCGATGTCGTCGACGGCGAACATGATGCGACGAATGCCCAGCGTGTTCGCCGGTGCGTCCTTCGGCTCGGGGCGGATCGCCTTCGGCTGGTGGAACATCGCCAGCTCGATTCGGCCGTGACCGTCCGGGGTCCGCAGCATCGCGACCTCCTGTCGGACGTCCTCGAGCCCGATGACGCGCTCCACCCAAGGCCCCTCGGCCGGCCCCCTGCCCTCCAGCTCCATGCCGAGTTCGACGAAGAACGAAAGAACAGCGTCGAGGTCGTCGACAACGATGAGGACGTTGTCCATCCGCTGGATCGTCACCCTGGGTCTCCTCGGTGTGACAGCCTTCCTACTGTCCCGTGTGCTCCAGCCGGTCCTTGAGGAGCTGCTCGTTGCGGGGCAGTTCCTTGCGGACCTGGGGGCGTACGACGAGCGGGACGAGGACCTTGCCGACGCCGTGGCCCTCGAAGTCGACCTCGATCGTCACGTGGGAGCGCCGCCCCTCGTCGAACGGCTCGACCTCGCCGTGCACGCGTGCCCGGACGGGGCCGTCGACACCTCGCATGCCCCAGCTGTGCGGCGGGTCGTACTCCGTGACCTCCATGGTCATCGGCATGACCCGGCGGCCGACGTGCCGGGTGACCCGCATCCGGGAGCCGACGCCGACCGGCCCCTCGTCGAGTCGTTCCGCGGACACGGCGCTCAGCTGCCACTCCGGCAGCCGCGGGGTGTCCATGACGTAGTCGTAGACGTCTTCGGGACGCCGGTCGACATCGATGGTCTGTCGAATGCTGGACATGATGTCCCCCTTCACGACGTACACCTGAATCGTCCCACTTGGTGACGCCACAGGCACCCCCGCACAACGACAGCGAGCCCCCGCCGACCATCGGACGAGAGCTCGCTGTAACCCGCAAAAACCGTGAAAGCCGTATCGCCTCAGCCGGACCCCACGAAGAGCACGAGCAACAGCCACACCACCGGAGCCGTGGGCAGCAGCGAGTCCAGCCGGTCCATGATGCCGCCATGCCCCGGCAGCAGCGTGCCCATGTCCTTGATGCCGAGGTCCCGCTTGATCATGGACTCGCCGAGGTCGCCGAGCGTGGCGCTGACCGCGACCGCGAGGCCCAGCACCAGGCCCTGCCACCAGGCACCGTCGTCGATGAGGAACTGCATGCACAGCGCGCCCACGACCATGGCGAAGGAGACCGCGCCGAGCAAGCCCTCGCGGGTCTTGCCGGGACTGATGCGCGGCGCGAGCTTGTGACGGCCGAAGCGCCAGCCGACCGCGTAGGCGCCGGTGTCGCTGACGACCGTGAGCAGCAGGAACGTGAGGACCCGCTGCGGTCCGTCGTCCGCCGTCAGCATCATCGCGACGAAGGTCGCCAGGAACGGCACGTAGAACGCCGCGAAGACGCCCGCCGTGACGTCCCTGAGGTAGTTCTCGGGCGGTTCCGTCATGCGCCACACCAGCACGGCCAGTGCCGTGAGCGCCATGGCGACCCAGGCGCCCTCGGCGCCCCTGACGTACCCGGCGACGACCATCGCGGCACCGCCGAGCGCGAGCGGCACGAGCGGCGCCCGGATGCCCTTGCGCTCGTCCAGTCGCTTGGTCAGCTCCCAGAGGCCCACCACGACGGCGACCGCGATCACGCCGACGAACACGGCCTTGACGACGAACAGCGACGCGACGATCACCGCGCCCAGCCCGACCCCGACCCCTATCGCGGCACTCAGATCGCGACCCGCGCTCTTCTTCTGCGGCTTGGGTGCCGGCTCTGCGGCGTCGGGCATGGGCTCCGGATTCGTCTCGTTTCGGACCGGGGGGCCGCTCAGCCGAGCGGCCCCCCGGTCGTCATCCTGGTTTCCGCCGTGTTCGGCTACGTCGGGCACGATGGGCATGGGGCGAGTCTGAGGCGCTTCATACGCATCGTATGCGGGACCCGCCGGAGCGGCCCCCTGGACGTGCCCGTGGCCAGGGCTGTGGGCGTGCCCATGACCATGGCCTTGGTCGGTGGGCCCCCAGTACCCGGCCTGTGACGGCGCGCCCCAGGAAGAGTCGTTCATCAGACCTCGAGCAGTTCCGCTTCCTTGTGCTTCAGGAGCTCGTCCACCTGCGCGACGTACTTCGACGTCGTGTCGTCGAGCTCCTTCTCCGCACGGCGGCCCTCGTCCTCGCCGACCTCGCCGTCCTTGATCAGCTTGTCGATGGCGTCCTTGGCCTTGCGGCGCACGGAGCGGATGGAGACCTTGGCGTCCTCACCCTTGCTCTTGGCGACCTTGATGTACTCGCGGCGGCGCTCCTCGGTGAGCTCGGGGAACACCACCCGGATGATGTTGCCGTCGTTGCTCGGGTTGACGCCCAGGTCGGAGTCGCGGATCGCCTGCTCGATGTTGCGCAGCGCGCTCTTGTCGAACGGGGTCACCACGGCCATACGCGGCTCGGGCACGGAGAACGAGGCCAGCTGGTTGATCGGCGTCGGCGCGCCGTAGTACTCGGCCACGATCTTGTTGAACATCGCCGGGTGCGCACGGCCGGTGCGGATCGCGGCGAAGTCCTCCTTGGCGACCACGACGGCCTTCTCCATCTTCTCCTCGGCCTCGAGGAGGGTCTCTTCGATCACCACTTGCTCCTGCGTGTCTTGAGTAGGCCCGGCTGCGGTTCCATGTGGGGCGGCGGCCGGCTGCGTCGCGTCTTCTTCTGAACGGTTCCCGACCGGCGGGACATTGTCCATCCCCCGGCCCGGCTCCGTCCCGTCCGTCCCCCGGACGGGGTGGTTCTCGGGTATCAGTCCCGGCTGCCGGGGTCCCCCACCAGCGTGCCGATCTTCTCACCCTTGACGGCGCGTCCGATGTTGCCCTCCGCCAGCAGCTCGAAGACCACGATCGGGAGCTTGTTGTCGCGGCACAGCGTCACGGCCGTGGCGTCGGCGACCTTCAGGTCGCGCGTGATGACCTCGCCGTAGCCGAGGTGGTCGAACTTCACGGCGTCCGGGTTGGTCTTCGGGTCGGAGTCGTAGACCCCGTCCACGCCGTTCTTGCCCATCAGCAGCGCCTCGGCGTCGATCTCCAGGGCGCGCTGGGCGGCGGTGGTGTCGGTGGAGAAGTACGGCATGCCCATCCCTGCACCGAAGATGACCACGCGGCCCTTCTCCAGGTGCCGTACGGCGCGCAGCGGGATGTACGGCTCGGCGACCTGGCCCATGGTGATGGCGGTCTGCACCCGGCAGTCCACCCCCACCTTCTCCAGGAAGTCCTGGAGGGCCAGGCAGTTCATGACGGTGCCGAGCATGCCCATGTAGTCGGAGCGGGCCCGGTCCATGCCGCGCTGCTGGAGCTCGGCACCGCGGAAGAAGTTGCCGCCGCCGATGACGACCGCGATCTGGGCACCGTCGCGCACGACGGCCGCGATCTCGCGGGCGATCTTGTGCACCACGTCGGGGTCGACGCCCAGGCCGCCGCCACCGGAGAAGGCCTCTCCGGACAGCTTCAGCAGAAATCGGCCGCTTACTTTGCCGTCGTCGCTCTTCTGGGCCTTGGTGGTCATGGGGGATCCCGCCTCTTTCACGTGTTGCACATACCAAGAAGGCCATTGCCGGTGGGGCGTGTTTCGCATCCCATACGGCAATGGCCTCCTCGTCAGATCTGCTGTCGTCCGCCACTCATGTGACGGCGTACGCGGACGACTGCTGTCGACCCTATCGGGGTCGGGCGTCGATCGCGGTACGGACTCAGATGCCGACCTTGATGCGCGTGAAGCGCTTCAGGGTGACACCGGCCTCGTCCAGGACCTTCTGGACGGACTTCTTGTTGTCGAGCGCGTACGGCTGGCCGAGCAGCGTGGCGTCCTTGAAGAAGCCGTTGAGGCGACCCTCGACGATCTTCGGCAGGGCGGCCTCGGGCTTGCCCTCGGCGCGGGTGGTCTCCTCGGCGACGCGGCGCTCGGACTCGACGACCTCGGCCGGCACGTCCTCCTTGGAGAGGTACTTCGGCGCGAAGGCGGCGATGTGCTGGGCGACGCCCTTGGCGATCTCCGCGTTCGGCTTGTCCAGCTCGACGAGGACACCGATCTGCGGGGGCAGGTCGGGCATCGTGCGGTGCATGTACGCCGTCACGTAGCCGTCGGCGAACTGCGCGAAGCGGTCCAGGACGATCTTCTCGCCCAGGTTGGCGTTGGCCTCGTCGACGAACGCCTGGACGGTCTTGCCGGCCTCGATCTCGGAGGCGAGCAGGGCCTCGAGGTCGGCCGGGGAGGTCTTGGCGACGTGCTCGGCGATGGTGTTGGCCACAGCCTGGAACTTGTCACCCTTGGCGACGAAGTCCGTCTCGCACTTCAGCTCGACGAGAACGCCGGAGGAGTTGTCGTCGGCGATGATCGAGACGACGGCGCCGTTCTCGGCGGAGCGGCCCTCGCGCTTGGCGACGCCCTTCTGGCCCTTGATGCGGAGCGCCTCGACGGCCTTCTCGACGTTGCCCTCGGCCTCGTCCAGCGCCTTCTTGCAGTCCATCATGCCGGCGCCCGTGAGCTCACGGAGCTTCTTGACGTCGGCGGCGGTGTAGTTCGCCATGAGTCTGTGAATCTCTCTCGAAGTCTGGAAGATCGAAGATCTGCGGATGCGCCCCATGGAGCCGGAAGGCGCTGTCCGTCCGCTGACCTACGGGTGAACGGCGGGAGCGGACTTCACCGCGCCGGAGGCGCTGGTGGATGCGGTGCCGCTCCCGCCGTCAACTCGGACTGACGGGTCAGGCCTGCTCGGCCTCGGCCGGCTTCTCACCCTCGGCCGGCTTCTCAGCCTCGGCCTCGGCGGCCGGAGCGGCCTCAGCGGCCGGAGCAGCCTCGGCGGCCGGAGCGGCCTCGGCGGCGGGGGCAGCCTCGTCGGCCTTCTTCTCGCCCTCGAGCAGGTCGCGCTCCCACTCGGCCAGCGGCTCGCCCGCGGCCTTCTCGCCCTTGCCCTCGGTGGCGACACCGGAGCGGGAGATGAGGCCCTCGGCGACCGCGTCCGCGATCACACGGGTGAGCAGCGTGACGGAGCGGATCGCGTCGTCGTTGCCCGGGATCTTGTAGTCGACCTCGTCGGGGTCGCAGTTGGTGTCGAGGATCGCGACGACCGGAATGTTCAGCTTCCGGGCCTCACCAACGGCGATGTGCTCCTTCTTGGTGTCCACGATCCAGACGGCGCTGGGCACCTTCTGCATCTCGCGGATACCGCCGAGGGTCTTCTCCAGCTTGGCCTTCTCGCGCGAGAGCACGAGAAGCTCCTTCTTGGTCAGACCGGACGCGGCGACGTCCTCGAAGTCGATCTGCTCAAGCTCCTTGAGGCGCTGCAGACGCTTGTAGACGGTCGAGAAGTTGGTGAGCATGCCGCCCAGCCAGCGCTGGTTGACGTAGGGCATGCCGACGCGGGTGGCCTGCTCGGCGATGGCCTCCTGCGCCTGCTTCTTCGTGCCGACGAACATGACCGTGCCGCCGTGGGCGACGGTCTCCTTGACGAACTCGTAGGCGCGGTCGATGTACGACAGCGACTGGAGCAGGTCGATGATGTAGATGCCGTTGCGCTCCGTGAAGATGAAGCGCTTCATCTTCGGGTTCCAACGACGGGTCTGGTGACCGAAGTGGACGCCGCTCTCCAGCAGCTCCCGCATCGTGACGACGGCCATGGCCGTATCTCCTTGTGCTTCTCGGTTGTGCCGCGGATGCCGGACGGCTTCCGCGCCTGACGCCCACTGCGCGCCGTGCCACGAGGGACCGAGGGGCGCTGATACAACCCGTTGCCGGGGTGCGTATCGGGGCGTGCGAAGTCGACCCGGTGACCCGGATCGCCACCAGAAGTGTACGGGACCCGCGGGGCACCGGGTGACGCCGTTGTCCACAACCGGACGGCGGTCCACAGTCACGGCCGGTGACGGACAGCGGTCCGGGACGCTTTCCGTATGCGAGCGAAGCGATGTGTACCTGTTTGTACGCGCCTGGTCCTGGTGCTGGTCATGACGACGGCCGTCCTGCTGGCCCCTCCGCCGCCCCTGTTCGCGGCGGGCGCCGCCCTGCCCGTCCCCGACGCCACCGTCCCGACGCTCGGACGCGCCTGGCCCGTGGGATTACGCCCCCAGATCCTGCGCGGCTGGGAACCCCCGGCGACGGCCTACGGCCCGGGCCACCGCGGCGTGGACCTGACGGCGGCGCCGGGGACGCCTGTACGTGCGGTGGCGGCGGGCCGGGTGTCCTTCGCGGGCCGGGTGGCCGGAAGGGGAGTGATCTCGGTGGAACTCACAGGAACGGGCGACCCACCCCTGCGCACGACCTACGAGCCGGTGACAGCGACGGTGGAGGAGGACGAGGAGGTCGAACCGGGCGAGGTGATCGGCACGGTGGACGCGACAGGCTCACACTGCAGGATTACGTGCGTGCACTGGGGCCTGCTGCGGGACGAGACGTACCTGAACCCGCTGTCTCTACTGCCCCCGTGGCTCCTGCGCAGGGGCCCGTCGAGGCTGTTGCCGGTCTATTGACCCAGCTGCCGGCAGTCGTGCCGCTGGGGCGATGGGGCCCCTGCTCGAGCGAAGCCGGGCTTGGGGGGAAGGTGAGCGCTGGGGTACCCCCTGCTCGAAGAGCTTGGGGGAGGCACCCCGCACCCCGCTACGCCGGGCTGCGCACCCACCCCCAGCACCAACGCCGCTCAGCCCCGCACCCCCCGCAGGGCCATACTCACCGCCGCCTCCACGACAACGCCCGGCTCCTCCGCAGCTCCCAGCTCAATCCGCCGCACCGCCGCGTCGACGACCCCCTGCAACAACATCGCCGCCAGCCGAGGCTGCTCATGCCCCATCTCACCCAGCGCTTCGACGATCATCGCGACCAGCCCACCATGCGCCGCCCGGATCTTCTCGCGAGCCCCGGCGTCCAGCTCACTCGCCGAGATCGCCACCACGGCCCGATGCCGCCGGTCCCCCACCAGCTCCAGCTGCTGTCGCACATACGCCTCGACCTTGGCCTCGGCCGTCCCGGCCCGCTCCATCGCCGCCGACACGTCCGCCGCCCAGACGGGAAAGTCGACCTCGCACAGTTGCTCGACCACGGCCGCCCGTGACCGGAAGTACTCGTAGACGGACGACCGCGCGAGTCCCGTCCGCTCGGCGAGGGCCGGGAAGGTCAGCGCCTCCGTACCACCCTCGGACAACAAGGAACGAGCCGCGTCCAGCAGGGCGGCTCGCTGCATCGACCGGTGCTCGGCCACGGAGGCCGCTCGAATCCTTGGCACGTCAACCACTCTACGGACGCGCCAGGCCCGGCGGGAGAGGCTCCCGTCGCCCCGTCGTCTTCCGGCCAGGTCAGCGGCCGAAGCTCGCCAGTTTCGCTCTCAGCTGGAGCACCGACTTGGTGTGGATCTGGCTGACCCGGCTCTCGGTCACACCCAGCACGTTCCCGATCTCGGCCAGGGTGAGCCCTTCGTAGTAGTACAGCGTGACCACGGTCTTCTCCCGCTCGGGCAGCGTGTTGATCGCCCGCGCGAGGAACCTGCGGAGTTCCCGGTCCTCGGCGACCTCCACAGGGTTGTCGGCGGCGGTGTCCTCCAGCGTGTCCATGACGCTCAGCCCGTCGCCGCCCTCGGCTCCGCCGTGCAGCAGCTCTTCCAGGGCCACCACGTTGGCCAGCGACAGCTGACTGAACACCGCGTGGAGTTCCTCCACCTCGATGCCCATCTCGGCGGCCACCTCGCCCTCCGTCGGCGTCCGCCGCAGCCGCGCCTCCAGCGTGGCGTACGCGCGCTCCACGTTGCGCGCCTTCTGCCGCACCGACCGAGGGATCCAGTCCAGGGCCCGCAGCTCGTCGATCATCGCGCCCCGGATCCGGGTGATCGCGTACGTCTCGAACTTGATCTCGCGGTCGATGTCGAACTTCTCGATCGCGTCGATCAGCCCGAACACCCCGGACGAGACGAAGTCCGCCTGCTCGACGTTGGACGGCAGGCCCACGCTGACCCGGCCGGCGACGTACTTCACGAGCGGCGAGTAGTGCAGGATCAGCTGCTCCCGCAGCCGCTCGTCCCCCGTCGCCTTGTACGACCGCCACAGCTCGTCGAGCGTCGAGGGAGCGGGCGGCCGCACGCTGCCACCGTCACGGGCGGCTGGGGGGATCGCCGCCCGGTCGGACCCGGAGGTGTGCTGGGGCATTCGTCGCCTTGTGCCGTTCTGCTGCGGAGTGTACTGGTGGGATGGGCTGTCTGTCTGATGTCGAGTTGCCGGTCCGTATCGGGGACCCTCGTGAGCGTAGCGTGACTGCGGTGTCGCGGTGCGCGAAGGACGGAGGTCAAGGAGGGCGCAGATACGTTCCGAATGGCGTCCCACGGGGTCGGCGAGCCCGCTCGGTGTGATCACCGGAGCACCCCAACTGGGGGAATTTCCAAGGGATGTCGGGGTTCCCCCGGACGGCCGAACAGGCGCGGTCAGCATGGTCCGGGACCGCCGCGGACCGACATCATCGCCTGGCGTGTCAACTTCCAGCCGTCGCCGTGTCGTTCGACGTAACCGAGTGCTCGGAGTTCGTACAGTCTCGCGATCGCGTCGTCCTGTGCGGTCTGTGCGCGGCGCGCGATCTCGTCCGGCCGGGCCGCCCGCCCACCCGGCAGCGCGGCGAGCACCTGTCGGCTGGCCGGTTCCAGCAGGTCCCGGGGCAGGACGGGGCCGCGGCGGTCGGGGGCCAGCTGTCCGATGTCACCGACCAGTTCGACGACGTCCGCGGCGTCGGTGACCAGGGCCGCCTCCCCGCGCAGCAGCTCGTGCACCCCGGCGGACAGGCCGCTGGTGGCCGGGCCCGGTACGCCCATGGTGTGCCGGCCCAGGCGCTGGGCCGCCCGTGCCGTGACCAGGGAGCCGCTGCGGTGGGCGGCCTCGACGACCACGGTGCCGCGGGTGAGTGCCGCGATCACCCGGTTCCGCAGGATGAACCGGCTCGGCGTCGGGTGATCACCGGGTGGCAACTCGCCGATGACCAGTCCCTGTTCGGCGATTCTGCTGATCAGCTGGGTGTGTCCGCGCGGGTAGGGGCGGTCGACGCCGCAGGCGAGTACGGCCACGGTGGCGCCGCCCGCTCCGAGGGCGCCGCGGTGGGCGGCGCCGTCGACTCCGTAGGCGCCGCCGGACACCACGACCCAGCCCTGCTCGGCGAGGCCGGCGGCGAGACCGGCCGCCATGTGCGCCCCGTACTCGGTGCAGGCGCGGGCGCCGACGACGGCCACCGACCTCAGCGCCCACATACGCAGACTGGCCCGCCCACGCACCCACAGCCCCAGCGGCCGGGCATCCCCGAGATCGTCGAGCTGCCCCGGCCACTCCGCGTCCCCGGGGGCGACGAACCGCACCCCGGCCTCCCGGGCGACGGCGAGGTCCACACGTGGCCGAGCCGTCTCGGCCCTGGCCAGCAGGCCCTGCCACCGCTTCCCGCTCACTCCGGCCAGGGGCCGTCCACCCTCCACCAGCCGCCGGGTCAGGTCCCGCACCCCGAGCTCGCGCACCCATCGCCCACCGACCTCGTCACCCGGCTCGATGACACGGGTGAGAAGGACCCGGGCGAGCAGTTCCTCGTCCGGCTCGTCGGCGACGCTCACGTCAGCGCTCCGATGGCCATGGGGACACCCCTCGGGACACCGGTGCGCAACTGGAGCGCGAGGGCGACGTCCGTCGCGTCGGGCCGGTCGTGGCCGACGAGATCGGCGACGGTCCAGGCCACGCGCAGGACGCGATCGAGGCCGCGGGCGGTCAGGACGCCCCGCTCCAGGTTCCGCTCCGCCTCGTCCATCGCCCCGGACGCGGCGTACCAACGGCTGCGCAGCTCGCGGCCGGGTACCTCGCTGTTCGTGCGCCACGGAGTGCCGGCGAGGCGCTCCATGGCCCGCTCCCGGGCCGCCAGTACCCGCTCGGCGACCGTCGCGGTGGACTCGCCCCGCGCGCCGGAGGAGGTCAGCTCGGTGCGGGTGACGCGGTCCACCTCGACGCGCAGGTCGACCCGGTCGAGCAGCGGGCCGGAGAGCCTGGTCTGGTAGCGGCGGACGGCCGAGGGCGGGCACTCGCACAGGTCGTCCCGCTGCGAGAACCGGCCGCAGGGGCAGGGGTTGGCCGCGAGCACCATCAGGAACTTCGCCGGGAAGCGGACCACTCCCGCACTGCGCGCGATGACGACATGCCCTGCCTCCAGCGGCTGGCGCAGGGCGTCCAGGGCCTGGCTGTTGAATTCGGGCGTCTCGTCCAGGAAGAGGACTCCCCGGTGCGACAGGGACACCGCGCCGGGCCGCGCGATGCCCGGGCCGCCACCGACGAGCGCCTGCATGGTCGCCGAATGGTGCGGGGCGCAGTAGGGGGCGACGTCGATCAGGGGCTTGCCCGGGGGCAGCAGGCCCGCCACCGAGTGCACCGCGGTGACCTCCAGTGACTCCTGCCGGCCGAGCCGGGGCAGGATGGCGGGCAGCCGCTCCGCGAGCATCGTCTTGCCGGCGCCGGGAGGCCCTTCCAGGAACAGGTGGTGTCCGCCCGCCGCGGCCACCTCCACCGCCGTGCGCGCCGAGATCTGCCCGACGACGTCGGCCAGGTCGTGGCCCGGCTCGTGCTGGGCCGCACCGACGCTGTGCATGCCCGTGGCAGCGCCCGTGCCCGGCATGCGCAGGCCGGCGAGGAGCGGGTCCGGGCGGCCCTGCTCGTCCGGATCCTCATCGGGCACGGGTTCGTCGGCCAGCACGGCGATCAGCTGGCGCAGGCTCCGGACGCCCAGTACGGAGACCCCGGGCACCAGGGACGCCTCGGCGGCGGCACATTCCGGCACCACCACCTGCTCATACCCGGCATCCGCCGCCGCCAGCACGGCCGGCAGCACCCCCCGCACCGGCCGCACCCGCCCGTCCAGCCCCAGTTCCCCGATCATCACGATGTCGGCGAGGACCCGGGGGTCGATGCGTTCCGCCGCGCCGAGGACCGCCGCTGCGACGGCCAGGTCGAAGCCGCTGCCGCTCTTGGGGACGGAGGCCGGGCTCAGGCCGACCGTGAGTTTCTTCTGGGGCCAGGCCGCGCCCGAGTTGACGACCGCGGCCCGCACCCGGTCCCGGCTCTCCGTCAGGCTCTTGTCGGGCAGTCCCACCAGCGTGAACGCCGCGACACCCGGCTCCAGGTCGGCCTGGACCTCGACGACCACGCCCTCGACACCCACGAGCGCCACCGAACACGTACGGGCGAATGCCATCAGGCCACCCCCCGCACGTGCTCGACTACGGCCGCGCCACGCGCCGGCAGCAGCACCCCGACCACGTCGATGCGGACCCCGCCGGGCGGTGCGCCCCCGTGCGTCTGGATCCACCGCTCGGCGAGATCCCGCAGCCGCTCCGCCTTCCGCGGGGTCACGGCGGCCATCGGATGCTCGAAGGGCCCCTGCCTGCGGGTCTTCACCTCGCAGACGACCAGGACGTCCCCGTCCCTGGCCACGATGTCGATCTCACCGGTCCGGCCGGAGCGCCAGTTGCGCTCCAGGACCGTCAGACCGGTCTCGGCCAGCCGCCGTGCGGCCAGGCGCTCCCCGTACTTGCCCATTGCACTGCGTGCCCGATGTGCGTTCATGTCGGCACCACCTCCGGCGCCAACGATCACGCAGCCGTCCCCACGAAGTGGATCTTGGTGGACGACTCAGCGGTTGTGGATAACTCCGTCACCCACTCGGCAGCTCGAGATCGCTCTTGTTCAGCTCCTCGATGTTCACGTCCTTGAACGTGAGGACCCGGACCTGCTTCACGAACCGCGCCGGCCGGTACATGTCCCACACCCAGGCATCCGCCATGGACACCTCGAAGAACACCTCACCCTGGACCGAGTGCACCTGCATCTCGTAGTCGTTGGTCAGGTAGAAACGCCGCTCGGTCTCGATCACGTATTTGAACAGACCGACGACATCGCGGTACTCCCGGTAGAGCTTCAGCTCCATCTCGGTCTCGTACTTCTCGAGGTCCTCGGCGCTCATGGCATGTTCCCCTTCAGCCGTGCGATCCCACCATTGTGCGTCAGTCCCGTGTGCCCCTAAACGATTTCCGGGTCAAGGATCACGGGCCTGGCGGGGGGACCTTCGTCGAGCAGCGTGCGCAGCAGCCCGGCGAGTCTGGTCGGATACACCGTCTCATGTGCCCGGCAAAGTTCCGGGCACGTCCACCAGCGCGCTCCGGCGACACTGCGCCGCTCCAGCTCGGTCAGCCCCACGGCCTCGATCGCCGTACGGTCCGTACGAGCCAGGTAGTACCACTCGTCCTGGTCCCAGCGGCGGCCCGCGAACGGGAAGGAGCACATCCGCCGCCACAACACCGGGCCGAGCTCGACCTCGGTGATGCCCGTCTCCTCGGCGAGTTCCCGCAGAGCGGCCTCTTCACGGGTCTCCTCGCCCTCCACACCGCCGCCGGGGGTGAACCACCAGTCGTCGGCCGGATCGTCCGGCTCGTGCCCGTGCAGCAGCAGAATGCGGTCCTGCGGGTCGAGCAGCACGACCCGGGCGACCTTGCGCAGCCCGCCCTCGTAGGTGTCCTGGCCCCTCACGGCCTCAGCGGACACCTGCGGGCTCCGCGCTCGCCCGCCGGGGCCGGGCCGCGCCCGTGCGCTTGGCGACGGGACCGTAGGCGCCTCCGCCCAGGACGAGCACGGCACCGACGATCACCAGGGCGGTGATCGTCCGCAGCGGTCCGGGCGGGGACAGGGCGCCGAGCGCCTCGAAGCCGGTGGGGCGCGCCAGCATGCCGTTCGTGGGCCAGACGACGGCGTCCACGCGCGCGTCCACGGCGCCGCGCGCCACCGTGCCGCTGGCGGCGTCGGTCAGGTGGGCGGTTGAGTCCATGGAGCTGCCGCGCTCGTCACCGAGCAGGAACAGGCGCCCCTTCGGGACGGTCACGGTCGGGAAGCCGGTGATCTCCGCCGGTGTGCCCTCGGGCAGGTACGGCTCGTCGATCTCCTTGCCGTTGACCTTCAGCTTGCCGTCCTGGCAGCAGGAGACCGTGTCGCCGCCGACGGCCACCACGCGCTTGACCATCGGCACGTTGCCCCAGGTGGCGTCCTTGAACACGACGACATCGCCGCGGCGCACGTCAGCGCCGTCGATGCGCTGCGCCAGCACCCGGTCGCCCGCGTCGATCGTCGGCGTCATCGAAGCGGTGGGCACGGTGTACGGCAGGTAGACCACCGCTCCCCAGGCGAACCCACCGAGGAACAGCACAAGGCCCAGTGCGACGGCCAGCCCGGACAACCGCTGTCCGGTCCGGCTGCCCACCGGGCCCGAGCCTGTGCCACCGCTGCGCGGGACTGTGTGCGTCGTACTCTCGCCACCCATAGGTCCGCACCCTACCCGGGGGTACCGACCGGGGTCAGCCCGCCGTCGGGATCACTGCTTCCTGCGGCGCCACAGCACCACCGGCACCACGCCCAGCAGCGCCAGCCCCTGCGGCGCCACCGCCGGGCCGGCCGCGGCCGACTGGGTGTTGAGGCCGGCCTGGTCGAAGGTGTCCGGCACCGGCAGGTTGTCCCAGCGGTTGATCGGCCAGGCGATGACGATGGCCCGGCCGACGACGTCCTTCACCGGGACCATGCCGTGGTGCTCGTCCGACTGGTTGTAACGGGAGTCCCGGGAGTTCTGCCGGTGGTCGCCCATGACCCAGATGTAGCCGTCGGGAACCTTTACCTTGAATTGACCGCCCTGGTCGTCGACACTGCACGGCGTGTTGCCGGCGTAGACGTACGACCGCTCGTCCAGTGCCTTGCCGTTGACCGTCAGCGGGCCGGTGCCCTTGCACTCGACCGTGTCGCCGCCGACGCCGACGACCCGCTTGATGAGGTCCTTCTCCTCCGCGGACGGCATGAGGCCGATCCAGCTGAGGAACGTCTGCAAGGCGTTCGGATCGGCCGTCGGCTCGCCCGCCAGCCAGTTGTCGGGGTCGTGGAAGACGACGACCTCGCCACGCTCGGGCTCGGAGCCGAACCAGGGGGTCAGCTTGTCGACCAGGACACGATCGCCCTGCTGGAGAGTGTTCTGCATCGAGTCCGAGGGGATGGAGAACGCCTGCACCAGGAAGGTCTTGATCAGCAGCGCGAGCACCAGCGCGATGCCGATCAGGATGGGCAGCTCCTTCCAGAAGGAGCGTGGCTTCTTCGGTGTCCGGGCCGTACCACCCGGCCCCTCGCCCTCGGCTGTGCTGTACTCGCCTGTCAACCTGTCGTCCTCGGCTGTCCCGGAGTCATTCCCGGAGGTCACGGCGCTGTCCGCGGCCGGGACGGCGGATTCCGCGGGGCGTCCGCGGTTCTCCTCGCCGTCGTGTCCGGACCGTGCGCCAACCGCCACATCCCCCACGCCAACTCCTCACTCTGTGCCGCCGCCTGCCCCATACACGGCGCAGGCCTACCACTCCCATAACGAGCGGGAGTTCCGCAGGGGTCGGGAGATGGATCGTTCCGTTCGATTCGTAGGAGGCAACCCTATGCGACAGGACGGGAGCAGCGGTCGACCCGGTGGCCGAGTCGGACACGGAAGCGTAGGTGTTCGGTTCCTCCAGGGTGCTCCAGTGCCCGAAGGGCCAGGCGATGACCATGGCACGGCCCACGACCTCTTCCTCGGAGACCGTGCCGCCGTAGTCGGTGTCCTGGTGGGCGCGGGAGTCCGCGGAGTTGTTCCGGTGGTCGCCCATCACCCACAGCCGGCCCGAGGGAACCGTGATCTCGAACGGCGTGTCGGACGGGGCGTTGCCGGGGTACAGGTAGTCCTCGTTCAGCGGGATGCCGTTGACGGTCACGCGTCCTTGCGCGTCGCAGCACTTGACGCGGTCTCCGCCGACGCCGACGACCCGCTTGATGAGGTCCTTCTCGTCGTCGGACGGCAGCAGGCCGATGAAGGTGAGCCCTTCCTTGACCTGCTTGATGACGACGGGGTCGTCCTTCGGAAGGGTGGTCTGCTCGTCCTGGAGCCAGCCGCCGGGGTCCTTGAAGACGACGACGTCCCCGCGCTGCGGCTTGGAGCCGAACCACGGGGTGAGCTTGTCGACCAGGACGCGATCGCCGATCTGGATCGTCTGCTCCATGGAGCCGGACGGGATGACGAAGGCCTGGACGAGGAACGTCTTCAGCACGAGAGCTATGAGGACGGCGACGCCGACGAGGAGAGGTATTTCCTTGACGGCACCCCGCCTGCGGCGCCGCTTGACCTTCTTCTGGAGCTTGCGCCGCTCGGCGCGCGTACGGCCGCCGGCCGGGCTGGCGGCGCGCCGGGCGCCGGTGGGCAGCAGGTTGTCCGCGGGGCTGGCGGAGACGCCGCGCGGTTTGCCGCGGTTACCCATGGGCGCCCGCCCTTCCGGCGGCGGGCGCGGGCACGCGCGCGTAGGCGTCGGGGCGGTGCAGCCGGGTGGCGTGGCCGAAGGGCCAGACGATCCAGTCAGCGCGGCCGATCACCACGTCGACCGGGACCATTCCGCCGCCCGGCGAGCCGAGGTGGTCGCGGGAGTCGCTGGAGTCGCCGCGGTGGTCGCCGAGGACGAAGAGGGTTCCGGCGGGCACGGCGACATCGAAGGGAACCGTGGAGGGGCTGTCGCCGGGGTACAGGAAGCCCGACTCGTCGACCGGCCGCCCGTTCACCTGGATCCTCTCCTCCTTGTCGCAGCAGACCACGTGGTCTCCCCCCACGCCGACAACGCGTTTGATGTAGTCCGCGTGCCCGAAGTAACCGGTCCCGTCGAACACGACGATGTCTCCCCGCTGCGGCTCGGCACCGAAACGGTACGCCAACTTATTTACGAGAACCCGGTCCCCGATCCTCAATCCCTGTTCCATGGATCCGCTGGGGATCTGGAACGGCCGCAGCACGAACGTGCTGAGCAGCAGCAGGAAGAGCAGGCAGGCCAGCAGCGTCAGAGTGATCCAGCCGCCCGGGACCCACTCGGTGACACGCGACAACGCGAAACGCGACCGTTCCTCCGGCCCTCCGGGATCCGAGGTGTCCTCGGAGTCGGAAGGGCGGGAGGAGCGGTCGCGCTCCGTCGGCTGAGCTTCGGTGTCCATCGGGGCCAGATGCTATCCGGCCCCGACGCGAACCCCGGAGAGCGCTCAGTTCTCGCGCTTCTCCTTGATCTTCGCGGCCTTGCCGCGCAGCTCGCGCAGGTAGTACAGCTTGGCGCGGCGGACGTCACCCTTGGTGACCAGCTCGATCTTCTCCACGATCGGGGTGTGCACCGGGAAGGTGCGCTCGACGCCGACGGAGAAGGAGACCTTGCGGACCGTGAAGGTCTCACGGACGCCGGAGCCCTGGCGGCGGATCACGACGCCCTTGAACTGCTGCACACGGGAGCGGTTGCCCTCGATGACGCGGACGTGCACGTTGACCGTGTCGCCCGGGCGGAAGGCGGGGACGTCGCTGCGCAGCGACGCGGAGTCGACGGTGTCGAGCAGGTGAGACATTTCGTCTGCTTTCTTCGTTGATGCCACAGGTCATCAACGGAAACTAGGTGTTTCGGATCAGGGCTGTGCGAGTCGGAGCGGGCGTCGTCTCCCCCTGTGGCAGGGGCGCGCGCCGGACGGACGCACAACAGCTGGCTATTCTTCCACGCCGTCGGTCCTGCGCCAAAATCGCCCGTACGGCTCCCCCTCGGGGTCCGGTTCCCAGCCCAGGATGGACAGCATCTCGCGGTCCTTCTTGTCGAAGGCCTTGGGGTCGCACCGCTCGACGAGGTCGGGCCGGTGGGCCGTGGTGCGCTTCAGGGCCTCGTCCCGCCGCCAGCGGGCGATCTTCCCGTGGTGGCCGCTGAGCAGCACGTCGGGGATGTCCCGGCCGCGCCATTCGGGCGGCTTGGTGTAGACGGGACCCTCCAGCAGGCTCGCCATGGCGCCGGGTGCGAAGGAGTCGTCCCGGTGGGACTCGGCGTTGCCCAGGACGCCGGGCAGCAGCCGCGCCACCGCCTCGGTGACGACGAGGACGGCCGCCTCGCCGCCGGCCAGGACGTAGTCACCGATGGACACCTCGTACACCGGCATGCGCGTCGCGTACTCGTCGATGACCCGGCGGTCGATGCCCTCGTAGCGGGCCGGTGTGAAGATCAGCCAGGGGCGCTCGGAGAGGTGGACGGCGAGCTCCTGGGTGAAGGGGCGGCCGCTGGGCGTGGGCACGATGAGGGCCGGCGTGTGGGAGCCGGTCTCGTAGCCGTCGGCCAGGACGGAGTCCAGCGCCTCTCCCCAGGGCCCGGTCTTCATGACCATGCCGGGGCCGCCGCCGTAGGGCGTGTCGTCGACAGTGTTGTGGCGGTCGTAAGTCCATGAGCGCAGGTCGTGGACGTGCACGTTCAGCTGTCCACGCGCGCGTGCCTTGCCGACGAGGGAGACGTTCAGCGGTTCCAGGTACTCGGGGAAGATCGTGACGACGTCGAGGCGCATTACGACTCTTCCCGGCTGGAGACGTCTTCCCGGCTGGAGGCGATCTCGGCGCGGTCGTCGATCAGGCCCGGCGGCGGGGTGATGACGGCCTTCTGCTCCTCGAGGTCGATCTCGGCGACGATCTCCTCGACGAAGGGGATCATCACCTCGCTGCCGTCCGGACGCTCCACGATGAACAGGTCCTGGGTGGGCAGGTGCGAGATCTCCGTGATCCGGCCGACCTCCGTGCCGTCCGCGGTGACCACGTCGAGGTCGATGAGCTGGTGGTCGTAGTACTCGTCCTCGCCCTCGGGCAGCTCCTCCGGGTCGATCTCGGCGATCAGGAGGGTGTTGCGCAGGGCCTCGGCGCCGGTGCGGTCGCTGACGCCCTCGAAGCGCAGCAGGAGACGGCCGCTGTGGACGCGGCCCGTCTCGATGGTGAGCGGTCCCGCGGAGGCGGGATCGGTGGTGAGTACGGCGCCGGGGGCGAGTTTCAGTTCCGGCTCGTCGGTCCGTACCTCGACGGCGACCTCGCCCTTGATGCCATGGGCACGGCCGATCCGTGCGACTACCAGCTGCACGTGTCCAGTCTCCTGTCATACGACTGCGGGCCGGGGACGGCCCTCAGGCCCTCCCCGGCCCGAGCCGGTTGCGATAAGCGTCAGCGGACGTGGTCCACGTCGACGAGGTCGACGCGGACACCGCGACCGCCGATGGCGCCCACGACGGTACGCAGGGCGCGTGCGGTGCGGCCGTTGCGGCCGATCACCTTGCCGAGGTCGTCCGGGTGGACCCGGACCTCGAGCACTCGCCCGCGGCGCAGGTCGCGTGAGGCGACCTGCACATCGTCAGGGTTGTCGACGATGCCCTTCACGAGGTGCTCGAGAGCCTCCTCGAGCATGCTCAGGCCTCGGTCGAAGCGGACTCAGCGGCGGCCTCGTCCTTCTTCTCAGCCTTCTTCTTCTGGGTGATCGCCTCACCCTTGCCCTCGTCGTCACCGCCGAGAGCCTCGAACGACGGGCGCGCGGCCTTCTCGGGCTGCGTCAGCAGCGGAGCCGGGGCGGGCTCGCCCTTGAACTTCTGCCAGTCGCCGGTCTTCTTGAGGATGGCCATCACGGGCTCGGTCGGCTGGGCGCCGACACCGAGCCAGTACGCCACACGCTCGGCGTCGACCTCGATCACCGACGGGTTGTACGTCGGGTGGTACTTGCCGATCTCCTCGATCGCACGACCGTCACGACGGGTACGGGAGTCGGCGACGACGATGCGGTAGTGAGGCGAACGGATCTTGCCCAGACGCTTCAGCTTGATCTTGACTGCCACGGGAGTGGGTTCTCCTGGATTTGACGTGGTTGGGCACGGCGAGATGGCCGCGTGGGGTTGCGGTACCCGAGTGCCCGATGGACGCGTCAGCCGGAGGAGAGAGGGGTCCTGTGCGGCTGTCGAGTACAGCTAGCCATTGTGCCATACCCTGCGGGTCGCTCTTGGCCAGGGGGCGCCGTGCGAGCACGCCGAGCCGGCACCCGGCGTGGAGGTGAGGTACGTCGGGTGCGCGACTCCGCGTGGGCGGTTGCCGCCTGCGGTTCACGGACGCCTCGACCGGCAGCCACGAGATGCCGGTGCCGACGTCAGCTCGCCACAGCTCCCGCTCCCACGACGTCCGGGATCCGGAACGGCTTGCCGCAGCCGCCGCAGACGATCGGCGCCTGGGCGAGGACCGACGGCACGACGCGTACGTTGCGGCCGCAGTCGCAGACCGCCTTGACGCGGACGCCGCCGCCGGAGGAGCCGTGCCGGGCGGCCGGGCCCCGGAAGGTGCGGGAGGTGTCGGATGAGGTCGCGGCCGTGTGGGCCTTCAGGGCGCGCTGGAGGCGCTCCACCGTCGGGCGATAGCGGCGCTTCGCCTCGGGGGTGAGCGTGACCAGGGAGAAGCCGCTGCTGGGGTGCGGTTCCTCGGGGTGGTCCAGGCCCAGCTCCTCGGCGATCGCGAGGAATCTGCGGTTGTGGTAGCGGCCGGCACGGGACGTGTCGCGGACGCCGCGGGCAGCGGCGATGCCATGGACTGCCTCATGGAGCAGTCGCTCGAAGGAGAGCTCGTGACCGCACGCGGACGACGACTCCCCGATCAGGGATTCTGGCGCGGCAAGGTCGGGCAGCTCGGGGTGGTACCGCTGAATGTCGGCCCACGCCTGTGCCAGCTCTGCGGCGAGAACAGGTGGTGTCTGTGTCGTGCTCACGTAATGACAACGAGCCGGGGTGCCCCAGTGTTCCGATTCCGGGCATCCCAAATAATTTGCACGTACCCGTCAGTTGCCTCTGATGCGTCCCGACGAGGGCGGGTGCGCTGATCTGTGGAGAAGTCTCACAGCTCACCACAAGGTGGTGCGTAGCCCCGCGTACGCCCCGGCGCGTATCGGATGTCCGCGCGCGGGGGCACCAGGGATGCACGGGAACGCAAGAGGCGTTTCGGCCGCCTTGCGCCCAACTCAGTAAGCGCGTGCGACGACCGCGAGGTTACCGGGTGCGTCGTCGGCGTCCGGCACCGACCCGTCCTCGGCGACCAGACACCGTACGGTCATCGCGTGATCGGCCAGCTTCGCTTCGCCCTCCTCGCCGAGCACCGCCCACGGGATGCGCGCCCAGCCGCCGGCGCCCGCGGCCTCGACGGCCTCGTCGATCGTCGAGACCTCGGTGGTACGGGACTCGCGGCGCTCCCGGGACTGCTTCAGCAGCAGGGCCTGGTCTTCTTCGAGAACCTTGGGCAGCAGCGACTCCAGGGCGTCCGGGGAGACCGGTTCCTTACCGCCCGGGATGCGGCGGGCCAGCATCGCGGTGCCGTTCTCCAGGTCGCGCGGGCCGATCTCGATCCGGACCGGCACGCCCTTGAGCTCCCAGTCGACGGCGCGGCGGCCGAAGGGGGTGTCGGTGCGGTCGTCGACGTGGACACGGACCCCGGCCGCCCGCAGCCGGTCGCCGAGCTCGCGGACCTTGGCCAGAACCGCCTCGTCGCCCTTGATCGCGAGCACCACGGCCTGGATCTGGGCCAGTCGCGGCGGGACGCGCAGTCCGTTGTCGTCGCCGTGCATCATCACCAAGGCGCCGATCATGCGGGTGGTGGAACCCCAGGAGGTCTGCCAGACCAGCTCCTGCCGGCCGTCCTTCGACAGGTACTGCGTATTGAAGGCCTTGGCGAAGTTCTGGCCCAGTTCATGACTGGTGGCCATCTGGAGGGCCTTGCCGTCGCCCATCATGCCTTCGAGCGTGAGGGTGTTGACGGCGCCGGCGAACCGCTCCTTGACGGTCTTGCGGCCGGGGACGACGTCCATCGCGAGGACGTTCGCCATGAAGTCCTCGTAGACCTGCCGGTGAATGTGCGCGGCGAAATCGCGCGCCTCCTCGTACGTGGCGTGCGCGGTGTGGCCCTCCTGCCAGAGGAACTCGGTGGTCCGCAGGAAGAGGCGGGGCCGCAGCTCCCAGCGCACGACATTCGCCCACTGGTTGATGAGCAGCGGCAGATCGCGGTAGCTCTGGACCCACTTCGAGAAGTAGTCGTTGATGATCATCTCGGAGGTGGGCCGGACCACGGCGGGCTCTTCGAGAGCCTTGCCGCCGCCGTGCGTGACGACCGCGAGCTCCGGCGCGAAGCCCTCGACGTGGTCCGCCTCGCGCGTGAGGTACGACTGCGGGATCAGGAGCGGGAAGTACGCGTTCTGAGTGCCTGTCTCCTTGATGCGGGCGTCCATCTCGGCCTGCATCCGCTCCCACAGCCCGTACCCGTACGGTCGGATGACCATGGTGCCGCGCACCGGACCGTTGTCGGCGAGCTCCGCCTTGGTGATCAAGTCCTGGTACCAGCGCGGGAAATCGTCCGCCTGGGGGGTGAGAACGGGTGCCTTGGCCATGGCGAGATGGTACGGGCCCGCGTTGCCGGAATGTGAAATCTCGCCATAGGCACATGACAACTCATATGCCGTGCCGCATTCCACTGGACGACAGGTCGAGGGGGGAGTTTCCTGGCATACGGGGGTAGTGCGAGCGCACTGTCACGGGGGCCATGGAATCGGGCAAGAGGCAACTCTCGGCGGATTGGGGCGCTTACTTATGACACCTACGCTCGTGCGGCAGCACCTGCCTCACGCGGGGGCCGCACCCCGCGTGGACCTGCGTGCACGCGCGCGTGACTGGTCCGAGATCCAGGAGCGGATGCTCGTACCGCTCTACGAGGCCGTCTACGAGCGACTGGACGTGGGTCCCTCGACGCGGCTGCTCGGCCTCGGCTGCGGTTCCGGACTCGCCCTGCTGATGGCCACCGCCCGGGGAGCGGCGGTCACCGGTGTCGACGCTTCCCCCGAAAGAATGGCCCTCGCACGGGAGCGACTGCTGCCCGAGGCCGGGGCCACGCCCGCGCGTGCGGGCACCCGGCTGGTCGACGGCTCACCCCGGGACACGGCGGAGCCTGGCGCTCCCGCGTACACCCTGGTGACCGCCTTCGAGCCGATCGGGTGCCTCGCGGGCGACTCGGAGGGGCTGGGCGGGCTGCTCGCGGAGGCGACGCCGATGGCGGGGCGTGGAGCGGCCGTGGTGCTGGCCGGCTGGGGTCCGCCGGAGCGGTGCGCCACAACGTCCGTCCTGCGGGTCGCCACCAAACTGGCTGAGCCGCTGCGCAGCGCGGGCAGCTGGCGCCCCGCCCTCCGTGACGACCTGGAGGACGTCGCGCAGCGGGCCGGCCTCAAGCCGGACGGGTCCGGGCGGGTGGCGTGCCCCTTCGGGTACGCGGATGTGGACAGCGCGGTGCGCGGGCTCAAGGCGACGGGGCTGTTCGACGCGGCGATCACGGCGACGGACCAGGTTCAGGTGGACAAGGAGCTGACCGAGGCTCTGCATCCGCACCAGCGGCAGGACGGGACGGTGTGGATGCCGAACGTGTTCCGGTATCTGATCGCCCGGACACCGTGACGAACAGGTCTTCAGTGCAGGTGTGAATGGTGTGAAGAAAGCACCATGGGGTCCTTCGGGTTTCATCAAGTGGATCATGAACGCTTAATGTGATCCACCGCCCGGGGGACCTGAACATCTGCATACAGGAGCTGTTTTGCCGCACCACAAGACCGCGCTGCGTCTCGTCGCGCCCGTCGCCGTCCTCGCTCTGACGCTCACCGCCTGCGGTGGCGGCGACGACAAGGCCGACGCGAAGAGCCCGGACACCGAGAAGGCCAAGGTCTTCCCTTCGCCGGAGCCGACTTCCGGCGGTGAGCTGGGGACCGGCGAGAGCGCCACGGGCAAGGTCGCGGAGGACCCGGGCGAGGTCACCTATGACGTCGTGGCGCAGAAGGTCGACCTGGGCACCGAGGCGGAGGCCGCCAAGGCCGTCTCGGAGCCGGACAAGGTCAAGGGCAAGGTGCTGGCCGTCGCCCATGTGAAGTACACGCACAAGAGCGGGCCCGCCCTCACCGACGGCTCCGACGTGCACGACGGCACCACGGTCTTCGCCGACGGGCAGCGCGGCACCGTCCTCATCGGCGCGTCCGAGGACGCGGCGGGCTGCGAGGACCCGTACGACGTCGAGAGCTGGAAGCAGGGCGAGAGCCACGTCTTCTGCGAGACGTACGTGGTCCCGGCGAACGCCAAGAGCGTCGAGGTCCACTGGTCCGAGGAGGACGGCGAGCCCTACATCTGGACGTTCCCGAACACCTGACCGGCGAGCCGGCGGCGAACCACTGGACGAACCGCTGAGGGCGCCCCCCTTTTTCGAAGGGGGGCGCCCTCAGTGCCGTTCAGGAACCCGTGGCGTACAGGAACGGGCCGTCAGCCCATGAACTTCTTGAACTCGTCGGGGAGTTCGAAGTCCTTGCCGCCCTGCTGCGGCAGCCCGAAGGCGTTGCCGCCCTCGGCGGCGGCCGCGCGGCGGGCGGCCTCCTCCTGCTCCTGCTGCTTGCGCTTCATCGGGTTGCCGGAGCGCTGCTTGCCCTTGGCCTGCTTCTGCTTCTTCTTCGTCCGGCCGGGACCGCCGCCCATGCCCGGCATGCCGGGCATCCCGGGCATGCCGCCGCCCTGGGCCATGCGGGACATCATCTTGCGGGCCTCGAAGAACCGCTCGACCAGGTTCTTCACCGCGCTGACGTCGACACCGGAACCCCGCGCGATGCGGGCGCGGCGCGAGCCGTTGATGATCGTCGGCTCCTGGCGCTCGGCCGGGGTCATCGACTTGATGATGGCGGCCGTGCGGTCGACGTCCCGCTCGTCCAGGTTGTTGATCTGGTCCTTCATCTGGCCCATGCCCGGGAGCATGCCGAGCAGCTTGGAGATGGAGCCCATCTTCCTGACCTGCTCCATCTGGGCCAGGAAGTCGTCGAGGGTGAAGTCCTGGCCCTTCTTGGAGGCCAGCTTCTCGGCCATCTTCTGGGCTTCGGCCTGGTCGAAGGTCTTCTCCGCCTGCTCGATCAGGGTGAGCAGGTCACCCATGTCGAGGATGCGGGAGGCCATCCGGTCCGGGTGGAAGGCGTCGAAGTCGTCGAGCTTCTCGCCGTTCGACGCGAACATGATCGGCTTGCCGGTGATCTGCCGGATCGACAGGGCCGCACCACCGCGGGCGTCACCGTCGAGCTTGGAGAGCACCACGCCGTCGAAGCCGACGCCGTCGCGGAAGGCCTCGGCGGTGTTGACGGCGTCCTGACCGATCATCGCGTCGACGACGAACAGGATCTCGTCGGGGCTGACCGCGTCCCGGATGTCCGCGGCCTGCTGCATCATCTCCTGGTCGATGCCCAGGCGGCCGGCGGTGTCCACGATCACGATGTCGTGGACCTTGGACTTGGCGAACTCGATGGAGTCCTTGGCGACCTTGACCGGGTCACCGACGCCGTTGCCCGGCTCCGGCGCGTAAACGCTGACGCCCGCGCGCTCGGCGACGACGCTGAGCTGGTTCACGGCGTTGGGGCGCTGGAGGTCACAGGCGACCAGCAGCGGCGAGTGGCCCTGCTCCTTCAGCCAGCGGCCGAGCTTGCCCGCGAGGGTGGTCTTACCGGCACCCTGCAGACCGGCCAGCATGATCACGGTGGGCGGCTGCTTGGCGAAGCGCAGGCGGCGGGTCTCGCCGCCGAGGATGGTGACCAGTTCCTCGTTGACGATCTTGAGGACCTGCTGGGCAGGGTTCAGCGCCCTGCTGACCTCGGCGCCGAGCGCGCGCTCCTTGACGTTCTTGATGAACGTGCGGACGACCGGCAGCGCCACATCCGCCTCGAGGAGCGCGATCCGGATCTCGCGCGCCGTGGCGTCGATGTCCGCCTCGGAGAGCCGTCCCTTGCCGCGCAGGTTCTTGAAGGTCGCTGAGAGGCGATCGGAAAGAGTATCGAACACGGCGCTCGCGGTCCTCGGGGTCGGAGACAGACTGGGGAATCGCCCTCCAGGGTATCCCGGCGTGACAAGTCGCCGGGTCGCCCTCACCCACGCAGTGTCTCCTCCAGCTTCCGCGCCACCGACTCGGCCTCGTCACCGGGCAGCGGCGCGCCCTCCGGGCCGGTCACGTAGAAGGCGTCCACGGCGTTGGCACCGAGCGTCGAGACGTGCGCGCTGCGCATCTGCACGCTCGCGTCCTCCAGGGCGCGGCCGATGCGGAACAGCAGGCCGGGGGCGTCCTGGGAGCGGACCTCGATCACCGTGGCCAGCCGGGAGGCGGCCGGGTGGACCGACACCCGGGGCGGCGGGGCCACCACGCCCCGGCGGCGCGGATAGGCCGCGTCCCGTTCGGCGAGGCGGCCGGCGATGTCCAGGGAGCCGTCCAGCGCCCGGACGAGGTCCGTGCGGAGGCGGGCCGCCTGCGGCAGGGAGCCGTACTCGGCGGCGACCCGCCAGTCCAGCAGCAGGACGGAGCCGTCGACACCGTCCGGGAGGGTCAGCGACCGCAGCTCCGCCGTTCGTACGGTCAGCCGATGCATCGCGAGGACACCGGCCACCGCGGACAGCACACCCGGCTGCTCGGGCACGGCGATGAGCAGCTCCACGCCCAGCGGCTCGGGGTCACCGGAGGGCTCCTGCCCGGCGGGCGGCTCGGTCTGTGCCCGCAGGGAGAGGACCGGGCTGCCCGTCGCGACCGCCTCGATGGCGAGCCGCTCCTGCTCGGTGGTCGGCGCGGCCTCCTCGGGATCGGCCGGGGCGTCCCCGGCGAGCACCGCCGCGACCCGCCTGACGAGGTCGGCGACGAGCGAACCGCGCCAGGACGACCAGGCGGCCGGGCCGGTGGCGAGAGCGTCGGCCTCGGTGAGCGCGTGCAGCAGTTCCAGGGTGCCCTCGGAGCCGACGGCCTCGGCGACGGAGCGCACGGTGGCCGGGTCCTCCAGGTCACGCCGGGTGGCCGTCTCGACGAGCAGCAGGTGGTGCCGTACGAGGGTGGCGACGACCGTCACGTCGTGGCGGTCGAAACCGATGCGGGCGGCCACGTCCTTGGCGATGATCTCGCCGGCCACCGAGTGGTCGCCGGGCCATCCCTTGCCGATGTCGTGCAGCAGCGCGGCGACCAGCAGCAGGTCGGGGCGGCTGACCCTGCGGGTGAACTCGGAGGCGCGCACGGCGGTCTCGATGAGATGCCGGTCGACGGTCCAGAGGTGCACGGCGTTGCGCTGCGGGCGGCAGCGCACCCGCTCCCAGTCGGGCAGCAGCCGCGTGATCAGACCCTCGGCCTCCAGCGCCTCCCAGACCTCGATGGTCGGGCGGCCGGAGCCGAGCAGGGTGACGAGCTGTTCACGCGCCTCGGCGGGCCAGGGCGTGGGCAGCGGGCGCACGGTGGCCGCCATGCGCCGTACGGCGTGCAGGGAGAGCGGGAGTCCGGCCTGCGCGGCGGCGGCCGCGGCGCGCAGCGGCAGTACGGGGTCGCGCTCGGGGCGCGCGGCACGGGCGAGCACCACCTCGCCGTCCTGCTCCACCACGCCTTCGGCCAGCGGAGAACGCTCGGCGGTCGGCTTCCCGCCACCCAGCATGGCGCGCAGTCGGGGCCGCACGGCGCGCGACCTCAGTACGCGCCCTACCTCGCGCCAGGTGACGTCACTGGCGTACGAGACGAGCCGCGCCGCCTCGTACACCTGCCGCAGCAGCGTGTCCGCGTCGAGCAGACCCAGCTCGGCGGCCACCTGGTCCTGCTCCTGGAGGGCGAGCCGGTCGGTCGCCCTACCGGTGGCCAGGTGCAGTGCGTCCCGTACGTCGAGGAGCCGGCGCCGTGCGTCGGCGAGGCCCTCGCGCGGGGCGTCGGCGAGCCAGGAGGCGGCGACGGCCCGCAGGGCGGTGGCGTCGCGCAGCCCGCCGCGGGCCTCCTTCAGGTCGGGCTCCAGGAGGTACTGCAACTCGCCTTGGCGCTCGGCGCGTTCGGCGCACAGCTCCTGGAGTTCGGGGAGGCGCTTGGGCGCCTGGTTGCGCCAGTCGGCCAGCACGGCCGTACGCAGCCCGGCCGTGAGGCCGAGGTCGCCGGCGAGGTGCCGGGCGTCCAGCAGGCCGAGCTGCACCTTGAGGTCCTCGCCGGCGGTCTTGCGGGCCTCGGCCGGCGTCCGGACGGAGTGGTCGAGGGCCAGGCCCAGGTCCCACACCGGGTACCAGAGCCGGTCGGCGAGGGCGGCGACCGCCTTGCTGTCGCTGCCGTCGTGCAGCAGGAGCAGGTCGAGGTCGCTGCGCGGGGAGAGTTCGCCGCGTCCGTAGCCGCCGACGGCGACCAGGGAGGCCCCGCGCAGCCCTTCCGCGCCCGCGGTGAACAACCCGGTGAGCCAGTCGTCCGTCAGTTCGGCCAGGGCCGCACGGCGCGGCGGCCCGGACCGCGCCTCCTCGGTGAGGAGACGCAGCCGGGCCGCCGCGTAGCCGCTGGGTCCCGAGTCCTCTGCTTCCTTCTGCACGTCCGTACCCGTCACCCAGCGACTCCTGTTCTGTTTGCCTGCCTCAGAGCGCGTCGGGGCCGCGCTCGCCGGTCCGGACCCGTACGGCCGTGTCGACCGGGATGGACCAGACCTTGCCGTCACCGATCTTGCCGGTGCGGGCCGCCTTGACGACGACATCGATCAGCTGCTCGGCGTCGTCGTCCTCGACCAGGACCTCGATGCGGATCTTGGGGACCAGGTCGACGGTGTACTCGGCGCCGCGGTAGACCTCGGTGTGGCCCCGCTGCCGACCGTAGCCGCTGGCCTCGGTGACCGTCAGGCCGTGTACGCCGAAGGCCTGGAGGGCTTCCTTGATCTCGTCGAGCCGGTGCGGCTTCACGACGGCGGTGATGAGCTTCATGCGTCCACCTTCTTGCTCTCGGCTCCGGCCACGGCGGCCGCGACGGCGGCGGTCTTGGCGGCACCGCCACCGGCGCCGCTGAAGTCGTATGCGGTCTCGGCGTGCTCGGACTGGTCGATGCCGGCGATCTCGTCGTCCTCGGGGACCCGCATGCCGATGGTCTTGTCGAGGATGAAGGCGAGGAGCGCCGAGACGATCAGCGAGTAGGCGAGCACACCGCCGACACCGGCGAGCTGCTTCCACAGCTGGTCGAACGTGTGGTCGCCGTAGAACACGCCCGTGGCCTCGGACTGGCCCTTACCGCTGGCGAAGAAGCCGATCAGGATGGAGCCGACCACGCCACCGACGAGGTGGACACCCACGACGTCGAGCGAGTCGTCGTAGCCGAACTTGTACTTCAGGCCCACGGCCATGGCGCACAGGACACCGGCGATGGCGCCGACGGCGATCGCGCCCATCGGGGTGACCGAACCACCGGCCGGGGTGATGGCGACCAGACCCGCGACCGCACCGGAGGCGGCGCCCAGCGTGGTGAACGCGCCGTGGCGGATCTTCTCGTAGGCAAGCCAGGCCAGCATGGCGGCGGCGGTGGCGATCTGCGTGTTGACGAACATCAGGGAACCGACGCCGTCGTCGTTGCCGAGCCACGAGCCGGCGTTGAAGCCGAACCAGCCGAACCACAGCAGACCGGCGCCGAGCATGACCAGCGGGAGGCTGTGCGGACGCATCGGGTCCCTCTTGAAACCGACCCGCTTGCCGATGACCAGGATCACGCCGAGCGCCGCGGCACCCGCGTTGATGTGGACCGCGGTACCACCGGCGAAGTCGATCACGCCCATGTCGAAGGCCCAGCCGCCATCGCCCCAGACCCAGTGGGCGACCGGGAAGTACACGACCGTGGCCCACAGCGCGATGAACAGCGCCCAGGCGGAGAACTTCACGCGGTCCGCGAGAGCACCGCTGATCAGGGCGGGCGTGATGATCGCGAACATCAGCTGGAAGACGAAGAAGACCAGCAGCGGGATGTTGTACGTCGTGCCCGCCGAGCTCCACAGCTCGCCCTTGTCGACGCTGCTGAGGCCGATCCAGTCGGAGTTCCAGCCGATGAGGTGGCCGGAGTCGGTGCCGAACGCCATGGAGAAGCCGTACAGCACCCACAGGATGGTGACGATCCCAAGGCTGATGAAACTCATCATCAGCATGTTCAGGGTGCTCTTGACGCGGACCATGCCTCCGTAGAAGAAGGCCAGGCCCGGTGTCATGAGCATCACCAGGGCGGAACAGATGAGCATGAACCCTGTGTTGGCGGCAGACAGCTTGGGTGCTTCTGCGGCAAGGGTGATGGCTGGTGCCATCGGCGTCTCCTCGTCGTTGGTACGGCCCCGTGCGGGCGAAGCCTCGAGCGGTATGAGGGGTGGGCCGGTTATGCGCCACGAGATTGGCGCAGCGCGGTTTCGGTGGAAGCCCCTCGTTGTTTCGCCGCCGTGACGAAGGCGCTCTGTGTGTTACGCCTCGATGAACTGCCGGATTGCGGCTGCGTCGATCGTTATCGTGCCGCAATCTTCCGCGCGGAAGCGGGTCCGGCCGCGGTCGGCCTTCCGATGACCTGGCATGGGGGAGCCGAGTCGGGCAGTTCGGGAGGGCCGGCCACGGCCGGGGTTCAGGGGCGCGGGCAGGTTCTTCGGAGAGGGGGGCTCAGACCGCCTCGGCCGTCTCGGGCAGCTCGGCGGCGAGCCGCTCGGTGAGGTCGACAACCTCGCCGAGGTCACCGAAGTCGCGTGCGGCCGAGTCGACCGTCTTTCGGATACGAGTGTTGACCCGCTCGGAGCGGACCTTCTTGGCGACCTGCATGGCCTGCGAGGCGAAGACCGTGCACTGCTCGGGCTCGCGCTGGAGGAGGTTCACCGTGGCCATCCCGATCAGGTTCAGCGCATACGACCGCTGGTGCTCGCCGTCCTCGGCGAAGAGCTCGACGGCCCGCTGCATCAGGGGTTCGGCCAGCGAGGCGTACGTGGGGCTGCGGCCGGCGACATAGGCCAGGTCGCGGTACGAGTGGGAGTTCTCGCCGTACAGCTCGGCCTCGGAGAAGAAGCGGATCCAGTCGGGGTCGGGCTCGTCCCACTCGTCGGCCTCGGCGAAGGTGTCCTCGGCCATCCGGACCGCCCGCTTGCACCTGCCGGGCTGGCCCATGTTGGCGTAGGCGCGGGCCTCCATCGCATACAGCATCGATTGGATGCGCGGGCTCGCGCAGTCCCGGCTGCCGTACTGCGCGAGGTGGATCAGCTCCAGCGCATCGTCGGGTCGGCCGAGGTGGATCATCTGCCGGCTCATGCTGGACAGCACGTACGAACCGAGGGGCCGGTCACCGGCCTCCTTCGCGGCGTGCAGCGCGAGGACGAAGTACTTCTGGGCGGTCGGCTGGAGCCCGACGTCGTACGACATCCAGCCGGCCAGCTCGGCGAGTTCGGCGGCGACCTTGAACAGGCGCCGGGTGGTGGCCTCGGGCTGGGGCTCCTGAAGCAGGTCCGTCACCTCGTGCAGCTGCCCGACGACCGCCTTGCGGCGCAGGCCGCCGCCGCACTGGGCGTCCCACTGCCGGAACATCACGGCCGTGGACTCCAGCAGGTCCAGCTCCGGCTTGGAGAGCCGGCCGCGGGCCCGCCCGGAGGGGCCGGCCGCGGGCTCGGGCTCCGGCCGCGGAGCCGGGGGCGAGGGGACGAGCCAGCGCTGCATGGGCTCGATGAGGGCCGGGCCCGCAGACAGGACCAGCGAGCTCCCGAGGAAGCCGCGCCGCGCCAGCATCAGGTCGCTGCGCGAGAACTCGCTGAGCAGGGCCACGGTCTGCGGGCCCGTCCAGGGCAGGTCGACGCCGGTCGCGGAGGGTGACTGCCGCGCGGTGCGCAGCCCCAGGTCCTCGACGGAGACGACGACGCCGAAGCGCTCCGAGAACAGCTCGGACAGGATCCTGGGGATCGGCTCGCGGGGGTTCTCGCCGTCGAGCCAGCGGCGGACGCGCGAGGTGTCCGTGGAGATGTGGTTGGCGCCCAGCTGGCGTGCCCGGCGGTTGACCTGGCGGGCGAGTTCGCCCTTGGACCAGCCGCTGCGCACGAACCAGGAGGTGAGCAGCTCGTTCGGGCGCTTGTCAGCGTGCGTCGCGTTTGCAGCGTTCGTCCCGCTTCCGCCGTTGCCGCTCACTGGAACGCCCCCATCCCTGAGACCACTTGTCGCCTAGTGCGCCAAGCCCTATCAGCATGCCGGTTCGTACGGCCGCCCGTCCGGTCCTTGTCACCCTTCGAACGGAATGCCGACTTGCCTCCGGCATACCCACGAGTGCATGTGCCCCCAGGACTCGTGCACACAAAGTAATCCTACGATCACCCGTCCAACCATGGTCCACACGGAAACGCCACCATTCGCCACCCCAACGAATGAACTCACGCACGCGTCATCGCGATTCACTTGACACGGGACAACCAGGAGCGGGTGCAGCGGTGCACTCAGGGGCGCGTGCCGCCAGACGCACCGCCCTGAGCACTTCCGGGCGCCGAGTGAACCGATCACCACCGGGAAGGCCGGAACAGAGAGTCACGTATTGCGTCCGCTGCGTAACTACCGGTGGTTCGGACCCGTTGGAGGGGGCATGGGCTTCACGATCGGCATCAGCCGGGGCATGCGCGACATCCGGTCCGGCTCACGCCGCCGCGGCCGCATGTCGGACGGCATCGCCGTGGCCGAGTACACCGGCCTGTGGGGCTGGGACGTGATGCCGGGGGCCCGGGCCGCGGCCGGCGCCTGCTCCTGCGGCCGCCGTGACTGCCCGGCGCCGGGCGCGCATCCGCTGGACTTCGCGCCGGTGATCCCCGCCGGGGCGACGCTGGACGAGGTGACCGAGACGTGGGGCGAGTTCCCAGGCGCCTCGGTGATGCTGCCGGTCGGCCGGGCGTTCGACGTCATCGAGGTGGCCGAACCCGCCGGCTGCCGCGCACTGGCCCGGCTGGAGCGCATGGGCCTGCCCGTCGGCCCGGTCGCGGCGACCCCGGACGGCCGCGCCCATTTCTTCGTCGCCCCCGGCGCCTCCGCCGATCTGCCCGGCCTGCTCTACCGCATGGGCTGGGACGACCCGGCCGCCCTCGACCTGCGCGGTCTCGGCCCCGACACGCACATCACGGCACCGCCCTCCGATCGCGGCGGACTCGGTCCGGTGCGCTGGCTGCGCTCCCCCGCCCTGGACTCGGCGTCCAGGCCACCGGAGGCCCGCCTGGTGCTGGGCACGCTGGCGTATGTGGCGCACCGGTCACGGGCCTAGGACCTGTCGTGCACAGCGAAGCGCCCGACCCGACGGCATATCGGGGCGGGCGCTTCGTTGTCGCATACGAATTCTCGGACGTGGCTGCTCGGCGGTTGCCGCAGCTCACTCTCCGATAAGGGCATCGACGAACGCCTCCGGCTCGAACGGCGCCAGGTCGTCCGCGCCCTCCCCGAGTCCGACCAGCTTGACCGGAACGCCCAGCTCGCGCTGGACCGCGACCACGATGCCGCCCTTGGCCGTGCCGTCCAGCTTGGTGAGGACGATGCCGGTGATGTCGACGACCTCGGCGAAGACCCGGGCCTGGACCAGGCCGTTCTGGCCGGTGGTGGCGTCGAGCACGAGCAGCACCTCGTCCACCGGGGCGTGCTTCTCCACCACCCGCTTGACCTTGCCGAGCTCGTCCATGAGGCCGGTCTTGGTGTGCAGGCGGCCGGCGGTGTCGATGAGCACGACGTTCGCGCCCATCTCCTTGCCCTCCTTGACCGCGTCGAAGGCGACGGAGGCGGGGTCGCCGGCCTCCGGTCCACGCACGGTGTGGGCCCCGACGCGCTCCCCCCAGGTCTGGAGCTGGTCGGCTGCGGCGGCCCGGAAGGTGTCGGCGGCGCCGAGGACGACGCTCTGGCCGTCGGCCACCAGGACACGGGCGAGCTTGCCGGTGGTGGTGGTCTTGCCGGTGCCGTTGACGCCGACGACCATCACGATGCCCGGCTTGCGGTCCTCCGGCTCGGTCTTGACGGCACGGTCCATGTCCCGGCCGACCAGCGTGATGAGTTCCTCGCGCAGCAGGGTGCGCAGTTCCTCGGGGGTGCGGGTGCCGAGCACCTTCACACGCTCGCGCAGGCGCTCGACCAGTTCCTGGGTGGGCTGCACGCCGACGTCGGCGGTGAGCAGGGTGTCCTCGATCTCCTCCCAGGTGTCCTCGTCGAGGTGCTCGCGCGACAGCAGGGTCAGCAAGCCCTGGCCGAGAGCGTTCTGCGAGCGGGAGAGCCGGGCCCTCAGCCGGACCAGGCGGCCCGCGGTGGGCTCCGGGATCTCGATCTCGGGAGCCTCGGTGGGCGGCTCCTCGACGACGACCGGAGCCGAGCCGTCGGGGAGATCCACCTCCTCTATCGTGCGCCGCGGTTCCTCCCGCGGCGTCTCGGCCTCGTCGCCGACGTGCGGCTCGGCCGGTGGGGCGGTGATGTCGGGCGCTGCGGGCGGGGGCGGGGGCAGCTGCTTCTTGCGCCGGCTGCCGACGATGAGCCCGCCGAGCGCGGCGAGCACGACCACGGCGATGACTACAGCAAGGATGACGATGTCCATAACCCGTCCAGTATCAGCCATGGGGCCCCGGGTCACCCTGCTTGTGCCGTCCTCCCGGGACAAGGGCTGCCGGATCTCCACGCCCCTGGATGTCTGACGCCCCGTCAGCTAACGTCCTCCGGACACCCGCCCGGTGAAGGGAGACGTCCCATGCCCGTCTCGGTCGTACGCTTCAACCTCGTCGCTCCCGGGGCCACCTCCGCCGAGCTCGGCGCCCGTTACCGGGCGGCCCTGGAGATGGCCGCGTACGCCGACGACCGGGGTGTGACCACCGTGCAGACGGAGGAGCACCACGGGGCCGGCAACAACTGGCTGCCGTCGCCGTTCGCCTTCGCGGGGGCCGTCTTCGGCGCGACCCGGCGTGTCGCGGTCACCGTCTCGGCGGTCATCGGCCCGCTGCACGACCCGCTGCGGCTCGCCGAGGAGATCGCCGTGCTGGACCTGCTGAGCGGCGGCCGGCTGGTGACGGTCGCCGGGATCGGGTACCGGCCCGAGGAGTACGACCTGTTCGGCGTGGACTTCGCCCGGCGCGGGCGGCTCCAGGACGAGCTGCTGGAGACGCTGCTCGCGGCCTGGACGGGCGAGCCCTTCACCTATCGGGGCCGCACGGTCCGGATCACCCCGCGTCCGTACACCGAACCGCACCCCCTGCTCCTGGTCGGCGGCTCCTCCAGGGCCGCCGCCCGCCGGGCCGCCCGGCTCGGCCTGCCCTTCTTCCCCAGCGCCCATCTGCCGGAGCTGGAGGCGTACTACAAGGAGCGGCTCGTGGAGTACGGCACCGAGGGCTGGGTGATGATGCCGGCCGCGGAGACACCGCTGCTGCATGTGGCCGAGGATCCGGACCGGGCCTGGGAGGAGTACGGGGAGCACTTCCTGCACGAGGCGCGGACGTACGCCTCCTGGCAGTCGGGCGGCGTGCGCTCGGCGGTGAAGTCGGCCGCGACGACGGTCGAGGATCTGCGGGCGGAGGGCGTGTACCGGATCCTCACGCCGGAGCAGTGCGTGGGACTGGGGATGGACTCCTTCGTCCTGCATCCGCTGGCGGGCGGAATGCCGGTGGAGGAGGGGTGGCGGAGTCTGCATCTGTTCTGCGAGCAGGTGCTGCCGGGCCTGGGGAGCTGACGCTCACGGATATCCGGTGGTCAGCCGTTGCCCCTCGGTGAGCCACTGACGCCATGAGCCTGTCGGTCGATGTACTCCCGCGAGGGCCGGACGGACGGCGGCGGATGCCCGACGCCACCGAGGGACGCGACGACTCGGCCGGCTTTGCATCCTGACGCACGACAGTGCGGGTATCGGAGCCGGTGCGTGCGCTGGGCGCCCGGTTCCTTCCGGTGTCGGCCGACGGTGATCTGGAGATCGAGGCCGAGGATGTCGCGGAGTTCCTGGACGAGGCGGCGCTGCCGCGTGACCACCTCGACGCGATCGCCGAGAGCACGCGGCGGCCGCGAGGCTCGCGAAGCACCGGCAGAGTCTGGTACGGCGGCTGCGGGACCTGGAAGTCGCCGCGCTGCCCGCCCGGGTGATCGGGGGGCGGCGTCGTCCGGTGACACAAGAGACCGCCGCCCCGGCTCTGGCAGTGGCCGAACCGGGGCGACGGCGGGTTACGGGGAGGGGGCAGCGGGGACTTTGGCCCTCCTCCCCGAGTGTGCGGGACGGGCTCAGCCCATCTCCTCCAGGGCCTTGCCCTTCGTCTCCTTGACGAACTTCAGGACGAACGGGATGGAGAGCGCGGCGAACGCGGTGTAGATCACGTAGGTCGCGGACAGGTTCCAGTCGGCCAGCGACGGGAAGCTCGCGGTGATGGCCCAGTTGGCGATCCACTGCGCGGCGGCGGCCACACCCAGGGCGGCGGCGCGGATCTTGTTGGGGAACATCTCGCCGAGGAAGACCCAGACGACCACACCCCAGGACAGGGCGAAGAAGAGGACGAAGATGTGCGCGGCGATCAGGGCGATCCAGCCCTGCGTGGCGGGCAGCTTCCCGTCGACCAGGTGGTACGAGAACGCCCAGGCCTCCAGCGCCAGGCCGACGACCATGCCGACCGAGCCGATGATCGCGAGCGGCCGGCGGCCGATGCGGTCGACGAAGATCATCGCGATGACGGTGCCGACGATGTTGATGATCGACGTGGTGAAGGAGTAGAAGAACGAGTCCGTCGGGTCGACACCGACCGACTGCCACAGCGTCGAGGAGTAGTAGAACGCGACGTTGATGCCGACGAACTGCTGGAAGACCGACAGGCCGATGCCGACCCAGACGATCGGCTTGAAGAAGAAGCCGCCGCCGAGCAGGTCCTTGAAGCTGGACTTGTGCTCGCTCTTCATGGCGTGCTCGATCTCGGTGACACGGGCGTCCAGGTCGACGTCCTTGCCCTCGACCTCGGTGAGGATCTCCCGGGCGCGCTCGTGCTTGCCGACGGAGATGAGGAAGCGCGGGGACTCCGGGATGACGAAGGAGAGCAGCCCGTAGAGGACGGCCGGGACGACCATGACGCCGAGCATGACCTGCCAGGCTTCCAGGCCCATCAGCTTGCCGCGCTGGTCACCGTCGGCGGCGTTCAGTACACCCCAGTTGACCAGCTGCGACACGGCGATGCCGATGACGATCGCGGCCTGCTGGAAGGAGCCGAGCCGACCGCGGTAGGCGGGCGGGGCGACCTCGGCGATGTAGGCCGGGCCGATCACCGAGGCCATGCCGATGGCGAAGCCGCCGACGACGCGCCAGAAGGCGAGGTCCCACAGGGCGAAGGGGAGCGCGGAGCCGACGGCGCTGACGGTGAAGAGGACCGCGGCGATCTGCATGCACCGGATGCGGCCGATGCGGTCGGCTATGCGGCCGGCGGTCGCGGCGCCGATGGCGCAGCCGATGAGGGCGATGGCGATGACCTGGGCGAGGGCTGCGGAGCCGACGTCATAGCGGTCCCGGATGGCCTCGACGGCGCCGTTGATCACGGAACTGTCGTAGCCGAAGAGGAAACCGCCCATCGCGGCCGCCGCCGCGATGAAGATGACATGCCCGAGATGCTCGGGATGAGCCGCCCTGGCTCCTGACTTGGGTGCCTGCGCTGTGCTGGTCACGTGTACTCCTCGGGCCACCGGCAACGCTGCCGGAGCGGATCAGCCTTCGAGGTGCCACCTGAAGGTACCTGAAGGTAAAAGGAACGTTGCCGAGACTATGCCTTCAAGTTTCGAAGTCAATAGATCAGTAGCTGTGAATCTGAGGCAGGAGTGTGTCGGTGATGTGTTCAAGAATTGAAGTCACCGAGGGCCGCAGGTGAGACCGGTGTAGAGCACACTCACCTAGCGGAGGCGCTGGCTGATGACCTTCGACACACCGTCGCCCTGCATGGAGACGCCGTAGAGCGCGTCGGCGACCTCCATCGTGCGTTTCTGGTGCGTGATCACGATCAGCTGGGAGGCTTCCTGGAGCTCCTGCATGATCCGGATGAGCCGCTGGAGGTTGGTGTCGTCAAGAGCGGCCTCGACCTCGTCCATGACGTAGAACGGGCTCGGCCGTGCCTTGAAGATCGACACGAGCAGCGCCACGGCGGTCAGCGACCGCTCCCCGCCGGAGAGCAGCGACAACCGCTTGACCTTCTTGCCCGGCGGACGGGCCTCGACGTCCACGCCCGTGGTGAGCATGTTGTCGGGGTCGGTCAGGATCAGCCGCCCCTCACCACCCGGGAACAGCCGGCTGAAGACGCCCTCGAACTCGCGGGCCGTGTCCCGGTAGGCCTCGGTGAAGACCTGCTCGACGCGCTCGTCGACCTCCTTCACCACCTGGAGGAGATCCGCCCGCGTCTTCTTGAGGTCCTCGAGCTGCTCGCTGAGGAACTGGTGGCGTTCCTCCAGCGCCGCGAACTCCTCCAGGGCGAGCGGGTTCACCTTCCCGAGCTGCTGGTAGGCGCGCTCGGCCGACTTCAGACGTTTCTCCTGCTCGGACCGGACGAACGGCTTCGGCCGGTTGCGCGGGTGCTCCGGGTCCTCCGGCAGCTCCTCGCCCTCGGCGGGGGGCGAGGGCGGCACGAGCTGGTGCGGTCCGTACTCCGCCACCAGCCCCGCCGGTTCGACACCCAGCTCCTCCAGCGCCTTGGTCTCCAGCTGCTCGATCCGCAGCCGCTTCTCGGCGCCGAGTACCTCGCCGCGGTGGACCGAATCCGTCAACTTGTCGAGCTCGGCCTTGAGATCGCGTCCCTCGGTGCGGGCACGGGCGAGTTCCTGTTCGCGGCGGGCCTTGGCGGCTTCGGCGGCGGTGCGCTCCTCGTCGGCGCGGGTGAGGGAGACCTCGACGTGCGCGAGCAGCTGCCGGGCGCCCGAGCCGACGGCCTCCGCGACGGCGGCCTCGTGCCGCAGCCGGGCCCTCCGCTGCTCGGCACGCGCGCGTGCCTCGCGTTCCGCGCGGGCGGCCCGGTCCAGGGAGTCGGCCCGGCCGGCCAGGCCCTTGACCCGTTCCTCGTGCGTACGGACCTGGAGGCGGGCCTCCATCTCCGTCTGGCGCGCGTTGGCACCATCGGCGGCGAGCCGGTCCCGTACGGAGGTGTCGGGCTCCTCCTCGATCGGCATCTCCTCGGCGACAGCGAGCCGCTCGGCGAGTTCCTCGACCTCCGCGAGTGCCTTGTCGAGGGCCTCCTGTGCCCGGGCCGCGGCGGCGGTGGACCGCTCGGCCTCCCCCGCCGCTCCCCGTGCCTGCCCGGCGAGCCGGCCGAGCTGCTGGGCGACGGCCGACTTCTCCCGGTCGGCGGCCCGGCGCCGCTCCCCCAGCTCCTCGACCAGCGCGGCGCACTCCTTACGGCGTTCCACCGCCGTCTGCTGGGCCTCGGTCAGCGCCTCGCAGCGGACGGCCAGCTCTTCGAGCTCGGCTGCGGCCTCGTCCACGGAGGCCTGTACTTCGAGGAGGCTGGGGGCGCCTGCGGAGCCGCCGTGGGCGAAGTGGGCGCTGAGGAGATCGCCTTCGGCCGTTACGGCGGTGAGGTCGGGGTGGGCGTAGACGAGTTCTTCGGCGTCTTCGAGGGTGCCGACGACGACGATGCCGTGGAGCAGCCGTCGTACGGCAGGCATCAGTTCGGAGGGGCCGCGGACCAGGTCGGCGGCGAACGTGTGTCGTGCGTCTGCGGGACCGTCGTGGCCGGTCGCGCAGTTCCCCGCGCCCCCAGGGCGAGGATCTCCCGCCAGGAGCAGAGTTGCCCGGCCTCCGTCCTGTTTGCGCAGCAGGCGGATGGCGTCGGCGGCCGCGGACGGGGTGGTGACGGCCAGGGCGTCGGCGGCGACACCGAACGCTGCGGCCAGGGCGACTTCGTGGCCGGGGGTCACCGTCAGGAGTTCCGCCGCCGGGCCGAGGAGGCCGGAGAGACGGTCCTTCGCCGCGAGCAGTATCCCGGTGCCGTCCTTGCGGCGCAGGCCGAGCGCCAGGGCCTCGTGGCGGGCCTGGGTCGCGGCGCGTTTGCGTTCCGCCGCCGTGCTCGCCTCGCGAGCTGCCGTGAGGGCGGCCTCGGCCTCGGTGAGCTGCTGCTTCGCCGTCTCGTGCTGTTCTGCGAGTTCCGCGTCGCCGGCGTCGAGGCCGTCGACCTCGGCCTTGAGTGCCTCGTACTCCTCCTGCGCGGCGACTGCACGTTCCTGCGCCTCGTCACGGGCGGCGGCCAGGCGTTCGATCTCGGCCTGGGCGGAGGCGGCGCGGGAGCGGGCGGCGTTGACCTGGCCGCTGAGCCGGGCCAGGCCCTCGCGCCGGTCGGCGATGGCCCGGGCGGCGTCCCTCAGGCGCCGTTCCTCCTGGGTGAGCGCGCGTTCCAGCTCGGCGCGGTGGGCGACCGTGTCCTCCAGGGCGCGTTCGGCCGCGTCCAGGGCCGCTTCCAGCTCGGCCTCCTGCTCGCGGATGCGGGCGGCCTCGCGCTCCATGTCCTCCGGGTCGCGGCCGCGCCGCTCTTCGGGAGGGGCGGAGGTGGCGCTCTTCACGCGGGCGTCGGCCAGCGAGATCGTGCCGCGCACCCGCTCGGCGAGCTGCGAGAGCTCGTACCAGGTCTGCTGCGCGCGCTGGAGGCGCGGCGTGAGCTGCCGTACCTCGTCCTCCAGGAGGGCCTCGCGCTGGAGCGCCCTGCGCAGCTCCTGCTCGGCGGCCTCCTTGCGCTCCTTCAGCGCGGCCTCGTCGGCGACCTCGGCCTTGAGGGCTTCCCGGAGCCGCACGAGGTCGTCGGCCAGCAGCCGCAGCCGGGCGTCACGCAGGTCGGCCTGGATGACGGCGGCCCGACGGGCCACGGCGGCCTGACGGCCGAGAGGCTTGAGCTGGCGCCTGAGCTCGTCGGTGAGGTCCTGCACGCGCGCGAGGTTGGCCTGCATCGCGTCCAGTTTGCGCAGCGCCTTCTCCTTGCGCTTGCGGTGCTTGAGGACGCCGGCGGCCTCCTCGATGAACGCGCGGCGGCCCATGGGGTCGGCGTGCAGCACGGAGTCGAGCTGGCCCTGACCGACGATGACGTGCATCTCGCGGCCGATGCCGGAGTCGGAGAGGAGCTCCTGGATGTCGAGGAGGCGGCAGGTGTCGCCGTTGATCTGGTACTCGCTGCCACCGTTGCGGAACATGATCCGCGTGATGGTGACCTCGGCGTACTCGATGGGCAGGGCCCCGTCGGAGTTGTCGATGGTCAGGGACACCTCGGCCCGGCCCAGCGGTGGGCGGCCGGTGGTGCCGGCGAAGATGACGTCCTCCATCTTGCCGCCGCGCAGCGACTTGGCGCCCTGCTCGCCCATGACCCAGCTGAGCGCGTCGACGACGTTGGACTTGCCCGAGCCGTTCGGTCCGACGACGCACGTGATCCCCGGCTCGAACCGGAGGGTGGTCGCCGAGGCGAACGACTTGAACCCGCGGAGGGTCAGGGCCTTGAGGTGCACGCCGCTGGACTCTACCGCTCGGGTTCGTCTCACTCCATGAACCCACGGTTTCGCCGCTGAACGCGCAGGGCACATCAGACGTTAAAGACAGTGGAAGGATGCGCGGGGGAAAGAAAGAAGGGACGCCGACGGCGTCCCTTGCACTTCTGACAACTCAGCGGTTGTGACGGGCGGCCCAACCACTGCGGTGCTGTTGTGGAGCGGTGCAGTGATCAGGTGAGCGCAGGCTCCGCCTGGTGTGCGTCAACGCTCTCCATGATCCTGTCGTGAGAAGCGGCAGCCGTCAGCGCTTCGTTCTCAGCCTGGATCCGTACAAGCTCGGATTCCAGGTCCTGGACGCGCTGCTGGAGCCGTCGCATCTCGGCGAGGAGTCGCGGGTCGGAGCCGCCGACGTAACCGAGAAGCGCCTTTGCCATGATGGATGGTCCTCCACAATGAGTGACCGACCGATGCGGTGTGGGTCGTGAGGGATTCCGCACCCGCAGTCTTGGCAGGGCCTGGAGTTGTACTGCCGTTCAGCCATGCCAAACAGCTAGGTGCGCGGGGTGCTTTCAGCGTCTCACCAAAAAGTTTGACGGTCAACACGATCACGCCCCGTATTGGCGGCGACCCGGGCGCGCACGGCCTGGAACGGCGGTGCTGCGACTTCTGCGGGGCCCTCGGGGCGTGGCGATCATCCTTGCGTGTGCGGCCTGCCAAGGCAAGTGATTCTTGGCAATCACCAGCAAGTTTCCGTCCGAGGCGGCCGTCGGCGACCGGTCCGCGGGCGGCCCCGGGGGCCGCCCGGCGGTGTGGGATCAGCGGACGGCGAAGCCCTCGTAGCCGCCGCGAGGTGTGTCCCAGATCTCGGTGACGCCGTCCACGCGGCCGGGCGTGTCGTCACTCCGGAGCCACTCCAGCAGGCCTTCACAGCCCTCTCGCGCGCCCTCCGCGACCACCTGGACGCGTCCGTCTCCCAAATTGAGAGCAAAACCACTCAGGCCGCCGATCTCCAGGGCCTTGGCCCGTGTGAACCAGCGGAAACCCACACCTTGGACGCGTCCACGCACCCAGGCGACCAGTCGCACATCCTCGCTCATGACTGCAACCTAACCGCCCGATCTCCTCTCCGGACACTTCCTCCACTTGCGCCATGCGGTACCGTCCCCACCCAACGAATCTCATATGAAACTCACACGATCGAGTGAGTTTGGTGTTGATCTCGAGGACGAGTCGACCGCCAGGACGAGGAAGGCCAGGACATGGGACGCCACCGACGCTCCGCCGCCGGCCGCGCCGCCACGGGCCGCGCCACGGGGATCACGCAGGCCGACGGCTCCGTGGCGGGCCAGGACCCGCTGCACCCCACCGCGGGAGACGGCCCGACGATGGGCATCGCGCCCTACCTGAACCCCGAGGCGTACGCCGACACCTACGCGACGAGCGATGCCTACCTGTTCGACACGGGTGCCTCCGAGTCGGGTGACGGGTATGACGCCCGGACTGCCGACACGGCCGCCTTCGCCGCCGACGGCTTCACGCCCGACGGCGGCGCCCGGCGCCCGGGCTCCCACCGCCGCCGGAAGAAGACCGCGCGGCCGATGCGCACCGGGCTGCTCGGCGTGTCCGCGGCGGTCGCCCTCGGCACGGTCGCGGTCGCGACGGGCGCGGTGCCCGGCCTCGAGAACTACCAGCTCGGTGGTGGCGGCGGCGCCGACAAGGTGCAGGCCGGGGACACCCCGACGAACAGCCCGATCGAGCAGGGCGGCACCACCGGCAGCGCCGACGACCGGGACGGCGCGCCCACGAGCCGGGACGCCGAGCGTTCCCTGTCGCCGTCGCCGTCCGCCTCGAAGTCGTCGGCCGCGCCGACGAAGACGCCGGAGAAGCCGGAGAAGCCGGAGAAGCCGGAGAAGCCGGAGAAGCCGGAGAAGCCGGAGAAGACGCAGGAGAAGACCCCGGAGAAGACCCCGGAGAAGAAGAAGCCGGCGGCCACCCCCAGCGAGAAGCCCGACAACACCCCCTCCCGTACGGCCACGAAGGCGCCGCAGAAACCCAGCGCGTCCGCCGTCCTCTCCGAGGAGTCCGCCGCCGCGGCCCAGGTGCTCAAGCTCGTGAACGAGGAGCGGGCCAAGGTGGGGTGCAGCGCGGTCGCCGCGAACAGCGCGCTGACCGAGCTGGCGCAGAACTACAGCGAGGACATGGCCGCGCGGGGCTTCTTCGACCACACCGACCCGGACGGCAGGACGCCGTGGGACCGGGCCGAGAAGGCCGGGATATCCAACCTCGGCGGGGAGAACATAGCCCGCGGCCAGGCCGACGCCGCGGCCGTGATGGACGCCTGGATGAACAGCCCCGGCCACCGCGCCAACATCCTGAACTGCGACTTCAAGACGCTCGGCGTCGGTGTCGAGTTCGGGTCGGGCGGTCCGTGGTGGACCCAGAACTTCGGCTACTGAGCCCCACCAGGAGCGCTAACCAAGAGTTAGCGCAATCTGTTGGTCAGCGCTGCACTGGCGTAGGCTGGGCATATGACCACCACCCAGGAGCCCACGGCGGGGCTGGACGACCTCCCGTACAACGTGTTCGCCAAGGCCTGTCCCTCGCGCGGCACGCTGGAGCACGTCACGGGCCGCTGGGGCGCACTGACGCTGGGCGCCCTGTACGAGGGTTCGCTCCGCTTCAACGAGCTGCGTCGCCGCGTCGACGGCGTCAGCGAGAAGATGCTCTCCCAGACGCTGCACGCGCTGGAGCGCGACGGCCTGGTGCACCGCGAGGCGCAGCCGACCAATCCGCCCCGCGTGGACTACGAACTGACGCCGCTGGGACACGGCGTGGCCGAGCGGCTGCTCGCCCTGATCCACTTCGTGGAGGGCAACATGGACGACGTCCTGGCCGCGCGGGAGCGGTACGACTCCGCTAGGGCGTGATCCTCGGGGGCCGCTGGCACTTCGGGCAGTAGTAGCTCGACCGGTTCATCCAGGGCCGTCGGCGTATCGGGGTGCCGCAGCGCCGGCAGGGCAGGCCCTCGCGGCCGTAGGCGTCGAGGGACCGGTCGAAATAGCCCGACTCGCCGTTGACGTTGACGTACAGGCTGTCGAAGCTGGTGCCGCCCACCGCGAGGGCCGCGTTCATCACGTCCCGCACATGCCCCAGGAGCAGCAGGGCCCGTGGGCGGGTGAAGGTCGCGGTCGGGCGCTCGTAGTGGATGCGGGCGCGCCACAGGGCCTCGTCCGCGTAGATGTTGCCGACGCCGCTGATCAGCGACTGGTCGAGCAGGGCCCGCTTGATCGTGGACCGCTTGCGGCGCAGCGCCCGGTGGAAGGCCTCGTCGTCGAAGAGCGGATCGAGCGGGTCGCGGGCGATGTGGGCGATGACGTCGGGCAGGCCGTCGGGGGTGTTGTCGTGCAGCGACAGGCCGCCGAAGGTGCGCTGGTCGACGAAGCGGAGTTCGGTGTCCAGGGCGTCGGTGAAGCGGACGCGGATGCGCAGGTGCTTCTCGTCCGGGGCCGTCTGCGGCTGGACCAGCAGCTGGCCGCTCATGCCGAGGTGGGCCAGGATCGACTGGTCCGTGTCCTCCAGGGGCAGCCACAGGTACTTGCCGCGGCGGCTCGGGACGCCGATGCGGTGGCCCTTCAGGCGGTGCGCGAAGTCGTCGGCGCCCGCGAGGTGGCGGCGCACCGCGCGCGCGTGCAGCACCTCGGCCTCGGCGACGGTCCGGTGGGCGACCCACCGCTCCAGACCGCGCCGTACGACCTCGACCTCGGGCAACTCGGGCACGGCTCTCCTTCTTCTCCGATCCCTGAACGCAGGGACATGCGTCCGCAGCGTAGCGCGGCCTTACCGTCAGTCCGGCGGGCCGGTCGGCAGTACTCGGCCGTCGGCGGTGAGACCCCGGGTCCGCAAGGCATAGGCCTCGTCCGCCCCGCCCTGGGCCCGGAGCACCTCGACGAGGTCCCTCACGGCGTGGTGATCACCCTGGTCGATGAGCGCGCGCAGCTCCTCGGTCCGGCCGAGTTTCTTGAGCAGGTCTCGTCGGTGGTAGGGCGGAGTGTCCCCGCCGGGTCCGGTGAGGAGGGCTACGGCCCGGTCGGTCTCGCCACGCGCCACGAGGGCGTTCACGAGCTCACGCGTGGTGTCGAACAAGCCGGCTGTGCGGCCTCCGAGGGCATGCAGCCGGACGGCCTCGTCGAGATCGTCCTCCTCGATGGCCAGTCTGGTCAGCTCGCCCACCGCGTAGGTGTCACCGGACGCCGCGCGCGCCCGCAGGTCCTCCACCCGCCCGGTGACGCGCAGCAGTTCGGCCAAGTCCCCGCCCACGTAAGAACCCTCGTCGGCGTGACGGGTGAGAACCGCCACCGCCTGCTCGACGTCACCTCGGTCCCGCAGGAGCCGAGCCGCCTCCCGCGCCGCATCGGCGTGCCCGTCCGCCGCCCGCTCCAGCAACGTGTCGACGTCACCGCTCTGCGCCAGCAGATGGGCCAGCATGAAGTCGACCTCGCCGTTGCCCTGATCCACGAAGTCCCAGAGCATCTCGATGCCCTCGTCCGTTCGGCCCTTCTCGTGGAGAAGGTCGGCGAGACAGCAGGCCGCGTCGAAGTACCCGTCCTCCGCGAGCTCGTACAGCTGCTCGACGTTGCCCTCTTCCTTGTGCAGCTCGGCGAGGAACAGGAGGGCGTCGGGGTACTCGCGTCGGTGGAGCATCTCCAGGATGGGGATGGCCCGTTCGTTCTCGTCCTCGTCATGGAAGAGCTCCGCCAGCCGGTACCAGGACCACAGGTCGTCCGGGTCGAGATCGTCCAGCAGCAGTTCGATCGCCAGCTGGGGGTCCCCGTACTCGATGAGATGGCCGACCGCGTACTTGTTGCCGGCCTCCGCCAGGTCGAGCAGTTCCTCGAAGTCCCAGCCCGCCAGAATCGTCCGGTACAGAGCGGCGTCCGGGGCGCTGGACGCCGTCAGCCGGTCGGCCATCTCCTGGGCACCGGCCGCGTCCCCCGACCGGCGGTACAGCTCACCGAGCTCGCACATGGCGGACACGGAGCCCGCCTCGACCGCCTTGCGCAACAAGGGAACGGCGGCAGCGAGGCGTTGCCGTGCAGCGGCGGCCGCTCCCGTCCTGACGACATCCGCACGGTCGGTGAGATGCTCGGCGCATGCCTGCCAGAAGGTCTCCGGCGGCGGTACGGCACGTTGAGCCCGGCCGGTGTGGTGCAGAACGTAGTCGGCCACCCGATAGCCGTCGGGACGCCCCATCTCAGTGCCGTGGCTGACGGGGACGAGAGCCGAGGTGGCGCCCAGCAGCGGTCCGGTCGCGTAGCCGAGCGCTTCCTCGAACCAGCCGTCCGAGGCGCCGGCCCGTTGGGCGGGGCTGCAGTAGCCCGGCGCGGCGGATCGCAGGAGCCCCTCCGGGATGGGTGATTGGACCCCGATGAGGGTCGCGTCCACGGCCGCGGTCATCAGGGCGCGGGCATATGGGTCGGCGTTCTCCCACCGATGGACGAGCTGCGGAGCGCCGGCGATGACCTGGGTCAACCCGAAGTCCTGGGACTCCAGAGCCACGCGCAGCCGGCCGTCCGACTCGGCGAGAGCAACCGCGCGTTCCCGTTCGGCGGGGCTGAGAACGGCGCTGACGTGCACTGTCTCCGCGAGCTTGAGCAGTTCCCGCTCGGCACGGTGTCGGTCCTCGTCCGTCGCGGAGAGGGGTGTCGCAGTCCAGGCGTCGTAGTAGTGCGGCCAGAGCGTGCCCACGAGCACCACGGGATCCGGCCGGGCCAGCAGGGCTCGGACGGTCGCCGCCGTGAGCTGGTGCGTGCCGGACACATGATTCTGTAGTTCGTCGAGCCAGATCACCAGCCGGCCGGGCAACTGGTCCATGACGGGAGCGATCCTGCCGGCATCGGCAGGATGCAGTAGCCACCAGTCGGGCAGCAGGGCGCGGATCGCCTCGTAGAGCGACCGGGTCTTGCCGACCGATGAGCCACCCACCAGGAGAACGAATCCGCCGTGCCGTGCGGCCGCTCTGATCATCGGACGCACCCCACCGTCCCGATCGTCCAGGTCACGGGGTACGTAGACGGGCAATGCCGTGGACTCGGCACCTGTGACGCGAATAGAGCGGTGGACCCCCAGCCTCATCGGGTCGGCGTCCCTGACACGGACACACCCCACGGCTGACGGAGCAGGCGGGGCGGTGCCGGTCTGCTCCTCCGAAGGCAGGCGGACGGTTCCCTCGGGGCCGGTGATCAGGGTGACGTCACCGGAGACATCTCCGAACTGGAACAAGTCCCTGCCGACGGCCGAGTGCTCCACCCGACTCCGCTCGGGTCGTGCCGCCATCCGTTCTCCCAGGTCAGTCGCGGGCGGCGGGACCGAAGTGGACATCGCCGCCGACCGAGCCGATCTGGATGCTGTCCCCGCCGATCACACTGCCGGTGACGACCTGGGAGCCGTCGCCGGTACGGATGGCGGCAGGTGCTCGGACCAGCAGCGCACATACGTCGGCCGCCAGTTCCTCGTCGGCCAGGAGCGCCTTGCGGATGGCCTTGCGCAGCGCGGCGGTGGTATCCGGGTCGTCCGGTTCCTCGACCACGTCGGCGAGGGCTTCGGGAAGTTCCTCGCCGTCCGCGCGGCTGCCGAAGATCCGCTGCGCCAGCCGTCGGCCCAGAGCGACGGTCGCGCTTGCGGCCTCGTCCTGCGTGCGGGCCAGTACGGCGACGCCGTAGGCGCCCGCGGCCGCGGTGATGTAGGGGGTGATCTCCCCGACCACCTGTACGACGTCCCCCGACATCCTTCCCCCCTCGCACCCCCTGGATGGGCCGAGCGCCCGCCCTGCAGGGGCGGGCGCTCGGATTGCGCTGTGCTGTGCCGACCGCCCGGCCGAGGCGCCGGGCGGTGGCTGTCAGCCGTCGACGCTGCCGTCGACGGCCGTGTGGGCGGCCTGAGCCGCCGCCGTCTGCGTCGCCTCGGCGTCCTTGGCCGCCTTGGCGCGCTCGTCCGCCGCGGCCCGGATGGACCGCCACGCGGACTCGGCGGCCTGCTGCTCCGCCTCCTTCTTGCTGCGGCCGGTGCCGGTGCCGTACGAGACGCCTCCGACGCGGGCGGCAGCAGTGAAGGTCTTCTCGTGGTCGGGGCCGGTCTCCGTGACCAGGTACTCGGGCACGCCGAGCCCCTCGGTCGCGGTGAGCTCCTGGAGACTGGTCTTCCAGTCCAGGCCGGCTCCGAGATTCGAGGACTTCTCGATCAGGGGGTCGAACAGGCGGTGCACCAGCTCCGCCGCCGAGTCCAGGCCCTGGTCGAGATAGACCGCGCCGATCACCGCTTCGAGGGTGTCGGCGAGGATGGACGCCTTGTCCCGGCCGCCCGTGCCCTCTTCACCCCGGCCGAGCCGGATGAAGGAGCCCAGGTCGAGCCCGCGCCCCACCTCCGCAAGCGCACGCGAGTTCACCACCGCGGCCCGCAGCTTGGCCAGCTGGCCTTCGGGCAGGTCGGGGTGGGTGCGGTACAGCGTGTCCGTGACGACCAGGCCGAGCACGGAGTCCCCGAGGAACTCCAGGCGCTCGTTGGTCGGCAGACCGCCGTTCTCGTATGCGTACGACCGGTGGGTCAGTGCTCGCACCAGAAGGGCGGACTCGACCTTGTAGCCGAGCCGCCCTTCCAGAAGCGTGTGGGACGAGGCCTGGTTGTCCGCCGTTGCGTTCCCGCTCACACGGGAAGACTTGTTCTTAGGCGTGGACACAGTGCCTCTCACCAGCCGCTCAGACCTCGAGGACCTGGCGCTTGTTGTAAGTGCCGCAAGAGGGGCACGCGATGTGCTGCTGCTTGGGCTCGTGGCAGCGCTCGCACGCAACCAGGGTGGGGACCGCAGCCTTCCACTGCGACCGGCGGTGGCGCGTGTTGCTGCGCGACATCTTCCGCTTCGGAACAGCCACGGCTACTTCTCCTGCTTCTCGTCGACGCCCGGTTCGGCGCCGCTCATCTCGTCCTTCTCGCCGTCCGACATGGTGTCGGCGAGTCCCTGCAATGCCGCCCAACGGATGTCGACGGCGTCATGGTGGTGGTCCGGGTCGTCCGCCAGCCGTGCGCCGCACTCGGCACACAGACCAGGGCAGTCTTCCTGGCACACCGGCTGCATCGGCAGTGCGAGCACCACCGCATCACGCAGCACGGGCTCGAGGTCGAACAGGCCGTCCTCGAGGAAGAGCCTGTCCTCGTCGTCCTCGGCGTCGTCGCCCGGTTCCGCGATCACGCGGCCCCGGTCGTCGGCGTCAGGGTACGAGAACATCTCCTGGAACTCCGCTTCGACGTCGAGCTGAAGCGGCTCCAGACACCTTACGCACTCCCCCTCGGCGGCGGCACGGGCGGTGCCTGTGACGAGCACCCCTTCCATGACCGACTCCAGGCGGAGTTCGAGCTCCACCGGGGCGCCTTCCGGCACTCCGATGACTCCCTTGATACCGAAGTCCTTGGGAGCGTCGACCGTGCGGGTCAGGCGCTGTAGCGCACCGGGCCGCCGACCCAGCTCGTGCGTATCGAACACGAGAGGGTTGCGGTGGTCGAGGCGGGCGTTCAGGGCCATTCCTGCTTTCGGTCTGCCGAGCTGAGGGAGACGCCGCCCTTCGGTGTTCCCGGGCAGCGTTGATCGCGGACGTACGCGCGACCGAAGAGCCAGGATACTGGACCTTTGCCTGTCGGCCCAATCCGGTCCTCAGCCGTTGCCGCGGCCCTGCTCGTAGGCCCGGAGCTGCTCGGCGCTGATCATGCCGGTGTCGAAGAGGCTGGTCTCGTCCAGGGCGTATCCCTGATGGCCATGCTGGTTCTGGTGCCCCTGCTGCCCCTGCTGGGCCTGTTGCGCCTGCTGGGCCTGGTTCGGGTCGTACGCGGCCTGCTGCGGGTCGTAGCCCTGGTAGCCGTAGGGATCGGCCTGGTAGCCGTACGGGTCCTGCTGGGCGGCGTACGCCTGCTGCGGGTAACCGCCGTAGGGGTCGGGGTGCTGCTGGACGGGGGCACCTCCCGCCGGAGCGTAGCCGGAGGTGGGCGAGTAGGCCGGCTGCGGCCGGCCGTAGTCCTGCTGCTGGGCGGGCTGCTCGGCCGGGGGCTTCTCCTCCGCGATGGCGGCCAGGCCGGCGAGGTAGTCGGCGTCGCTGGAGTGCTGGACGGTGCTGGTGTCGTCGGCGAGGGCGCCGAGGTCGTCGGTGGCGATCCGGCCGTGCAGCTTCTGCCGGCCACGGCCGACGGCCTCCAGGGTCTTGGCGAGGACCGCCTCGAAGGCGCCGAGCTTGATGTCGACGTACTCGTCAGCGGTACGGCGCTGGGTCTCCGGGTCGTGGCTGCGCTCGGGGGCGTCCTCGTCCTCGTAGCCCTGCTCGTCGGTGCCGGGGCCGGTGCCGAGGAGCTTCTCGCGGCCGCGGCCGACCGAGCCCAGGGTCTTGGTGAGGACGACCTCGAAGTTGGCGAGCTTGGAGTCGACGTAGTCGTCGGCCTCGGCGCGGATCTCCTCGGCCTCCCGGCGGGCCTCGGCGAGGATCCGGTCGGCCTCGGCCTGGGAGCGGCGGGCGACCTCGGTGTCGGAGATCAGGGAGCCGCGCTCGGCGTGCGCGGTCTGGATGATCCGCTCGGCCTCCTGGCGGGCCTGTTCGACCATCTGCTCGCGGTCGCCGATCAGCTCCTGCGCCTGGGCGAGGGAGCCGGGCAGCGCCGCGCGCACCTCTTCCAGCAGGGACAGCAGTTCGGCGCGGTTGACCACGCACGAGGCCGACATGGGCATGGACCGGGCGCCGGAGACCGCGGCGACGATCTCGTCGAGCTTCTTCTGCACGTCCACCGTGTGCTCGCCACTCTCTACAGATGCGTTGGAGACGGACGGGACGACTGTACGGCCAGGGGGATGCCGGAAAACACCGGGTGACGGCTTGTCAGGCTTCGATGGGGCGCCGGGAGCGGGTTCAGTCCTGCCCCAGGCGCTCGGTGAGGGCCTGGAGAACCTCCGCGGGAACCAGGTGGGAGACGTCACCGCCCCAGGTCGCGACCTCCTTGACCAGGGAGGACGACAGGAAGCTGTAGGTGGGGTTGGTGGGGATGAAGAGGGTCTCCACGCCCGAGAGGCCGTTGTTCATCTGGGCCATCTGGAGCTCGTAGTCGAAGTCGCTGACCGCGCGCAGGCCCTTGACGATGGCGGGGATGTCGCGCTGCTTGCAGAAGTCGACGAGCAGGCCGTGGAAGGCCTCGACGCGGACGTTGCCGTACTCGGCGGTGACCCGGCGGATCAGGTCGATCCGCTCGTCGATCTCGAACAGGCCCTTCTTCGACTGGTTGATCATCACCGCGACGTAGACCTCGTCGTACAGCCTGGAGGCGCGGGAGATGATGTCGAGGTGTCCGTTGGTGATCGGGTCGAACGACCCGGGACATACGGCGCGGCGCACTTGTGATCCCTCGCTCTCCGGTCCGGTCATCGTGCGTCTTCGCACGTAGAGGCGGCGCGACCGTACCAAAACGTTCCCTCGCCGTAGCGACGGGCCCGGAGGGCTTCGAAACCCTCGGGCCACCGGAATGCACCGCCTCTGGTGCTGCGCTCCACGGTGACGAGGGCTTCTTCGGCGAGCCAGCCTTCCGAGCGGAGTGTGAGCAGGATCTCGCGAAGATCGTCGTCCGTGACGGCGTACGGCGGGTCGAGGAAGACGAGGTCGTACGGGTCGCCGGGGGGCGTCGTGCGGATGATCTGTTCCGCTTTGCCTGATCTGACCTCGGCGCCGGGGAGTCCGAGGGACTTCACGTTCTCGCGGACCGTGCGGGTCGCTCGCGCGTCGGCCTCGACGAGGAGGGCGTGGCCGGCGCCGCGGGAGAGGGCCTCCAGGCCCACGGCTCCCGATCCCGCGTAGAGGTCGAGGACGCGCTCGCCTTCCAGGGGGCCGCCGAGGAGGGATTGCCAGGTGGAGAAGAGGCCTTCTCGGGCGCGGTCCGATGTGGGGCGGGTTCCTGTTCCTGGCGGGACGGCCAGGCGGCGTCCGCCGGCTGTGCCGGCGATCACGCGGGTCATCTGTGGTCCTTGGGTGTGGGCGGCTTCAGGTTCATTGTGGCTGGTCGTGCCCGCGCGGCGGTAGCCGCATATGGACTACAGCCCCGCGCCCCTCGTTCGGCATCACTCATCCCTTTTCCAAGTACTGCTCCCTCTCCTCGTCCAGAAGGGCGTCCAATGCCGTCCGCAGTGCCGGGAGGTGGTTCAGCTCCGGGTCCTTGGCCACGACAGCCGCCGCCTCCTCCCTCGCCTCCGCGATGATCTCCTCGTCCTCGATGACCGCGAGCATCCTCAGGCTGGTGCGGGCGCCCGACTGGGCCTGGCCGAGGACATCGCCCTCGCGGCGTTGTTCCAGGTCGATGCGGGAGAGCTCGAACCCGTCGAGGGTGGCGGCGACGGCGTTCAGGCGCTGGCGGGCCGCGCTCGCCTCGGGCATCTCGCTGACCAGGAGGCACAGGCCGGGGGCCGAGCCACGGCCGACGCGGCCGCGCAGCTGGTGGAGCTGGGAGACGCCGAAGCGGTCGGCGTCCATGATCACCATCACCGTGGCGTTGGGGACGTTGACGCCGACCTCGATGACCGTCGTGGCGACCAGGACGTCCGTCTCGCCGGCGGCGAAGCGGCGCATGACCGCGTCCTTGTCGTCGGGCTGCATACGGCCGTGCAGCACCTCGACGCGGAGGCCCTGGAGGGGGCCCTTGGAGAGCTGTTCGGCGACGTCGAGGACGGCGAGGGGCGGGCGCTTCTCGGCGGCGTCCTCCGGGGACTCGGAGGACTTCTTCCTGGCGGACTTCTTCGGGTCGTCCTCCTCGTCGCCGATGCGGGGGCAGACCACGTACGCCTGGTGGCCGTTGCCCACCTCCTCGCGGACCCGTTCCCAGGCGCGGGCCAGGAAGTGGGGCTTGTCGGCGGCCGGGACGACATGGCTGGCGATCGGCGAACGGCCTGCCGGGAGCTGGTCGAGGACGGAGGTCTCCAGGTCGCCGAAGACCGTCATGGCGACCGTGCGCGGGATGGGCGTGGCCGTCATGACCAGGAGGTGTGGGGGCTGCTTGCCCTTGCCGCGCAGGGCGTCGCGCTGCTCGACGCCGAAGCGGTGCTGTTCGTCGACCACGACCAGGCCCAGGTCGTGGAACTGCACCTTGTCCTCGATCAGCGCATGCGTGCCGATGACGATGCCGGCCTCGCCGGTGGTGAGGTCGAGCAGGGCCTGGCGGCGGGCCGCCGCGCCCATGGATCCGGTGAGCAGCACCACCTTGGTGGCCTGCTCGGCCCCGCCCAGCATGCCGCCCTCGGCCAGCTCGCCCATCATCTCGACGATCGACCGGTGGTGCTGCTGGGCGAGCACTTCGGTGGGCGCGAGCATGGCGGCCTGGCCGCCGGTGTCGACCACGGCGAGCATGGCGCGCAGGGCGACCATGGTGTTGTGGGTGACGGTGAAGTTGTCGGTGACGTATGCATGGCTCGGGTGCGCGACGCTGATGCACTGGACGGGCTTCCGCCCCACGTACTCGACCGCCCGGATGCCGCGTCGGAACGTGTCGTACTTCGGCCTCGGACGCACGCGTTCTGCTTTGCGGGTGAGCCGGAACGGGGCGTAAGCGTCCGGCAGGGACACCTGCACGTTGTACGCGGCTTTCTCCGGCAGCACTCGCGCCCGGCCGCCCAGAGAACGTACGAGCCATGCGACGTCCTCCGCGAGTCGGCGCGAGGCCGAGCAGAGGGAGATATTCATGCCGTCGGCTTGGACAGTGCCGTCCGTGTCCAGAAGTCCCTGCAACACGGCGAGACGGTCCTTGATCGGAGCGTTCTTGAAACCCTGAGGGACGAACCTGTCGTGGGACGTCGTTCCCCAGAGGCCCAACTCGCGCAGGACCTGGATCACTGGGTTTCGCACTCCTCCGACACGCTGCTCGAGCTGGATCGTGTAGTCACAGTGCGATCCCTTCACCGGTACCAGCCGGCATTCGGGCGCTACTGCCGCCGCTACCGCGTCACGGATCTCGTCGTCGATGGTGGAAAGACGGAGATCGTGCCGGAACGAACCGTCCCCCAGCAGCAGTCCGATCAGGTACGGGTCGAGGGGCAGCCCGGCGTCGCCGCCGAGATCGACCGGCTTTGCCGGCGGGATGTACCACTTCGACGACCCGTTGGCCTTGAACGTGTCGAGACGGATCTCCCGGGTCGTCATGACCTTGGGATCCTGGCCACGGTGCCAACCACAGCTCGTGCCGACGATCCACAGATGCTCGTCGTCGCACTCGACGGAACTCCCGTCGGACAGGACCAAGCGCCACACATCGCGCTCTCCCTGAGGAAAGACGCCATCGATCAGCGCGATGTCCCCGTCCGGCACCACCACCTCGTCGCCCACCCGCAGATCCCCCATGGGGCGGAAGCCCGTGGGTGTGAGCACCAGCGAGTCGAGAGGCTGGGCCTTGCCCGATCCGACCTCTCCCTGGAGCAGCCGGTGCATCGGGTGGTCCGTGGCCAGGTCGTCGAAGATCTCCCGGGAGACCCGCTGCTGGCCGTCGGTGAGGGTGAACGGGAGGCGGGCGTCGAAGGCCGTGAGGAGGCCGTCGGGGCTGGGTTTGCGGGGGACCGCCGGAAGCTGGGCGTCCGCGTGGCGGCGGCGGGCCAGGGCGACCTGGAGGACGAAGGCCTCGTCCCATTTGAGGCGGGCGCGGGCGTCCTCGATGTCCGCCTTGGTGTGCGGGCGGTGGATCTTCAGGAGGGCCTCGGGGAGGGGGGCCAGGCCACGGCCCTGGCGCAGGGAGTCCGGCAGCGGGTCGACGGCCTCCTGGGCGGTGGGCAGGACCGTCTGGAGCGCCTTGCCGATCTTCCAGGACTCCAGCTTGGCGGTGGCCGGGTAGATCGGGATCAGGGCTCCGGCCCATGTCTCGACCGACTCCTCCGGGTCGCCTCGCAGCAACTCGTAGGCCGGGTGGGCCAGTTGCAGGCGGCGGTTGAAGACGGAGACCTTGCCCGCGAACATCGCGCGCGTGCCCGGCAGGAGCTCCTTGTGGGGCTTGTGAACGCCGTTGCCGAAGAAGACCAGTTGGAGGCGGCCGCTGCCGTCCGTGATCGTGACCTCCAGGCGCTGGCCCTTGCCGCGCGGGGCCCTGGCGGAGGCGAAGGTGTGCAGGCGGGCGTCGGCGACCTGGGCGACCACCGTGACGTGCTCGTCCATGGGGAGGTCGGCGAGGTGCGTGAGCTGGCCGCGCTCCTCGTATCTGCGCGGGTAGTGGTGGAGGAGGTCACCGACGGTGAGCAGGCCGAGGTGCTCGGCCATCACCTTCGCGGTGGCGGGGCCGAGCACCGACTTCAGTGGTTGTTGCAGCGGTTCGTGAAGTGCGGGCACGAGATCCATTGCACACCACACCACTGACAATGCCGTAGAGGCCGTGGCGCAGGTCGCCGTATACGTCCCGGAAAGCCCTGGTCAGGCGGCTGGTTCGGGCCTTAGGATGACGCGCTCCCGGCTCTCCCTTCGCGGTCACCTCCTCACCGGGACCGCCCGACCCCGCGCCGTCGCGAGTCCCCCACCGGCGCCGTGAAGATGGACTCCCAGACCTCACAGGCATCCCAGGCATCCCATTCACCCCAGTCACCTCATACGTTCCAGGTCGACCTGCGTGGTCTGGTGGACCTGCTCTCCCACCACCTCTACTCCAGTCCCAAGGTGTATCTGCGGGAGCTGCTGCAGAACGCCGTGGACGCCATCACCGCCAGGCGCGCGACGGAACCCGACGCTCCGGCCCGGGTGCGGATGCATGCGGAGGGCGGCGGCGCCCTGCGTGTCGAGGACACCGGCGTGGGCCTCACCGAGGCGGACGTGCACAGCCTGCTCGCCACCATCGGGCGCAGTTCCAAGCGCGCCGAGGGACTTCAGGAGGCCAGGTCCGACTTCCTCGGGCAGTTCGGCATCGGCCTGCTGGCCTGTTTCGTCGTCGCCGAGCGGATCCGGGTGGTCAGCCGCAGCGCCCGTACGCCCGGGGCGCCGCCGGTGGAGTGGACGGCGTCCGACGACGGTTCGTACACCGTGCGGACCCTGCCGGACGCCGAGCGTCCCGAACCGGGCACCACCGTGCACCTGGTGGCCCGGGCGGGGGCCTCGGAGTGGCTCACGCCCGAGCGGGTCGAGGCGCTGGCCCGGGACTTCGGGTCGCTGCTGCCGTACGACGTCCGGGTCGGCGACGAGGCGGTCACCGACCTGCCGTCGCCCTGGGACCGGTCGTATCCGAGCCCGGCCGCCCGCCGTGTCGCCCTCGCGCGGCACTGCCACGACCTGTTCGGCTTCACGCCGCTGGACACCATCGACCTGTCCGTGCCGCTGGCCGGCATCCGCGGGGTGGCGTATGTGCTGCCGTCGGCGGTCAGCCCGGCCCAGCGCTCGGGGCACCGCGTGCATCTCAAGGGCATGTTGCTGACCGAGCGGGCCGAACAGCTGCTGCCCGACTGGGCCTTCTTCGTGCGCTGCGTCCTGGACACGGACAGTCTGCGGCCCACGGCGTCGCGCGAGGCACTGTACGAGGACGAGACGCTGGCCGCCGTACGGGAGGCGCTGGGCGAGCGGATCCGGGCCTGGCTGACCGGACTGGCGGCCGGTGATCCGGAACGGCTGGCCGCGTTCCTCGCCGTGCACCACCTGGGAGTGAAGTCCCTGGCCCGGCACGACCGGGAGATGCTGCGCACGATGCTGCCGTGGCTGCCCTTCGAGACGACCGACGGACAGCTGTCCCTGGAGGAGTTCGCGCAGCGGCACCCGGTGGTGCACTTCACGCGGACCGTCGAGGAGTACCGGCAGGTCGCGCCGATCGCGTCCGCGCAGGGCATCGGCGTGATCAACGGCGGCTACACGTACGACAGCGAGCTGGTGGAGGCGCTGCCGTCGGTGCGGCCGGGGACCGTGGTCGCCGAGCTGGACGCCGAGACGGTGACCGCGCATCTGGACGTCGTCGACCCGGCCGAGGAGCTGGCCCTGTCCGGCTTCCTGGCGGCGGCGCGGGCCCGGCTCGACCCGCTGGGCTGTGATGTGGTGCTGAGGGCCTTCCACCCGCTCTCCCTGCCCGCCCTGCACCTCGACGACCGGGACGCCCGGCACGAACAGGCCCGGGCCGACGCCGAGGCGCAGGCCGACGACCTGTGGGCGGGCATCCTCGGCTCCCTGCGCGGCAGCGCCCCACGCGCGCGTCTGGTGCTCAACCACCTCAACCCGCTCGTCCGGCGGATCAGCTCGCTGCACGACCCGGAGCTGATCGGCACCGCAACGGAGTCGCTGTACGGGCAGGCACTGCTGATGGCGCAGCGACCGCTCCGGCCCGCCGACTCGGCGCTGCTCAACCGCGCGTTCATCGGCCTCCTGGAGTGGGCCACGCACAGCGAGGACGGTCAGGCATGAGTGAGATCACGGACATCGACGCGTTGCGCCGGGCGATGGCGGAGAACGCCGACCAGCCGGAGGGTCCGGCCCGCAACGCGCGCGCCGAGGAACTGCTGGCCGCCGCCGAGAAGCTGAACGTCCCGCTCGCCGTGATCGAGGCGCTCGGACACCAGCTGAAGGTCTACAACTACAGCTCCGAGAAGGGGAAGATGTTCGTCCCCTTCTCGCGTCTGCTGCGCATGTGGGACGAACGGCCCGAGGACTTCGACGAGTACGAGACCCACTCGCTGCACTGGGTCTTCAAGTGGGTGTCGTCCGGCATGCTCGACCAGCCGCACATCCCGCTCGCGTCGATCGAGAAGTGGCTCGGCGAGATGGAGCACCGCTACCGGCTCGCCGGACACTCCGAGCGGGCCGTGCGCAGCGCCGAGCACAGCGTGGCCGCGCATGTGGGGGACCTGGCGCGGGCCGAGCGGGCGTATGCCGCGTGGCTGGCCGCCGACCGGGACAGCATGGCCGACTGCCACGCCTGCGAACTGCACGGGCAGGGCTGGTGGCAGGCGGAGCAGGGCCGGGACGCGGAGGCGCTGGAGCTGTGGCGGCCGGTGTTGGAGGGCGAGTACGCCTGCGCCCACGAGCCGCACGCGGCCCTGGCCTCCTCCCTGGTGCCGCTGCTGCGGCTGGGCCGCCCGGACGAGGCACGTGCGAACCATCTGCGGGGCTTCCGGCTCGTGCGGGCCATGGAGAGCATGCGCGGTGCCTACGCGGAGCACGTGGAGTTCTGCGCGCTGACCGGCAACGAGGCGCGCGGTCTGGAGCTCCTCGCGGAGCGGCCGGCGTACTTCACGGACGACGGGCAGCCGCAGAGCAGGCTGGGGTTCATGAGTGTGGTGGCCCTGCTCATGGACCGCCTCACCGGGCTGGGGCTGGGTGACCGGCAGGTGCCCGGTCCGGCCGGCCGCGAGTGGACCGCCGGGGAACTGGCCACGCACGCGCGTGCGGAGGCCCTCGCCCTGGCGGCGCGCTTCGACGAGCGCAACGGCACGACGTACGTCAGCGAGCGGGCACGCGCGCGTATGGAGCAGCGCCCGCTGGTGGAGCGACTGCCGCTGGGGGTGCGGTCCGTACGGCCGGTGCCTCCGCCCGCTCCCGCGGTGGTCACGGCCGCCGCGACCGGGCAGCCGGATCTGCCCGCCCTGCTGGCCGAGGCACGGCGGCTGTCGGACAACCTGCGGCCGGGCGCCGTGGGGGCGTGGGCGGCGGTCGCCGAAGCCGCGGAGGGCGTGGAGCTGGACCCGCGCGACCGGGCCGAGATCGCCGACCACGAGGCGATGGGCCTCGGCCCGGAGGGCACCGCGCTCTTCGAACGGGCCGCGGAGCTGTACGCGTCCGCGGGCGACCCCGGGGAGGCCCTGGCGGCACGCGCGCGTGCGGCGTACGTACGTGCTCTCGCCGGTGAGGTGGACGCGGCGCTCGCGGCCGTGTCCGGCCCCTACGACGAGATCCTCGCGCTGTACGCCGCCGGCGACACCGGGATACGGCAGACGGCGTCCGTCCTGATGGGACGGGCCCGGATCCTGATGCGCCGGGCGCACGAGGCCGGGGGCCGGGGGGCCGGGGGCCGGGGGGCCGGGGGCCGGGGGGCCGGGGAGGGTCTCGCAGAGGCCGACGGCGAGCGCGACGCCCCGGAGGCGGTTCTCGGCGAGGCCGAAGCCGCTGTCCGGGAGGTCCTGGCGCTCGTCGACGGGCGGGGCGGGGAGGACGTGCGGCTGGCCGCGCGGGCCGCCGAGGGGCAGGCGATGCTCGCCGAGCTGGCCGGACTGGACGGCGACCTGGAGACGGCCGCGGGGCTGTTCGCGCGGGGCGCGGCGGCGTTCGTCGCGGCGGGGCTGCCGTGGTTCGCGGTGGAGTACGAGGCCCGGCTGGCCTCCCTGGCCCACCACCTCGGCGACATGGCGGGGGCGGAGCGGGCTCTGCGGGCGGCCCTGGAGCACGGCGGGGCCCAACTGGAGGCGACCGGACGGGCCCAGCTGCACCTCCAGCTCGCCGAGTTGGTCGGCGGCCGGGGCGAGGCCGTCGAGGCCGCCCAGCACGCCCTGGAGGCCGCGCACTGGGCCGACGAGGCGGGCGAGGGCGCGACGCTGGGCGCCTGGGCCCGGCAGCAGCTCGGCGGGTTCCTGCTGCGGCAGGGGCGATGGGCCGAGGCCGCGGAGGTCCTGGAGTCGGCGCTGCCCGACCTGACCGCCCAGACGCACGGCGACGGGGCGATCGTGCAGACGCAGTGGTGGCTCGGCGACTGCCTGAGCGAACTCGGTGAGCACCGCGCTGCCGCCGAACGGCGTCTACAGGCCGCCGAGATCGCCCGGCACTGGCCCGAGCAGCACGACCACGCGACCCTCGCCCACCTGGCCGGGGAGTCCCTCGGGCAGGCCGGGCTGGCCGACGAGGCGGACCGGGCCTACCGCCGCGCGGGCGACCTGTGGCGCGAACTCGGCAACGTCCACGGGCTGATCCGCTCCCTGCGCGCCCGCGCCTGGCTGGCGTTGCGCGCGCAGGACGGACTTGAGGAGGCACGCGCCCTGATGGCGGGCGCGGTCCGGGAGTGCGAGGCGGCGCGGGACACGGCGGCCGACGCGGAGTCCCGGCAGCAGCTCGTCGCCGAACTGGGCCACACTCACCGGCAGTTCGGCGACCTGCTGGCCCGGTCCTGCTCCGACGGCGCCGACGACGCCCCGGCCCGGGCCGTGTTCGAGGAGGCCGTCTCCCAAGTGCTGCGGTCGGCCGAGGTGTTCGCCTCCCTCGGGGACGCCGCCCTGCACAGCCGCACCGGCGCCGAGCTCGCCGCGGGCTGGCTGGAGGCCGACCTGGGCCGCCCGGCCGAGGCGGCGGCACGCGCGCGTGCGGTGCTGGCGGCGTACGACGGACCCGACGGGGCGGAGGCCGACGACGAAGAGGGCGACGGCGAGGCGGTGCGGGCCCGGCGGGCCGAGGCGGAGCAGATGCTCCGGCTCGTGACACAGCCGGACCGGACAGCTCCTCCTACTCCACACCGATGAGCAGCAGGGCCCCCTGCCGCCCACCCCGGTACACGACCGTGTCGACGGCGAGGTACCCCTCGCGCACCCGGCCCTCCAGGTGCTCGGCGACGGTGTCGGGAGCCTCGTCGCCGAGCACCAGGGTGACCATCTCGCCCCCGGCCGCCAGCATGCGGTCCAGAACGGTCTCGGCGGTGGTCGTGACGTCCGAGCCGATCACGGCCACGTCGCCGTCGATCAGGCCGAGTACGTCGCCGGCCTGGCAGATGCCGGCCATCGTCCAGGCCTGGCGTTCGGCGACGGTGACCTCGGCGTAGCGGGTCGCGCCGGCCGCCGAGGTCATCGACACCACGTCCTCGTCGAAACGGCGCTCCGGCTCGTGCACGGCCAGCGCCGCGATGCCCTGGACCGCCGAGCGGGTCGGGATGAGGGCCACGCGGATGCCCTCGGTACGCGCCTGCTCGGCCGCCGCGGCGGCGGTGTGGCGCAGCTCGGCGTCGTTGGGCAGCAGCACGACCTCGCGCGCGTGGGCCCGCCGTACGGCCTGCACGAGCTCACCGCTCGCGGGCGGCTCCCCGGGGCGTGCGAGCACGGTGGTCGCACCGGCGTCGGTGTACAGCCCGGCCAGGCCCTCGCCGGGCACCACGGCCACGACGGCACGCTGGGCGCGCTCGCGGGGAGGCCGCTCGGCGCCGGTGGTGTGCACGTCTCCGGCGCCGAAGTGCGTGATGCGGATCCGGTAGGGCCGCCCGGCCTCGATACCGGCCTCGACGGCGGCGCCCGCGTCGTCGACATGGACGTGGACGTTCCACAGCCCGTCGCCGCCGACCACGACGAGCGAGTCCCCGAGCGCGTCGAGCCGCTCCCGCAACCGCGCCACGGCCGCGTCCTCGGCCTCCAGGAGGTAGATCACCTCGAAGGCGGGGCCGTCCTGGTCGGCCATGGCGGCGCTGTCGACACACTCCCCGCGCGGGGCGCCGACGGCCGGGGCGAGCCCTTCGGCGGCTTCCACGCGCGCGTACAGGTCCCGCGAGTCCTCCGCCGGTCCTGCGTGCACACCCGATGCCGAACCGTCCGCTTGACCGGGCACCCCGGCCGCGGACGCCACCGAGCTCGCCGCCCCCGCGCCCACCCGCACCGCACCCGCCGTCACGGTCGCCGCCACCTCCCGCGGCCTCTCCCCCGTGAAGGTCTCCACGAGCGCCCCGAGCACCGCCACCAGTCCCCGTCCACCGGCGTCGACCACCCCGGCGCGTTCCAGGACGGGCAGCTGGCCCGGGGTCGCGGCCAGGGCGGCACGCGCTCCCTCATAGGCCGCCCGGGCCACCGTCCCGCAGTCGCCCTCGGCGCCGCAGGCGGCGTCGGCAGCGGCCGAGGCGACCGTGAGGACGGTGCCCTCGACGGGGTGGGCCACGGCCTGCCGGGCGGAGTCGGCCGCGTGGCGCAGGGCCAGCCGCAGGACCTGGCCGCCGGCGTGCGCGGTCTCGCCGCCGGCCTGCGCGGTCTCGCCCTCGGCCAGCACCTGGGACATACCGCGCAGCAGCTGGGCGAGGATCGTCCCGGAGTTCCCACGGGCACCGATGAGCGCCCCGTGCGCCATCGCCCGGGCGGCGTCGGCCAGCGTCGGCCCCTCAGGGCCCGACCTCGCCGCATGCCCCGCGAACACGGCCTCGACCGCCGCGACGACGGACTCCACGGTCAGATACAGATTCGTGCCGGTGTCCCCGTCCGCCACGGGATAGACGTTGATAGCGTCGATCTCCTCACGCGCCCGCCCCAGCGTCTCGAGTGCGAGACCGCACCAGGTGCGCACCGCGAGAGCATCGAAGAATGTCTGCGGCACCTGCGCCACTGCGCCTCCCTGAGCTGCTGGACGTGGCACGCAGCGTAGACCCCGGGGCGGTGTCCACCGGAAGTGGGCCGGGACAGGTCCAGGGCCGACCATGGTAGTTTCATTGCACGGGCGCAGTCGTTGTATGCTGCTCCGGTTGCCCGATCCACATCGGGCCATTCCCCTGGCAGCGCCACTCAGATCCTCTGATCCGGATCCCGGCATGCCGGGATCAACCGTAAGTGCATCTGAAGTCTTTGGAGTGACCCGTGGCTGCCAACTGCGACGTCTGCGGCAAGGGGCCGGGCTTCGGCAACAACATCTCGCACTCGCACCGCCGTACGTCCCGCCGCTGGAACCCGAACATCCAGCGTGTGCGTACCGTGGTGGGCGGGACGCCGAAGCGCGTGAACGCTTGCACCTCGTGCATCAAGGCCGGCAAGGTCTCGCGCTGACGCTCAGCTAGCGCGCGGCCACTGCTGGTTCGCTTACAGAGCCGGTCCACCTCAGGTGGACCGGCTCTTTGCCGTGTCCGGATGCTCAGGAAGTCGCGTCCGGATGCTCAGGAACCGGCCCGGAACCGCCAGCCATGATCCACCGGCCCGATCCCCCCGCCGAGCGAGAACCCGGCCGCGATCGCCCCGGTGACGTACTCCTTGGCCGCCGCCACCGCCTCCGGCACCGCGTGCCCCTTGGCGAGCTGTGACGCGATCGCGGAGGCGAGGGTGCAGCCCGTGCCGTGGGTGTGCCGGTTGTCGTGGCGAGGCGCCCGCAGCCAGTGCTCCTCGGAGCCGTCCGTGAGCAGGTCCACGGCGTCCCCGGACAGGTGACCGCCCTTGATCAGCACCCACCGCGGCCCGTACCCGAGCACGGCCGCCGCGGCCCGCCGCAGCTGCTCCTCCGACTCGACGCGCACGCCCGTCAGCTGGGCCACCTCGTCGAGGTTCGGGGTGGCGACCGTCGCCACCGGCAGCAGCTTCGTACGGACGGAGTCCAGCGCCGAGGCGGCGAGCAGGGAGTCGCCGTGCTTGGAGACGCCCACCGGGTCGACGACCGCCGGGGCGTCCGTGCCCGCGATCAACTCGGCCACCGCCTCCACGAGTTCGGCGGACGCCAGCATCCCGGTCTTGACCGCCTGGACGCCGATGTCGTCGACGACACTGCGGTACTGGGCCCGCACCGCCTCCACCGGCAGCTCCCAAGCCCCCTGCACGCCGAGGGAGTTCTGTGCGGTCGCCGCCGTGAGGACGCTCATGCCGTGCACGCCGAGCGCGAGCATCGTCTTCAGGTCGGCCTGGATGCCGGCGCCGCCGCCCGAGTCGGAGCCCGCCACCGTAAGGACGTTGGGAATCATGACTCCATGTCCCCGAAGTGGTCCCAGCCGCCCTTGTCGGTCCACGGCGCCCCGTCGACCGTCACCTGGGGCAGCGCCGACGGGTTGAGGACCTCGCCGATGACCTTCCAGCGGGCGGGCAGCTTCACGTCCGGCGGGAAGGTCGCCACGATCGCGTGATCCTCTCCCCCGGTCAGCACCCACTGCATGGGGTCGACGCCGACGGCCTGCCCGATGTCGTTCATCTGGGAAGGGATGTCGATCGCCCCGGAGCGGATGTCGATGCGGACCTTGCTGGCCTCGGCGATGTGCCCCAGGTCGGCGATCAGCCCGTCGCTCACGTCGCACATCGCGGTCGCCCCGAGCCCGGCGGCCGCCGGACCCGCGTGGTACGGCGGCTCGGGCCGCCGGTGGGCCTCCACGAAGGCGCGCGGCGAGCGGAACCCGCGCGACAGCACCGCGTACCCGGCCGCCGACCAGCCCAGCCAGCCGGTCACCGCGACGAGGTCGCCGGGCTGCGCGCCCGCCCGCGTCACCGGCTCCTGGTTGCGCAGATCGCCGAGCGCGGTGATCGACACCATGATCGAGTCGCCGCGTACGACGTCACCGCCGACCACGGCGGCGCCCGCCACCTGGCATTCGTCGCGCAGGCCGTCCATCAGCTCGCTCGGCCACGTCACCGGCAGCTCGGCCGGAACGACCAGCCCCAGCAGCAGCGCGGTCGGTACGGCGCCCATGGCGGCGATGTCGGCGAGGTTCTGCGCCGCCGCCTTGCGGCCCACGTCGTAGGCCGTCGACCAGTCCCGGCGGAAGTGCCGGCCCTCCACCAGGATGTCCGTACTGGCCACGACCCGGCGGTCGGGCGCGGCCACCACGGCGGCGTCGTCGCCGGGGCCGACCCGGACCGCCGGGGTGGTGGTCAGACGGGAGGTGAGCTCCCTGATGAGCCCGAACTCACCGAGCTCACCAACAGTGCCCTTCATTGCCCTTTCTCCCCTTCTGTCCCTGTTCGTGCCCGGTCGCGAGGCCTCTCGGCCCTCGTTACGGTCGAAGTGACCGTCAAGTTCTGCCGGACCTGCACCCCGGCGCGCAAGGCCCGGTCCCCGCAGGTCTCCCCGCGGCGAGCGGCGACGCGATACCGTGGCGTTCCTTTTCCCCACATGATCCTCGTGGCCGCCCTGGAGGTTCCGTGGTACAGGCGTACATCCTGATCCAGACGGAGGTCGGCAAGGCGTCGACCGTCGCCGAGACGATCAGCAAGATTCCTGGGGTCATCCAGGCCGAGGACGTCACAGGACCGTACGACGTGATCGTGCGGGCCCAGGCCGACACCGTCGACGACCTCGGCCGCATGGTGGTCGCCAAGGTCCAGCAAGTGGACGGCATCACCCGCACCCTGACCTGCCCGGTCGTCCATCTGTAGCCCCCGTCTACCCTGTGCCGGTGAACTCTTTCCGTCACCGGCACCACTCTGTGTTCCGCGTATTCTTCCGCCTGCCCGCTCTCGCGCTGTTGATCACTGCCGCGGGCTGCTCCTCAGCAGACGACAGCGCGTCGACGGCGGTTCCCAGTCCGGACGCGAAGGTCACGGAACTGTGCCGGAACCTGGACAAGGTACTGCCCGCGAAGGTGGAGGGAGAGCGTCGCGAGGATCCCGAGCCCACGTCGGCGCTGACGGCGGGCTGGGGCAGCCCGGCGATCATACTTCGCTGCGGTGTGCCGCAGCCGCCCAAGATGGTCGATCCGAAGGTGGCCGACGGGCATGATCCGGATGCGGTCGCCGGGGGTGTGAACGGGGTCGACTGGCTGATGGAGAAGCAGGACGACGGGGGGTACGTCTTCACCACCGCCAACCGGGAGGCGTACGTGGAAGTGCGCGTACCGGAGGGACCGGACAGCTCCGGGGTGCTGATCGATCTGGCCTCCGCCGTCAAGGAGGCGATCCCCGAGGGGATCGCCTCCTGAGCGCCGTGCCTTCCCCGCGCCCCCGGGTCAGCGCAGGCCGGTCGGCCTGCGAAGTGCCGCCTGCACCAGGCGGTCCACCAGCTCCGGGTAGCTCACCCCGCTCGCCTGCCACATCTGCGGATACATCGAGATGGGCGTGAAGCCGGGCATCGTGTTGATCTCGTTGATCACGAACTCGCCGTCCTCGGTGAGGAAGAAGTCCGCGCGGACCAGGCCCTCGCAGGACGCCGCCTCGAAGGCGTCGACCGCCAGGCGCTGGACCTCCGCCGTCTCCTCCGGCGTCAGGGGCGCCGGCACGATCCCCGGCGTCGAGTCGATGTACTTGGCCTCGAAGTCGTAGTACGCGTGCGCCTCCGGCGAGGGGATCTCGGCGGGCAGGGAGGCCCGGGGGCCGTCCTCGAACTCCAGGACGCCGCACTCGATCTCGCGGCCGCGCAGCGCGGCCTCCACGAGGATCTTCGGGTCGTGCCGCCGGGCCTCGGCGATCGCCTCGTCGAGGCCGGAGAGGTCGTCGACCTTGGTGATGCCGATCGACGAACCGGCGCGCGCGGGCTTCACGAACAGCGGCCAGCCGTGCTCGCCGGCGAAGTCGACGATCTTCTTGCGGGCGGCGGCACCCTTGTCCCCGTTCGGGGCGCCCTGCTCCCACTCGCGCGGGCGGATCACCAGGTACGGGCCGACCCGGAGCCCGAACGAGGTGAACACCCGCTTCATGTACTCCTTGTCCTGGCCCACGGCCGAGGCGAGCACACCCGAACCCACGTACGGGACGCCGGAGAGCTCCAGGAGGCCTTGGAGGGTGCCGTCCTCGCCGTAGGGGCCGTGCAGCACCGGGAAGACCACGTCGACCTCGCCGAGCGCCTTGGGGACCGATCCCGGCTCGCTGTAGACGACTTCGCGGTTGGCGGGGTCGACGGGGAGCACCACGCCGCCCTCGGTCGACTCGGCGAGTTCCTCGACGCTGGGTGTGCGGCGTTCGGCGATCGCCATGCGTTCCGGTTCGTCGGCGGTGAGCACCCAGCGGCCTTCTCGGGTGATGCCGATCGGCAGGACGTCGTACTTCGTCCGGTCGATGGCCTTGAGGACGGCTCCGGCGGTGACCATGGAGATTCCGTGTTCGGAGCTGCGCCCCCCGAACACGACGGCCACACGCGGCTTACGAGACGGCTGCTCGGGGCTCTGGGGGAGGTTCTCGGTGCTCATATCGCGTTGAGAGTACCCGTTGGTAGGGCCGGGATACAGCGCCCGCGGAGCCGCGTCGCTCAGCGTCGTTCCGGCTTCGCGCTGCGCGACATCAGCTCCTTGAGGGCCACCACCGGAGGCTTGCCCTCGTGCACGATGCCGACGACCGTCTCCGTGATGGGCATGTCGACGCCGTGCCGGCGGGCCAGATCCAGCACCGATTCGCAGGACTTGACGCCCTCGGCGGTCTGCTTGGTGACCGCGATGGTCTCCTGGAGGGTCATGCCCTTACCCAGGTTGGTGCCGAAGGTGTGGTTCCGGGACAGCGGCGAGGAGCACGTGGCCACCAGGTCGCCCAGGCCCGCGAGTCCGGAGAAGGTCAGCGGGTCGGCACCGAGCGCGAAGCCGAGCCGGGTCGTCTCGGCGAGACCGCGGGTGATGAGCGAGCCCTTGGCGTTGTCGCCGAGGCCCATGCCGTCCGCGATGCCGACGGCCAGGCCGATGACGTTCTTGACCGCGCCGCCGAGTTCACAGCCGACGACGTCGGTGTTGGTGTACGGGCGGAAGTACGGCGTGTGGCAGGCGGCCTGGAGCCGCTGGGCGACGGCCTCGTCGGTGCAGGCGACCACGGCGGCGGCCGGCATCCGCGCGGCGATCTCGCGGGCCAGGTTGGGCCCGGTGACCACGGCGATCCGGTCCGGGCCGACCTTGGCGACATCGTCGATGACCTCGCTCATCCGCATCGCGGAGCCGAGTTCGACGCCCTTCATCAGCGACACGAGGACCGTGCCGGGGGCGAGCAGCGGAGCCCAGTCGGCGAGGTTGCCGCGCAGGGTCTGCGAGGGGACCGAGAGGACCGTGAAGTCGGCGTCCGCGGCGGCTTCCGCGGGATCCGTGGTGGCCCGCACGTTCTCCGGGAGTTCGACACCCGGGAAGTAGTCGGGATTGGTGCGGGTGGAGTTGATCGCCTCCACGACCTCCGGGCGGCGCCCCCACAGGGTGACCTCGCACCCGGCGTCGGCGAGCACCATGCCGAAGGCCGTGCCCCACGAACCGGCGCTCAGGACCGCCGCCTTGACCGGCTTGCTCACTTGCCCAACCCCTCTTCCTGTGCCGACTGCACCTGCGACGCCGCCTGCTGCACGCCCCGCTGTGTCTGCGCCTGGGTGCGGCGCCGCTGTTCGATCCGCTCCCGGCGCGGGTCGTAGGGCGCCTCGGGCGCCTTCTCGCCGCGGATCTCCTCCAGCTGGCGGGTGACGGCGGCCATGATGGCCTCGGTGGCCTCCTTCAGCAGCTCCGCGGTCATCTCCCGGTCGTAGAACCGCGTGAGGTCCACCGGCGGTCCGGCGAGCACCTGGTGCGTCTTGCGCGGCAGGAGGTGCGGCTTCTTCGCGTACGGCGGCAGCAATTCGTTGCAGCCCCACTGGGCGACGGGGATCACGGGGCACTTGGTCTGGAGGGCGACGCGTGCGGCCCCGGTCTTGCCGGTCATGGGCCAGCCCGCCGGGTCGCGGGTGAGGGTGCCCTCGGGATAGAAGGCTACGCATTCCCCGCGGTCGACGGCCTCGATCGCGGCCCGGAAGGCGCTCAGCGCGTCCGTGCTCTCGCGGTAGACGGGGATCTGCCCGGTGCCGCGCATCGCGGCGCCGACGAATCCCTTCTTGAAAAGCCCACTCTTCGCGAGGAATCGCGGGACGCGCCCGGTGTTGTACTGAAAGTGCGCATAAGCGAAGGGGTCGATGTGCGAATTGTGGTTCACCACGGTGATAAATCCACCCTCGGCCGGAATGTTCTCCATTCCGCGCCAGTCCCGCCTGAGCAGAACCACCAGCGGCGGTTTGCAGATCACCGCGGCCAAGCGGTACCAGAAGCCGATTCTGCGGCGGGGCACGCGGACACCTTCCTCTAGGGCCTGAAGCGGGGGCCACCGGGGGGCCGCACAAGTGTCGCCCCGGGCCGCCGGTCTGTCGAGAACACCGTACGCCCCGACACACCGGGCGCCGTCGGCCCCGGGTGACAATGACCGCGACAAGAGAGGGACGGAAACTTCTGTGCAGTGGACCTTGGTCGTACCCCTGAAGCCCCTGGCCCAGGCCAAGAGCAGGCTTGCGGACACCGCGGACGACGGGCTGCGGCCGGACCTGGCGCTCGCCTTCGCCCAGGACACGGTGGCCGCCGCCCTGGCCTGCCCAGTGGTACGGGATGTGGCAGTCGTCACGGACGACGCCCGGGCGGGCCGCGAGCTGGCCGCACTGGGCGCGGCGATCATCCCCGACGAGCCGGGAGGCGGCCTCAACGCCGCCCTCGCACACGCGGCGGAAGCCGTACGGTCCGCACGTCCCGAAAGTCCCGTGGCCGCACTGAACGCCGACCTCCCTGCGCTGCGCCCGCCGGAATTGGCCCGGGTACTCGACGCCGCCGCTGAATTCCCCCGCGCTTTTCTCCCGGACGCGGCCGCAATCGGTACGACTCTGCTGGCCGCCGCCCCGGGCCGGCAATTGTTCCCGGCTTTCGGTGTCGATTCCCGGGCCCGGCACCGCGCCTCCGGGGCCATGGAACTGTCGCTCGCCGCCGTGGATTCCGTACGCCAGGACGTGGACACCGGTGACGACCTGCGCACCGCGCTGGCCCTGGGCGTCGGCCCTCATACGGCCGCGGCCGCCGCGCGGTTGCTGATACCCGGGCAGTAGGCTGCGGCCATGCAGGCGACCGCGTACACGTACGACCCCGAAAACCGCAGCGGGCAGGTGCTCCTGGACGACGGCACCCCGGTGCCCTTCGACGCGGCGGCGTTCGACGCGGGCGGTCTGAGGCTGCTGCGACCGGGCCAGCGGGTGCGGATCGAGGTGGAGGGCTCCAAGGAGGACCTCCGGATCACTCTGGTGACCCTCCAGACCCTCTGACCACTCCCTGAACACACCGCGGGCCGGACTCCGTACGGAGTCCGGCCCGGCGCATGAGTGACCCAGCGCCCCTACTTCTTGCGGGCGGTGGTCTTCTTCGCGGTGGTCTTGCGCGCCGTCGACTTCTTGGCGGGCGCCTTCTTGGCGGTCGCCTTCTTCGCCGGTGCCTTCTTGGCGGTGGTCTTCTTCGCGGCGGTGGTCTTGGCCGTCGTGGTCTTCTTGGCCGGTGCCTTCTTCGCCGTGGTCTTCTTCGCGGCCGCCGTCTTGGTGGTGGCCTTCTTCGCCGTCGTCTTCTTGGCGGTGGTCTTCTTCGCGGCGGCCGTCTTGGCGGTCGCCTTCTTCGCGGCGGCCTTCTTGACCGTCGCGCCGGCGCCGCCGGTCAGGCTGCCCTTCGGAGCCTTCTTGACGGAGACCTCGCCGCCACGCGGCAGCTTCTTCGAGCCGCTGACCAGGTCCTTGAAGCCCTGGCCCGCGCGGAAGCGCGGAACGGAGGTCTTCTTGACCCGAACCCGCTCGCCCGTCTGGGGGTTACGGGCGTAGCGGGCCGGACGGTCGACCTTCTCGAATGAACCGAAGCCGGTGACGGAGACCCTCTCACCAGCGACGACCGCGCGGACGATGGCGTCCAGTACATGGTCGACAGCGTCGGCGGCCTGCTGTCGGCCGCCCATCTTGTCGGCAATCGCTTCTACGAGCTGCGCCTTGTTCACGTCTTCCCCTTCGGAGACATCGCCAGAACGAAAGTGTTCAAGCTTTTTCGCACGTTAGGCAGATATATACCGCAAATCAAACACGAAACGGGCTTATCACCCTTGTGCCGCAACGAACTCGACGGTGTCGTCCGGTTCAACGTTCCTCGTCGGGGAGACGTCCCTCGTCGAGGTCCGCGGTGAACCGATCCAGCCGCCTTGCCGCGTCGGCGAGATCGTGCTTGGCCGCGGCCGTAATGACCAGCAGCTTCCGGGCCAGCGCCATCCGTACGCCCTCCGGGACTTGCAGTGCGCGCACCCTTGCGTGCGCTTCCTTGAGTTGGCCCGCGACTGCCGTATAGAGCTCGAGTTGGCCGTCGTGTTCCATGCACAGATTGTGCCATCTGGGGCGAGTTGTCGCCTGCGCAGGGGACAACTGCCGCCTCAAACGGTCTTCCGGGCGCAGACGGAAGTCACGGCTGTACATCTCGCGTACCCCAACAACCACCGGCATAACGTGGGAAGTTGCATGCCCGGCTCACGGCGGGCAGGGCCGTTCGGGTGCAGAAAAGGCTGTACCCCCGATCGGGCTGATCGGGGGTACAGAGGGGGGTTGCGGTGGCCGAAAGTCGCCTTGTTCAGGGGCGGCGGATCGTGCTCCGGATCAGACCGGGAGCGTCTGCGGCTTGAACGACGGGCGCTTCGCCTCGTACGCGGCGATGTCGGCCTCGTTCTGGAGGGTGATCGAGATGTCGTCGAGGCCGTTCAGCAGCCGCCAGCGGGCGTTCTCGTCCAGCTCGAAGGAGGCGGTGATGCCCTCGGCGCGGACCTCGCGGGCGACCAGGTCGACGGTGATCTCGGCCTGCGGGTCCTTCTCGGTGAGCTCCCACAGCGCGTCCACGATCTTCTGCTCCAGAACGACCGTGAGCAGGCCGTTCTTGAGCGAGTTGCCGCGGAAGATGTCGGCGAAGCGGGAGGAGATCACGGCCTTGAAGCCGAAGTTCTGAAGCGCCCAGACGGCGTGCTCGCGGGAGGAGCCGGTGCCGAAGTCGGGGCCGGCGACCAGGACGGTCGCACCCTGCCGCTCGGGCTGGTTGAGCACGAACGACGCGTCCTTGCGCCAGGCCTCGAACAGCCCGTCCTCGAACCCGTCCCGCGTGACCTTCTTGAGCCAGTGGGCGGGGATGATCTGGTCGGTGTCGACGTTGCTGCGGCGCAGCGGGACGGCCCGGCCGGTGTGGGTGGTGAAGGCTTCCATGACTGATCAGACTCCAGCGGGCGTACGGGTGTCGGCGGCGGACAGGTCGGCCGGGGAGGCCAGGTGGCCCAGTACGGCGGTAGCGGCCGCGACCTGCGGCGACACCAGGTGCGTACGACCGCCCTTGCCCTGCCGGCCCTCGAAGTTGCGGTTGGAGGTGGACGCGGAGCGCTCACCCGGGGCCAGCTGGTCGGGGTTCATGCCCAGACACATCGAGCAGCCCGCGTGCCGCCACTCGGCGCCGGCGTCCTTGAAGACGACGTCCAGACCCTCGGAGACGGCCTGGAGACCGACCCGCGCGGAGCCCGGGACGACCAGCATCCGTACGCCGTCGGCGACTTTGCGGCCCTTGAGCAGCTCGGCGGCGGCGCGCAGGTCTTCGATGCGGCCGTTGGTGCAGGAGCCTACGAAGACGGTGTCCACCTTGACGGAGCGCAGCGGCTGGCCGGCCTCCAACCCCATGTATTCCAGGGCCTTTTCGGCGGCGTAGCGCTCCGAAGCGTCTTCGTACGAAGCAGGGTCGGGGACGGACGCCGAAAGCGGTGCGCCCTGGCCGGGGTTGGTGCCCCAGGTGACGAACGGCGACAGTTCGGCGGCGTCGATGACGACCTCGGCGTCGAACTCGGCGTCCTCGTCCGTCCTGAGCGTCTTCCAGTACTCGACGGCCGCGTCCCAGTCCGCGCCCTCGGGGGCGTGCGGGCGGCCCTTGAGGTACGCGAAGGTGGTCTCGTCCGGGGCGATCATGCCCGCGCGGGCGCCGGCCTCGATCGACATGTTGCAGATGGTCATGCGCGCTTCCATCGAGAGCTTCTCGATGGCCTCGCCGCGGTACTCCAGGACGTAGCCCTGGCCGCCGCCGGTGCCGATCCGGGCGATGATCGCCAGGATCAGGTCCTTGGCGGTGACGCCCTCGGGCAGTTCGCCGTCGACCGTGATCGCCATGGTCTTCGGGCGGGACATCGGCAGCGTCTGGGTGGCCAGCACGTGCTCCACCTGGGAGGTGCCGATGCCGAACGCCAGCGCGCCGAAGGCACCGTGCGTGGAGGTGTGGGAGTCGCCGCAGACGACGGTGGTGCCCGGCTGGGTCAGACCCAGCTGCGGGCCGACGACGTGCACGACGCCCTGCTCGACGTCGCCCAGCGGGTGCAGCCGCACGCCGAAGTCGGCGGCGTTCTTGCGCAGCGTCTCCAGCTGGATCCGGGAGACCGGGTCCGCGATCGGCTTGTCGATGTCGAGGGTGGGGGTGTTGTGGTCCTCGGTCGCGATGGTGAGGTCGAGGCGCCGGACCTTGCGGCCGCTCTTGCGCAGACCGTCGAAGGCCTGCGGGCTGGTCACCTCGTGCAGCAGGTGCAGATCGATGAAGAGAAGGTCGGGCTCGCCCTCCGCGCGCCGGACGACATGGTCGTCCCAGACTTTCTCCGCGAGTGTCCTACCCATCGCTGTTCCCTCCGGTCGACGACGATCCGCCGACCCAACTAGAGATCTTGAAGAGGCGGGCCCGCGCCCCTGCGTTTCCGGGCAACCGCCGCCAGGCCCGTACGTCACGGGCCGCTGTGACTTCGTGTCTTCCAGAGTGGCGGGTTCCACGAGAATTTGAACTTGCGTTTCACAGAGTGAGACGCGAGTATCGTTTCATGGACAACAGTAGCGGCGTCGGCGTTCTGGACAAGGCGGCCCTCGTCCTGAGCGCTCTGGAGTCCGGTCCGGCCACCCTCGCGGGCCTGGTCGGTGCCACCGGACTGGCACGACCCACGGCCCACCGCCTGGCCGTGGCGCTGGAACACCACCGCATGGTGGCGCGCGACATGCAGGGCCGTTTCATTCTCGGCCCTCGCCTGGCAGAACTGGCCGCGGCCGCGGGTGAGGACCGTCTCCTCGCCACCGCGGGCCCGGTGCTCACCCACCTCCGTGACGTGACGGGCGAGAGCGCGCAGCTCTACCGCCGCCAGGGCGACATGCGCATCTGCGTCGCCGCGGCGGAGCGTCTGTCGGGGCTGCGGGACACCGTCCCGGTCGGCTCGACGCTCACGATGAAGGCCGGCTCCTCGGCGCAGATCCTGATGGCCTGGGAGGAGCCGGAGCGGCTGCACCGCGGCCTCCAGGGCGCGCGCTTCACGGCGACGGCCCTGTCGGGCGTACGGCGCCGGGGGTGGGCCCAGTCGATCGGCGAGCGCGAGCCGGGGGTCGCGTCCGTCTCCGCGCCGGTGCGCGGCCCTTCCAACCGTGTGGTGGCCGCCGTGTCGGTGTCCGGGCCGATCGAGCGGTTGACGCGTCATCCGGGGCGGATGCATGCGCAGGCTGTGATCGATGCGGCGGGGCGCCTCTCCGAGGCGTTGCGACGTACTGGCTGATCGTTACGGGGAGAGTCGGCCTCAACGCCGCGGCAGGCTTTCCCCGACCAGGCGCAGTGGCAGCTTGGGGTTTCATGTCGAGCGTCGGCAGTCGGTGGTTGTTCGCGCAGTTCCCCGCGCCCCTGAGGGACGTACGAAAAGGCCCCCCACCGAAGTGGAGGGCCTTCCCGGTACGTACCCCCGACCGGATTCGAACCGGCGCTACCGCCTTGAGAGGGCGGCGTGCTAGGCCGCTACACAACGGGGGCCTGGACTCTGCGTTTCCGCAGGTCCGAGCTGGTCTACCTGGACTCGAACCAAGACTAACTGAACCAGAATCAGTCGTGCTGCCAATTACACCATAGACCAATGTGGTTTAGACCAGTCAGTACCCCCGACCGGATTCGAACCGGCGCTACCGCCTTGAGAGGGCGGCGTGCTAGGCCGCTACACAACGGGGGCCCTAGCAGTCCCGAGATGATCGTCGATCTTCCGGAACCAGTACCCCCGACCGGATTCGAACCGGCGCTACTGCCTTGAGAGGGCAGCGTGCTAGGCCGCTACACAACGGGGGCTTGCGGATCGGAATCCGCTGGCGCAGATGAGCTCTGCGAGCTGGCCTACCTGGACTCGAACCAAGACTAACTGAACCAGAATCAGTCGTGCTGCCAATTACACCATAGGCCACTGGAACGCAAGCCCCTGAGGGGATCTTGTTCTAGTAGTGCGCCTGAGGTTCCTGCCTTCCGGCCCGCTCCCCGCGGCGCAGGAAGAACATTACCCGAAGGTGGACGGGGCTCCAAAACGAGTATCCGCGCCGAGCAGAGACGGCAGTTCGGCGAGGGAGGCGATGCGGTGCGGCCCGACGGGCGGGTCGATCGTGGCGTACGCACCCCCGCGATCGATCCACACCGACAGCAGCCCGGCGTCGGCGGCCCCCCGCCCGTCGATCTCCGGGTGGTCGCCGACATAGGCGACCTGGTCCGGCGGCAGACCGAGGGCGGCGCAGGCCGCGAGGAACGCCCCGGCCTCGGGTTTCGAGACGCCGAGCTCGGCCGCGCACAGGATGCTCTCGAAGCGGTCGTGGACGCCGAGGACGCGCAGCTTGCGGTCCTGGACATGGATGCTGGAGTTGGACAGCACGGCGTGCCGGTGGCTGGCGGCGAGGGCGTCGAGGACGGGCAGGACGTCCGGGAAGAGGGCCCAGACCGCCTCGTAGTGGGCGCGGTACCGCCTGAACCACGCGTCGGCCTCGGCGTCGGTGAGGTCCTGGCCGAGGAACACCCGTACGCGGTCGCGCCGCTGGTCCTCGAAGGTGGCCTCACCGGCCGCGAAGCGCGCCCATTGCACGTCGGTGATCTCCCGCCAGCGGGTGATGGCCTGCTCGACGGTGTCGTAGTCGTCGAGCAGGCCCTCGGCCGTCAGGTGGGCGCGCATGCCGAGACGGTCGGCGGTCGTGTAGTCGAAGAGGGTGTCATCGACGTCCCAGACCACAGCGTGGATCCTCATGGTCGGACCGTACCCACTGCCGGGTGCTCTCAGCCCGGGGGCAGCGTGCCGGAGAGCGTGAGGTCCGGACAGCGTGAATCCAACGGCACCTCGGCTGTCGGCAGTTGCCCGGAAGGAGGAACTCCGGGTGACGGCTGGGCGGACACGACGAGGGCGGCGCCCGAACCGGACGCCGCCCTCGTCGTGTGTATCTACGCCATGTGTGCGTTACGCGGCCAGCTTCGCCAGCGCCGCGTCGATCCGGGCCAGGGTCGTCTCCTTGCCCAGGACCTCCAGCGACTCGAAGAGCGGCAGGCCGACCGTGCGGCCGGTGACGGCGACACGGACCGGGGCCTGGGCCTTGCCGAGCTTGAGGCCGTGGGCCTCGCCGGCGGCCAGGACGGCCTCCTTCAGCGACTCGGCTGAGGTCCAGTCGGCCGCCTCCAGCTTCTCGCGTGCGGTGCGCAGCAGGGCGTCCGAGCCTTCCTTCATGGCCTTCGTCCAGCTGGCCTCGTCCTCCACCGGCTCCGGCAGGAACAGGAAGTCGACGTTGTCGGTGATCTCGGAGAGCACCTTGAGGCGGGTCTGCGCGTGCGGCGCGATGGCCTGCCACTTCGCCTCGTCGAAGGCCTCGGGGGCCCAGGGGGCGAACGGTGCCTGCAGCCACGGGCGGCAGCGCTCCGTGAAGTCCTTCACGTCCAGCAGGCGGATGTGGTCGCCGTTGATGGCCTCGCACTTCTTCAGGTCGAAGCGGGCCGGGTTGGGGTTGACGTCCGCGATGTCGAAGGCCGCGATCATCTCGTCGATCGTGAAGACGTCCTGGTCGGCGGAGAGGGACCAGCCGAGCAGCGAGAGGTAGTTGAGCAGGCCCTCGGGGAGGAAGCCGCGCTCCCGGTAGAGGTTCAGCGACGACTGCGGGTCGCGCTTGGAGAGCTTCTTGTTGCCCTCGCCCATGACGTACGGCAGGTGCCCGAAGGAGGGGATCTGCCGGGCGATGCCCAGCTCGATCAGCGCCTTGTACAGGGCGATCTGGCGCGGCGTGGAGGAGAGCAGGTCCTCGCCGCGCAGGACGTGGGTGATCTCCATCAGGGCGTCGTCGACCGGGTTGACCAGCGTGTAGAGCGGGGCGCCGTTGGCGCGGACGATGCCGTAGTCCGGGACGTTCTCCGGGGAGAAGGTCAGCTCGCCGCGGACCAGGTCGGTGAAGGTGATCGTCTCGTCGGGCATGCGGAAGCGGACGATCGGCTCCCGGCCCTGGGCCTTGTACTCCTCGACCTGGGCGTCGGTCAGCGCGCGGCAGTGGCCGTCGTAGCCGGACGGCTTGCCGGCGGCGCGGGCGGCCTCGCGGCGGGTGTCCAGCTCGTCCTGGGAGCAGTAGCAGTGGTAGGCGTGGCCGGCGTCGAGCAGCTTGGCCGCGACGTCCTTGTAGAGGTCCATGCGCTGCGACTGGCGGTACGGCGCGTGCGGGCCGCCGACCTCGGGGCCCTCGTCCCAGTCGAAGCCCAGCCAGCGCATCGAGTCGAGCAGCTGCGTGTACGACTCCTCGGAGTCGCGGGCCGCGTCGGTGTCCTCGATGCGGAAGACCAGGGTGCCCTGGTGGTGCTTGGCGAACGCCCAGTTGAACAGGGCGGTGCGCACCAGGCCCACGTGCGGGTTACCGGTGGGCGACGGACAGAAACGGACGCGTACGGGGGAGCCGGGTGCGCTAGCCACGCTTGACAACCTTGTTGGTGAGAGTGCCGATGCCTTCGATGGTGACGGCGACCTCGTCGCCGACGTTCAGGGGGCCGACCCCAGCCGGGGTGCCCGTGAGGATCACGTCGCCGGGGAGCAGCGTCATGGCCTCGGAGATGTTGACGATCAGGTCCTCGACGGAGTGGATCATCTCGCTGGTGCGGCCCAGCTGGCGCTGCTGGCCGTTGACCCTGAGCTGGATGGTCAGGTCGCTCGCGTCCAGGTCCGTCTCCACCCAGGGGCCGAGCGGGCAGGAGGTGTCGAAGCCCTTGGCCCGCGCCCACTGCTTCTCGCGCTTCTGGACGTCGCGGGCGGTGATGTCGTTGGCGCAGGTGTAACCGAAGATCACGTCCTTGACGCGCTCGCGCGGGACCTCGCGGCACATCCGGCCGATGACCACGGCCAGCTCGGCCTCGTGGTGCACCTCCTCCGAGAAGGAGGGGTACTGGATCTCGTCACCGGGGCCGATCACCGAGGTGGACGGCTTGAAGAAGGCGAACGGGGCGTCGGGCACCTCGTTGCCCAGCTCGCGCGCGTGCTCGCTGTAGTTGCGGCCGAAGGCGACGACCTTGTTGGGCAGCACCGGCGGCAGCAACCTGACCTTGCCGACCGGCACCTTCGTGCCGGAGAGCTCGAAGTCCGCGAACGGGATGCCCTTGATGATGTCCAGGACGAGCTCGTCCTGCTTGTCGCCCTCGATGGCGCCGAAGGCGACGTTCCCGTCGATGGAGAACCTGGCGATGCGCACGGGATGCTTGGCCCCTTGACTGAAGCGGCTGGAGTCTGACGCTCCAGGCTAACGCGGGGAAGGGTCCGCGCCGCGCGCATTACGAAGGGGCGCCCCTTCGCCGGAGCGCCCCTTCGATGCTGGTGTCCCACCGCCGTGAGCATCCGGCGGCCGGTGTGCGTACTACCCGGTGTCACTCCGCGGCAGCGGCGGCCGCGACGGGGACCTCGGTGAGGATGGTGCGCTTGGGGTTGGCAGTCTGGGTGGGGAGTTCGACGCGGTGCTCCGGCTGTTCCGGCGTCTGCAGTTCGTCGGCGTCGTCCAGGTGCGCCAGCGTCGTGCGTCGCGGGTTGGCGATCTTGTGGAACATCGTCGTCGTCTTCACTGTTTACTTGACCCTGTTCTGTGACGGGCGCGGGGAGGGCGCGTAGGACCCTCACACGGGCGCGGGTTGTCGGTTTTGCCATCTCTGTAAAGCGTCAGGCTAAACATGGGATTCCCGGCGCAATCGCGGGGAGCTCATGATCAGCATGTGAGTTTCCTCACGAATCAGGGGGCGAATCGGTCATTCCGGGCTTGCGTGCCACCTCGACGAAACGGACATTGACCCCCTGAAGCCCTCATTCTGCTGCTGATCATGGCGACTGGGACACCGGTCGCGCCTCGGTAACTCGCAGGCATATGTCCGGAATAGGCGAACTCACTTTCTACGTCCGGTGATTCGCCACTCACGTGCTGTCACCTATGTCACGGCATGGCCTACGAGCCTTGTTGGAGATCCTGTGCTGTGCTGGAATGCCACGGACCGCCGCAGGATCGAGCCGGCGCACAGGGGGCGCACAGACGCGCCGAGTGGCGGTGAGAAGGGGGAGCCAGCGCCGGTCACTCACGACCACCACGGGGGCGTACTCAGGGCGTCCCCAGAACGCCGACACCGTGTCCCGCCGTTCACGCGATGGGGCGCCTGGTCCAGAGGTTGCGACGCTAGTGCAGGGACGTTTCAAGAGGGATGGCAACGCTTCGGCGGAGCCGGAGCCGCACGGCGGGACTGGCCCCATGAATGGCGGCCCCTCGCCCCAGCACGCCCAGAACCAGGGCCCCGCCGGTGACGGCGGGGAGCGCCCCGGGCGCCCCGGCGCGTCGGCCCCCACGGGGTCCGCGAGCCCGGCCCTGAAGCCGCCGGCGGGCCCGTCCGGCCCCGGCCCTCGAATAGCCCTGCGCAACTGGCGCATCTCCACCCGTCTGGTCTCGCTGCTCGCCCTCCCGGTGGTCGCGGCCACCTCGCTGGGCGCGCTGCGTATCAACCAGTCCATGGACGACATCCAGCAGCTCGACAACATGAAGCTGCTGACGGACATGACCAAGCAGGCCACCGAGCTGTCCGCCGCCCTCCAGGAGGAGCGCGACCAGTCTGCGGGCCCGCTCGCGCACGGCGGCAAGGCGACCGACTTCACGGTCAAGGGTCTTCGCGAGAAGACCGACCGGGCGATGAAGAACTTCCTCGACAGTTCCGAGGAGATCGACAGCGCCAGCAAGGAAGGCAACCTCAAGGGCGTCCGCGAGTACCTCATCCAGCTCGCCGGCGAGCTGGGCGACCTGGCGCAGATCCGCAAGAGCGCCTACGCCTCCGAGGGCAACTCCACGCAGACGGTCGAGGCGTACCACCGTCTGATCGAGAACCTGATCGACCTCTCCCAGGACATGGCCGAGGCGACCAGCAACCCGGACATGATCCAGCGCACGCGTGCGCTCGCGGCGTTCTCCTCCGCCAAGGAGTACTCCTCGATCCAGCGCGCGGCCCTCGCGGCGGCACTGCCCGCGAGCAACACCACGACCGGCAAGCTCTCGCCGAACGACCGGCTCTACGCCGAGTCGGCCCTGGAGAGCCAGAAGTCCGAGATCCGCAGCTTCAAGAGCATCTACGGCGAGGACGCCGCCGCCGAGCTGCTCAAGCCCATCGAGGACGGCGGCAACTCCACGATCAAGGCCACCGACACCTACGCGGGTCGTGCCCTGGTCTCCGCGAGCGGACTCGCGCAGCAGGACAAGCGGTCCTACCGCGACTGGCTGGACGACAGCTCCACCAAGATCCAGCAGATGAAGAACATCGAGCACACGCTGCTCGAGGAGATGGAACAGAAGGCCCGCGAGCTGCGCAGCGCCACCGAGCGCGACGCGATCATCTCCGGTGCGCTGATCCTGATCGTGCTCGGCGTGTCGCTGGTCGGCGCCTTCGTCGTGGCCCGCTCCATGATCCGCTCGCTGCGCCGCCTGGAGGAGACCGCGACCAAGGTCGCCTCCGACCGTCTGCCCGAGCTGGTCAAGCAGCTGTCCGAGTCCGACCCGCAGGACGTCGACACGTCCGTGGAGTCGGTCGGTGTGCACTCCCGGGACGAGATCGGCCGAGTGGCCGCGGCCTTCGACGACGTGCACCGCGAGGCGGTCCGCCTCGCCGCCGAGCAGGCCCTGCTGCGGGGCAACGTCAACGCGATGTTCACCAACCTCTCGCGCCGCTCCCAGGGGCTGATCCAGCGCCAGCTGTCGCTGATCTCCGAGCTGGAGTCCCGCGAGGCCGACCCGGACCAGCTGTCCTCGCTGTTCAAGCTCGACCACCTCGCCACGCGTATGCGCCGTAACGGTGAGAACCTGCTGGTTCTCGCGGGTGAGGAGCCCGGCCGCCGGTGGACCCGCCCGGTGCCGCTGGTCGACGTGCTGCGTGCCGCCGCGTCCGAGGTGGAGCAGTACGAACGCATCGAGCTGGCCTCCGTGCCGACCACCGAGGTGGCCGGCCGGGTCGTCAACGACCTCGTGCACCTGCTCGCCGAGCTGCTGGAGAACGCGACCTCGTTCTCCTCGCCGCAGACCAAGGTCAAGGTCACCGGTCACGCGCTGCCCGACGGCCGTGTGCTGATCGAGATCCACGACACCGGTATCGGCCTCTCCCCCGAGGACCTCGCCGCGATCAACGAGCGGCTCGCCTCTCCCCCGACGGTGGACGTCTCCGTCTCCCGCCGCATGGGTCTGTTCGTGGTCGGTCGGCTGTCCCAGCGGCACGGCATCCGCATCCAGCTGCGCCCGTCCGACTCCGGTGGTACGACCGCGCTGGTCATGCTGCCCGTCGACGTCGCCCAGGGCGGCAAGAAGCCCCAGCCCAAGCAGCCCGGCCAGCCGTCCGTCGGCGGTGGCGGTCCGGCCGCCGCGCAGGCCGCAGCCGGTGCGGCCGCGGCCCGGCGTGCCGCCGGTGCCGGCCAGGGCGGTGGCGCCCTCGGAGCCGGTGCGTCCGGTGGCGGCGGCTTCGGTGGCGGTGCGTCGTCCGGTGGTGGCCGGCTCGGTGCCGGCCAGGGTCCGCGGGCCGCGCTGCCCGGGCGGGACGCGGACGGTGGCCGGCCTGGCGGAGGGCGCGGACCGCAGGGTCCCGACAAGTCCCCGTCGTTGTTCGAGCAGAGCGCTCCGCCCGCGCCGTCGCAGGGCCGTCCGTCCCCCAAGCCCTCAGCTTCGTTCGAGCAGGGGGCACCCCCGTCCGCCGGTGCCGGGTTCGGTCAGGCGCCGGGTGCCCCGCAGGGTTTGCAGGCCGCGGGTACGAACGGGCCGCAGGGCCGGGGCCAGCAGCGCCCGGGCAACGCCGAGCAGGGGCAGGGCCGTCGGCCGCAGCTGCCGCCGCGCGGCGGTCCGCGGGCCGAGCTGCCCGGCGGTGACTCGCAGCCGAGCTGGAGCGACGAGAACGCCCAGCCGCCGGTGCCGCGTGCCTCCCTGGACACCCCGCGCGGGCACGACGAGCCGGACGTCTCCCGTACCTCTCCGATGCCGCGGATCGACGACCGCCAGGGCCCGGGCTCGACGGCGGAGATCCCGGCCGTTCCGCGCGACGACGACCGACAGGGCCCCGGCTCTCCGGCCGACTACGGCACGGGCGGCCCCCAGCACTCGGACCGATTCGGCCTTCCCGGCACGGACGGCTCGCAGGGTTCGGGCCAGTTCGTCCGCCCGGACGTCTTCGGCGCCCCGGCCGGCCGCCGCGACCCGTCGTCCACGACGGGCCAGTACCCGGCTCCGCAGTCCTACGACAACGGCTCGACCGGCCAGTACCCGGCTCCGCAGTCCTACGACAACGGCTCGACCGGCCAGTACCCGGCTCCGCAGTCCTACGACAACGGCTCCACGGGCCAGTACCCGGCGTCCCGCCAGGACAACGGCTCCGGCCGGCCCACCCTCCCCGGTCCGGCCGCCCCGGCCGACCCGGCGGGCACGGGCCAGTTCGAGCAGCCGCAGGTCAACGGCGCCCGGGGCGGGGCCGACTTCGGCGCCCCGCGTCCGCCCGCCCCGCAGGCACGGCCCGCGCGGCAGGAGCCCGAGGCCCTGCCGCCGGCGTCCGGTCCGGGCGACGGGCGTACGCCGCTGTACGACACGCTCGAGACCAACTGGTTCCACGGCCAGCAGGAACAGCAGCCGCAGAGCGACGGCTCGGCTCCGAACCCGCAGCAGCCGCAGGGATCCAGCGGTCCGCAGCGGTCCGCCCCCGCCGGCTGGCGCAGCTCACCGAACGACGACCTCGTCCGCCAGGCCGAGCGCGTCCGCCAGCCCGCCGCCGGCGGTGTCACCACCTCCGGCCTGCCGCGCCGGGTGCCCCGGGCGAACCTCGTTCCGGGCACGGCACAGCAGCAGCCCCAGCAGAGCGGTCCGCAGATCTCGCGTGCCCCCGATGACGTACGCGGTCGGCTGACCAATCTCCGCCGCGGTATTGCACAGGGTCGTCAGGCCGGGTCCACCCAGACCGGCAGCTTCCCTCGGCCCTCTCACCAGCAGGAGCGTTAGTTGAGTCCGATGAGCCAGGCGGCACAGAATCTCAACTGGTTGATCACCAACTTCGTGGACAACACCCCAGGGGTGTCCCACACCGTCGTCGTGTCCGCCGACGGTCTCCTCCTGGCGATGTCGGAGGGCTTTCCACGCGACCGCGCGGACCAGCTCGCGGCAGTCGCCTCCGGCCTGACGTCCCTGACGGCAGGCGCCTCCCGGATCTTCGAGGGGGGCGACGTCGCGCAGACGGTCGTGGAGATGGAGCGGGGATTCGTCTTCCTCATGTCCGTCTCGGACGGCTCGTCCCTGGCCGTCCTCGCTCACCCCGAATGCGACATCGGCCTCGTCGGCTACGAGATGGCGCTCCTGGTCGACCGCGCGGGCGCGGTCCTCACCCCCGACCTGCGAGCTGAGCTCCAAGGCAGTCTGCTCCATTGATCGGCCCCGGCACCACCCGTCTCACCACATCACCGTCCGGCTGCCACACACCCCACACAGGCCTCGTCAGACGGCTCGACTGACCGACTTGCTGTCCCGCCCGGAGGACCCATGACCCCGCCCCCCGCCTCTCATGATCCGTACGCGGAGCCGTACGAGGACGAGGGCGACCAGCCGCTGGTCCGGCCGTACGCCATGACCGGCGGCCGGACGCGGCCGCGTTACCAGCTCGCCATCGAGGCACTGATCAGCACGACCGCCGATCCCGCGGCGCTCATGGGGCTGCTCCCGGAGCACCAGCGCATCTGCCACCTGTGCCGTGAGGTGAAGTCGGTCGCCGAGGTCTCGGCGCTGCTCAACATGCCGCTGGGTGTGGCACGGATCCTGGTCGCGGACCTCGCGGAGGCCGGTCTCGTCGCGATCCACCAGCCGGGCGGCGACGATGCCACCGGTGCACCGGACGTGACACTGCTCGAAAGGGTGCTCAGTGGACTTCGCAAGCTCTGACGCGGGTCGTTCCACCACGTCCGCGAAGATCGTGGTGGCGGGCGGCTTCGGCGTGGGCAAGACCACGTTCGTCGGCGCCGTCTCGGAGATCAACCCGCTGCGCACGGAGGCTGTGATGACCTCCGCCAGCGCGGGCATCGACGACCTCACGCACACCGGGGACAAGACCACCACCACGGTGGCCATGGACTTCGGCCGTATCACCCTGGACCAGGACCTGATCCTGTACCTCTTCGGTACGCCGGGCCAGGACCGCTTCTGGTTCATGTGGGACGACCTGGTGCGCGGCGCCATCGGCGCCGTCGTGCTGGTGGACACCCGCCGTCTCGCCGACTGCTTCCCGGCCGTCGACTACTTCGAGAACAGCGGCCTGCCGTTCGTCATCGCCCTCAACGGCTTCGACGGCCAGCAGCCCTACACCCCCGATGAAGTGCGGGAAGCTCTCCAGATCGGGCCGGACACCCCCATCATCACGACGGACGCCCGGCACCGGGCCGACGCGAAGAGTGCGCTGATCACGCTGGTCGAGCACGCTCTGATGGCACGGCTGAGGTAGCACCCAATTCAGAAGCGCCATACGGCAGTTGTCGTAGATATACCGGAGCCGACTGTGTCCTTTGACACGGTCGGCCAAGGTGTTCATAACGTTTCGGCAGAGGAATCTGGTGGTACGGCCACGCGTCGCGCACATCCGGTCTCGCTGCGCGCACAATCGCCCCGCCTTTTGGCGGGGCTCGCTCTTTATGACCGTTTTATCTGGGGCTTACATCCCTCGGAATCCCCACCCCGGACTGTTTGGAAGAGCGCAGGTCGTCGTGCTGGAATGCCTGAACTGCCCAATAGTCAATGGCGTACTCGTCAGTCGATGGCGTACCGGGCTCTGAGAAACTGCGGCACAACGTTGGTGCCGACCGCCGAGAGGTTGTTGGTCGAGTGAGGCGAAGCAAGAACAGTCCCGAGCCGTCGGCCCGGGGCAACTTCACCCCGCCGCCGCGCACAGCGGCGCCCGCCCCCGTGCCCGGTTCGGAGCCATCGGCCGCGCCCGCCCAGAGCGGCGGCCGTCTCTCCCCGCGCAACTGGCGTGTGGCGACCAGACTCAACGCGATCCTGCTCATACCCGTGCTGGTCGGCCTCGTCATGGGCGGCTTCCAGGTGAAGAGCTCGATCGACACCTGGCAGGAGGCCGAGGACGCGGAGAACACCGCGCGCCTGGTGCGGGCGTCCCTGCTGTACGCCAACGCCCTCTACAACGAGCGCGACACCTCCGCGGCGCCCCTGCTGAAGGGCAGCGCCCAGACCGCCCAGGACAAGGCGACCGTCACCCAGGTCCGCAAGGCCACCGACGAGGCGGCCGACGCCTTCGACGCCGCGGCCCAGAGCATGCCGGCCAAGCCCGGCCTGGAGCGCCGCCTGAAGCTGTTCCGCGAGGCGGAGCCGAAGCTCGCCACCCTGCGTCAGGTCGCGTACACCTCCAAGCTCAAGGGCGTGCAGACCGAGGAGGGCTACACCGAGGTCGCCCACCCGCTGACGGAGTTCGCCAACGAGCTGGGCCTCGGCACCGGCAACATCACCAGCTACGGCCGGACCGTGTACGCCATCGAGCTCACCAAGGCGGCCCTGTCGCTCCAGCGCTCCATCGGCATGCACATCCTGACCAAGCCGGGCCCGGACGAGGGCAACCTCGCCAGCCAGCGCATCGCCCTGTCCTCGTACGCCTACCTCGAGCGCATCGCCATCGAGGAGTACATCGGCGGCGGTACCGAGGAGGACGCGGCCAAGCTCGAGACGGCCGAGGCGAAGATGAAGACCGACGGCGCCGCGATGGCCCGGGAGGCCAAGGCCAAGAACCCGGACTACGTCCCGCCGCCGTCCAACCCGACGACGATGGTCTCGGCCGTCGCGACGCTCCAGACCACGGACCCGAGCGCCCGCGCCGCCCTCGCCGACAGGGGCATCACCGCCGAGAACTGGTGGGCGGTCAACACGCTCAGGTTCAACGCCTACGAGAAGATCGAGGCGGACATGGCCGACAAGGCCGTGAGCGAAGCCTCCGACATCGCCGACGGCGCCCAGCGCGACGCCTACATCACCGGTGCCGCCGTCGTGGTCGCCCTGCTTCTCGCCTTCATCCTGGCCGGCGCGGTGGCCCGTCAGATGAGCCGCTCGATGCGCCAGCTGCGCAACGCCGCCTTCGGTATCGCCGAGCAGCGCCTGCCGATGCTGGTCGACCAGCTCTCCCGCACCGACCCCGGACGCGTCGACACCCGCGTACAGGCCATCCCGATCACCACCACGGACGAGATCGGCGAGGTCGCCCGCGCCTTCGACCAGGTCCACCGCGAGGCCGTCCGGCTCGCCGCCGAGCAGGCCCTGCTGCGCGGCAACATCAACGCGATCTTCACCAACCTCTCGCGCCGCAACCAGTCACTGATCGAGGGCCAGCTGACCCTGATCACCGACCTGGAGAACAACGAGGCCGACCCGGACCAGCTGGAGAACCTCTTCCGCCTGGACCACCTCGCGACCCGTATGCGCCGCAACGGCGAGAACCTCCTCGTCCTCGCCGGCGAGGAGCCCGGCCGCCGCTGGGACCAGCCGGTCCCGCTGGTCGACGTGCTGCGCGCCGCCTCCTCCGAGGTGGAGCAGTACGAGCGCATCGAGCTGTCCGGCGTCCCCGAGGCCGAGATCCACGGCCGGGCCGTGACCGACCTCGTGCACCTGCTCGCCGAGCTGCTGGAGAACGCGACGACGTTCTCCTCCCCGCAGACCAAGGTCCGCGTCACCGCGACCCGTCTCCCCGACGGCCGCGTCATGATCGAGATCCACGACAAGGGCATCGGCCTGACCGCCGAGGACTTCGCGGACATCAACCACAAGCTGGCCAACCCACCGACGGTGGACGCCGCGATCTCGCAGCGCATGGGCCTCTTCGTGGTCGGCCGGCTGTCCGACCGGCACGGCATCCGCGTCCAGCTGCGTCCCTCGGGCGAGCAGGCCGGCACGACCTCGCTCGTCATGCTGCCCGACGCGATCACCCACGGTGGTGGCGGCGAGCAGCACGTGGACCGCGACGAGTTCACCGTCTCGCAGATCATCCCGGAGCAGAACTTCGGCGGCGAGAACTTCAACCAGCAGCCCATGCGCACAGCGGCAGAGCTCGGCTTCGACGACAGCCGCTACTCCGACGTCCCCGACGACATACGCGAGCTGGACCCCGTCGGCCGCTCCCTGATGCGCGAGGAGCGCCGGGCGGCCCTGGAGGCCCAGTCGCACCAGCAGCCCGCCCTGCCCGGGCAGAACAACCAGGAGCAGGGCGAGACGCCCGGATACGGCGAGGAGTTCCACGGGCAGCAGGGCTACGACACCGGCCAGGCCTACGACACGGGCCAGGCCTACGACACGGGCCAGACCGGCTACCCGGAGCAGCAGCCGTCCGCGTACGACCGTCAGGCGCCGTACGAGGAGCAGCGGGCGTCGTACGAGGAGCAGCAGGCTTCGTACCAGGAGCAGCGGCCGACGGCGTACGACGATCAGTACTACGCGCCGAACGGCGGTCTGCCGCAGAACGACACCTTCTCGCCGAACGGCGGCTACCCGGAGCCCTCCTCCTATGCGGAGCCGGCCCAGGAGGAGCCCTCGGGCCCGGGTGCGCCCGGCGGCTTCCCCGCGTTCGAGCAGCGGCGCCACCAGGACGACTGGCCCCAGCAGGACGGTTACCGGAACGGCTACCCGAACCAGTACCCTTCTCAGGCCCAGGAAACGGAATCTGCGCAGGCCGCTGACGCGAGTGAGCAGGACCGCGTAGGCTTCGACCGTCCGGGACCGGCCCACTCCGCCGCACCCTCGGTGACCGACGCCGGGCTTCCCCGCCGCGGGTCCGCCGCGAACGGTGCGAACGGCACGGGCGGCGCCCGGCACGCGAGCCAGGAGCCTCCGGCCTCCACCCCGGAGAGCAACGGCGACAGCGACTGGCGCTCGGCCAACGACGAGCGGTGGCAGCAGGCCTCGCAGCTCCGGAAGCCCAAGGCGGGCGGGGTCACCTCCTCGGGCCTGCCACGGCGGGTACCCAAGGCCAACCTGATCGAGGGAGCCGCCGAGAGCACTCCCCAGGGAGGCCCACAGGTCTCCCGCGCCCCGGAGGACGTCCGGGGCAGGCTGAGCAACCTGCGCCGCGGCGTCCAGCGAGGCCGCAGCGCAGGCAGTGAAACGAACGGCCAGGGCTTCGGTCCTGACAGCACCTACAACCAGGAGCGTTAGTGTGAGCCCGATGAGCCAGGCGGCACAGAACCTGAACTGGTTGATCACCAACTTCGTGGAGAACACCCCGGGGGTGTCCCACACGGTGGTGGTCTCCGCCGACGGACTCCTTCTGGCGATGTCCGAAGGCTTCCCCCGCGACCGCGCCGACCAGCTCGCGGCCGTCGCCTCCGGTCTGACGTCTCTGACGGCAGGCGCCTCCCGGATCTTCGAGGGTGGAAGCGTCAATCAGACGGTTGTGGAGATGGAGCGGGGATTCCTCTTCATCATGTCCATCTCCGACGGCTCGTCGCTCGCGGTTCTCGCACATCCGGAGGCGGACATCGGCCTCATCGGATACGAGATGGCGCTGCTGGTTGACCGAGCCGGTACGGTCCTGACACCGGACCTTCGTGCGGAGCTCCAGGGGAGCCTGCTCAACTAACAGACGGACGGTGCGTTTTGGCGTCCCGTGGCCGTAAGGTTTCGGGACGCGGCTCCACAGCGATGGGTGCCAGGCACAGTCGGAGGAGGAGAAAGTGGCAACACCCCCAGGCGGTTCGTCTTCGGGCAACTGGTCGTACGGCCCTGCCCAGGGCCAGGGCGACGGTGGGCAGAACCCGAACCGTTACAACTTCCCCTCCGCACCGACCCACCGGCAGCCGTACGCGCCGCAGGGCCCCGGCCCGTCGCCGTACGACCAGCCGCCGGCCCCGCGCATCCAGCCCGTGCAGCCGCAGCGCCGCACCCCAGAGCCGGCGCCCGGCGGGGCGTCGAACAACCACAACCCGCTGGTGCGTCCGTACGCCATGACCGGTGGCCGGACCCGCCCGCGTTACCAGCTCGCCATCGAGGCGCTGGTACACACCACCGCGCAGCCGCACCAGATGCAGGGCCAGTTGCCCGAGCATCAGCGGATCTGCAACCTCTGCCGGGAAATCAAGTCGGTCGCCGAGATCTCGGCGCTCCTCACGATCCCTCTCGGCGTGGCCAGGATCCTCGTCGCCGACTTGGCGGAGGCGGGACTGGTCGCCATTCATCAGCCCGGCGGCGACGAGAACGCCGGCGGCCAGCCAGACGTGACACTGCTCGAAAGGGTGCTCAGTGGACTTCGCAAGCTCTAGCGGAGGGCCTTCCCGCTCCACCACGTCCGCGAAGATCGTGGTGGCGGGCGGCTTCGGCGTGGGCAAGACCACGTTCGTCGGCGCCGTCTCGGAGATCAATCCGCTGCGCACGGAGGCCGTCATGACGTCCGCTTCGGCGGGCATCGACGACCTCACCCACACCGGGGACAAGACGACCACGACGGTCGCCATGGACTTCGGCCGTATCACCCTGGACCAGGACCTGATCCTGTACCTCTTCGGTACGCCGGGCCAGGACCGCTTCTGGTTCATGTGGGACGACCTGGTGCGCGGCGCCATCGGCGCGATCGTGCTGGTCGACACCCGGAGGCTCGCCGACTGCTTCCCGGCCGTCGACTACTTCGAGAACAGCGGCCTGCCGTTCGTCATCGCCCTGAACGGCTTCGACGGCCAGCAGCCCTACACGCCGGACGAGGTGCGGGAAGCTCTCCAGATCGGGCCGGACACCCCGATCATCACGACCGACGCCCGCCACCGCGCGGACGCGAAGTCGGCGCTGATCACGCTGGTAGAGCACGCGCTGATGGCACGCCTGCGGTAATCGGCACGTTCGCCTCGCGGCCCTTGTTCCTCTTGTGGGAGGAGTGGGGGCCGCAGGTGTTTTCCGGGAGGGCGGGGCGCGACGAGCGCATCCCCGGCGTGAACGTCACCATCCGCCGGGCACAGGGCACACACCACGGCCCCGCCCTCCCGAAGGAGAACGGGGCCGTGAGCGCGTTGCAGAACTCAGCGCCAGCTGTGCGGCGCCCTGAAGCCGGGCTCGCGCTCCAGGCGACGCCAGCCGGCCTTCACGCGGCCGCGGTGCGTCGGGGTCGGGTCCGTGGGGCGGGCAGCGGCGCGGGCCAGGAGGATCGCCGTGATGGCGGCGACTTCCTCGGGCTCGGCGTGGCCCTTCTCGACGCGGATGTCAGGGGTGTCCATGGGTGTCAGTCTCCGTGAGAGAGATGTCCGCCGTGTTACTGCGGAGGGTTGCCGTGTTTGCGGGAGGGCAGATCGGCGTGCTTGGTCTGGAGCATCGCGAGGGACTTGATCAGCACCTCGCGGGTTTCCGCGGGGTCGATGACGTCGTCGACCAGGCCGCGCTCGGCCGCGTAGTAGGGGTGCATCAGCTCGGACTTGTACTCCTTGACCATGCGGGCCCGCATGGCCTCGGGGTCCTCGGCCTCGGCGATCTGGCGGCGGAAGATGACGTTGGCCGCACCCTCAGCGCCCATGACAGCGATCTCGTTGGTCGGCCAGGCGTAGGTGAGGTCGGCACCGATGGACTGGCTGTCCATGACGATGTACGCACCTCCGTAGGCCTTGCGCAGGATCAGCGAGATCCTCGGCACGGTCGCGTTGCAGTAGGCGTAGAGGAGCTTCGCGCCGTGGCGGATGATGCCACCGTGCTCCTGATCGACGCCCGGGAGGAAGCCGGGGACGTCCAGAAGGGTGACGATCGGGATGTTGAAGGCGTCGCACATCTGGACGAAGCGGGCCGCCTTCTCGGAGGCCTCGATGTCCAGGACACCTGCGAGCACCTGGGGCTGGTTGGCGACGATGCCGACGACCTGTCCGTCCATCCGGCCCAGCGCGCAGATGATGTTCCGCGCCCAGCGCTCGTGGACCTCGAGGTAGTCGCCGTCGTCGACGATCTCCTCGATGACCTTGGTCATGTCGTACGGCCGGTTGCCGTCCGCCGGGACCAAATCCAGGAGGACGTCCGAACGGCGGTCCACCGCGTCCGCGGACTCCGCGCGCGGCGGGTTCTCGCGGTTGTTCTGCGGCAGGAGGGACAGGAGGTAGCGGACCTCGGCGATGCAGGTCTCTTCGTCGTCGTAGGCGAAGTGGCAGACGCCGGACGTCTCGGCGTGCACGTCCGCGCCGCCCAGGCCGTTCTGTGTGATCTCCTCGCCGGTGACCGCCTTGACGACGTCCGGGCCGGTGATGAACATCTGCGAGGTGTCGCGGACCATGAACACGAAGTCCGTCAGGGCCGGGCTGTAGGCCGCGCCGCCCGCGCACGGGCCCAGCATCACCGAGATCTGCGGGATGACCCCGCTCGCCTTGGTGTTGCGCTGGAAGATGCCGCCGTAGCCCGCGAGCGCCGAGACGCCTTCCTGGATGCGGGCGCCCGCGCCGTCGTTCAGCGACACCAGCGGGGCACCGGCCGCGATGGCCATGTCCATGATCTTGTGGATCTTCGTGGCGTGGGCCTCGCCCAGCGCGCCGCCGAAGACGCGGAAGTCATGGGCGTAGACGAAGACCGTCCGGCCCTCCACCGTGCCCCAGCCGGTGATCACACCGTCGGTGTACGGCTTCTTGGCCTCCAGGCCGAAGCCGGTGGCCCGGTGCCGGCGCAGCTGCTCGACCTCGCGGAAGGAATCCGGGTCGAGCAGGAGCTCGATGCGCTCCCTCGCGGTCAGCTTGCCCTTGGCGTGCTGCGCCTTGGTCGCCTTCTCGCTCGGTCCGGCCACCGCCTGCGCACGAATCTCGTGCAGTTCGGCTACGCGTCCGCGCGCGTCGGTCGGCTCACCCGGCGCCTCATCCAAAACGGTCATGTAGTGACCTTACGAAGCCAACCAAGGATTGCGAGCCGTCGACTCCTCACAGTCTCCGGCGTGTTTTCCTGGCACCCCTGAACAGAACCATGGCGGGGTGCAGCCTTTCTGACTGCTCAGGGGGCGTGTGGCTTGTAGGGGTCGGACAAAGCCGTCAGCCGAGAGTCACCTCACAGATGTGGGTGGAACATGCCTCCCCCGGGGTGACACGCACGCGCAGTCGGCGGCCTGTGGAGAGTACTTCGACCGTCGCGTCCGCGTGGCCGACCCGGCGGACCGGGCGGTTCCAAGTGATTTCCAGTGGTTCACCCGTGCGGGGCGGTTCGCTCAGGCAGAGGGTCGCGGTACGACCCCGGCGGACGGTCAGCACGCTCGCGCCGGCGGAGGCGGCGAGCGGGCCCGCCGTGCCGGCCTGCCAGAAGTTCGCGGCCGTGAGGCCGAGAGAGGGAACGGTGACCGCCTGTCGGCCGGCGTCGTTGGCGAGGACCGACATCCAGCGCCGGTCGGCGGCGCGGCGCGCGACCGCGCGGCGGGACGCGCCGGGCATGAGGACGTAGGCGTAGGTGGCGTGCTTCGGGTCGGTGCCGTGGTCGAGCCATAGGGTCTGCCAGCGGCGGGTGCGCCGCTCCGGTGTGCTGCCGGTGTTGATGTCGGACCAGGCGCCGGTGCGGTCCTCGCGCAGCGCCTTCGGCTCGCCGTCGAGCAGCACCCAGCCGCCGTGGTCCTCCAGGTGGGCCCAGTCCGGGCCCCGTACGAAGGCCTGGGTGCCGGACGCGCCGAGGTTGCGGTTGTCGACGATCGTCTCCACCGGGACGCCGTCGGCGCAGTTGATCCCGGCGCCAAGGCAGATCACCGCGTCCGCGACGCAGAACCAGGACTTGCGGGCCTGGAGGGTGGAGCCGAGGCCCTTGAGGTGCTGGCCGAGCACGGCGTACTCGCCGTCGGTGGTGCCGCCGACCCAGCGCGCGTCCGGGCGGGCCGTTCCCCACTCGCCGCCTTCCCGGTCGGCGAGGCGCTTGGTGGAGACGGTGGTGCCGGGCAGGCGGTACCAGTCCACGGTCGGCCAGAACCAGTCCGTGTACTGGTCGCTCGCCCCTGCCCACCAGCTCACCATGCCGGCGCCGGTGTGCCAGCCGCGTGGGTTCTCGCCGTTGCCGCACTCGTAGTGCGCGATGCGGTCGCTGGCCATGGCGATGTTCACGGTGAAGCCGGGGCGGCGGTGGACGGCGCGGTCCATGGCGGCGAAGAGGCGGTGGCCGGTCGGCTCGGGTGCGGCCGGGAGGGGCGAGGCTGCGATCGCGTGCAGCCGGGCCAGGCCGGCCACGCCGAACTGGCGTGCCGTCAGGATCGGGGTGACCGTGTCCCGTTCGATCCAGCCCTTGACAAGGGCGTGCCAGCGGTCGCGTTCCGCTGGGCTCGCGCCGGCCGCGAGGAGCGCGATGGCCGCGATGAGCTGCTGGCCGTGGAAGTGGTCGCTGCGCATGACCTTGCGGTCGTCGGCGGTGAGGTGACCGCGGCTGATGGCCCGGCCGTTGACGCTGTCCATGACCAGCCCGTCGTGGATGAGCGGTGCGTAGGCGTGCTCGACGCTGTCGAGGATGATCTGCCGGTTGGGGTCGGTGACCGCCCAGTCGGATCCGGCGAGCAGGGCGAAGAGACGGCCGAGGCCGTCGAGCATGACCTGGCCGTATGTGCCCGAGTAGGCGACCCAGGTGTGCTGGACGAAGGAGCCGTCGGCGTAGAGGCCGTCGCCCCGGGTGACGTACGGGAAGACCGGGGAGAGCGCGTCGCGGGCGAGGGCGATCTTGCCCGGCGCCCGGCCGAGGATGCCGCGCAGGGCGACGGAGCGGCACAGGTCGACGCGGTTGGCGCCGGTGGACGTGCCGGAGTAGTCGCCGAGGGCCGAGTCGGGGACGAAGTGGTCGACGGCGGCGCAGGTGGCCTGAACCCGGGTGTCGCCCAGCTGGTCGTAGAGGGCGGCCGTGATGTCGGTGAGCAGGCGCGGGCTGCCGATCTGCCATTCCCACCAGTTGCCGTAGCGGGTGGTGGCGGGGTTGTAGACGGTGGCGGAGAGGTGGTCGAGGCCGCGCAGGATGCCGGCGAGGAGGTCCGGGTCGGCGGTCGAGCCGGTGCCCTCCTGGACGTAGGCCTGGGTCATGGTCCACAGGCGGCTGTAGCTCATGGTGATGCCGGCCGGCGCGTCGAAGGGGTGGCCGGGCCAGAGGGAGTACGCGGCCGGGGTCATGGTGGAGTGCAGGCCGCGGGCGAGTGCGCCGGTCTCCGCGAGGCGGGAGGCGTACGGTTCCGCGGACGGGTCGTAGCCGGTGCCGAGGGCGATGCCGAGCCAGCGCCGGCGGAGGGTGTCGTACGGGTCGGCGCCTGGGCCCTGAGCGTCGGCGTCGGGAGCGTCGGCGCCACGGGGGGTGGGCGCCGCGCCGCCCGTCGCCGCCAGGGCCGCGGCCGCGAGCAGCAGGGCGCGGCGGCCGGGGCCGGGCAGGGCTGCGGCCTTGACCGTACGGCGGGAGAAGACGCGACGCTGGGGAGTCATGCCCATGCCCTACCACGGGGAGGCGGTCACCTGAACGGAGGATCCGGCCGAAGTGACCGGAACGGCGGAACGCGCCCCGGGGATGAGTCCGGGTCAGTCGAAACGGTGGAGCAGGGCATCGAATGTGCGGCCGGGTCAGCCGAAGCGGTTCAGCAGGCGCCTGAACGCCCTCGGGGCCAGGGCGCGGAGGCGGTCCGGGAGGGCCAGCCAGGCAGGGATGTAGACCTGGTCGCGGTCCTCGCGTACGGCCTCCCAGACGGCACCGGCGACGCAGCCGGGCGAGACCAGCCGGGGGTGGGAGCGGTCGTAGGGCCTGCCGCGGCGGGCGAAGAAGGCCGTGTCGACGGGGCCGGCCATCACGAGGGTCACGCCCACGCCCGTGCCGCGCAGTTCCTGGCGCAGCGCCTCGGAGAAGGCGGCCAGAGCCGCCATGGCGGCGGAGTACACCGCTTCCTCCGGTACGCCCACGCAGCCCGCGATCGAGCTGATCAGCACCACCCGGCCCCGCCCGGCCGCGATCATGGAGGGCAGCACCTCGCGCACGAGGTGGAGCGTGGCATTGAGGTCCAGGGTCAGCACCCGGTCGATGTCGGTGTGCGGCATGGCGGCGAACGGGCCCGCCCAGCCGATGCCCGCCCCGGCCACCAGGACGTCGACCCGGCCGGTCGTATGCAGCGCGGACTGGGCCAGCAGGCGCGGACCGCCCGGGGCGGCGAGGTCGGCGGGCAGCACGACGGCCGAGGTGCCGGACGCCGTCTGCTGCAGGCGGTGCCGGTCGCGCCCGGTGAGGAGCAGCTGCCAGCCGTCCATGGCGAATCGCAGTGCCGTGGCCGCCCCGATGCCCGAGGAGGCCCCGGTGACGAGGGCCACGCGCCGGTCCAGTCGCCGCGGCGGCCCGTGCTCGCCCACCGGGGAGGGGGCCGCGGGACGGCGCGGGGCGGCGCCCGCCGGTGGGTCGTAGGCCGAGCCGGAGCCGGTGAGTGTCATCGGTCGGTCTCCCTGCGCTGTTACGTCCGCCGTGGTCTCGGCTGTCTTCGTGCGGGTTCCTGGGAACGGAACCTCTTCTGTCTTCATACCGGTCCCTTGAAACGGAACCTCGTCTTCCAGGACACCGCCACCACGGGGCCCCTCGCCAGTGCTGAGGCCGTTCCGGCGGGCCGGGCTCACCCGGTCCGGCGCGCGCCGGGCCGTGGGCGGCCTGCCGGCCGGGCCCTTGCGCATGAGATGCGACAGGACCACCCCTGCGTGCCGCCCGGTGCCGCCAGGCGGCGGTATGGGCGGTACACGGACCGGCCGCGCCGGGTCACGCGGGGGCACCCGGCGAGGTGCACGGCCCGGCCGCGCACGCCCTCGGTCGCGTCCGGCCGTCCCGCGAACAGCACCGGCGGACGGACGGCCGACACATCCGTCAATAATGTTGAACGTTGAACCGGAATAGGTCTACGGTGGGTCGCGTTACATAGTTCAACGTTCAACATTCACCGCAGGAGGCGTACCCCATGAGCATCTTCAGCCGCAAGGACACCGAGACCGCCACGACCGACGCCGTGCGCCCGGACCTGGCCGCCCTGACCGGCGACTACACGATCGACCCCGCGCACTCGACGCTTGGCTTCGTCGCGCGACACGCCATGGTCACCAACGTCAAGGGCAGCTTCCAGGACTTCACGGGCACGCTCCACCTCGACGGCGCCGACCCCTCGCGGTCCACGGCCTCCCTGGACGTCGTGATGGACAGCATCGAGACGGGCAACGCCGACCGCGACGGCCACCTCAAGAGCTCGGACTTCTTCCAGGCGGACGAGTTCCCGACCATGACGTTCCGCTCCACCAGGGCGGAGGCCCTCGGCGGCGACGACTACCGCATCACCGGCGACCTGACGATCCTCGGCACGACCCGCCCCCTCACCATCGACCTCGAGTTCAACGGCGCCGCGAAGGACCCCTTCGGCAACGAGCGCGTCGGCTTCGAGGGCAAGGCGGAGATCCTGCGCTCAGAGTGGGGCCTGACCTGGAACGCCGCCCTCGAGACCGGCGGTGTCCTGGTCTCCGACAAGATCAAGCTCAACTTCGACATCTCGGCCATCAGGAACGCCTGACCCGGGCCACGCCCGACACCGGCGGCCATGCCGTAGGAGCCCCGGCCCTTACGGCATGGCCGAATCGGGCCCCTTGTGCGAGAACGGCCCGCGTTCCCATAATCCAGCAGCACAATTTTGACCGGTCCATGCCAGCACAGGACCGTTCTTTTTGTCCTTGCTGCTGACATGCACTCGTCAATCTGATGCTTCGGTTGCACATCTCCCCAGGTCAACCCCCCACGGAAGGCATCACGTTGAAGAGACTCCTCACGGCCCTCAAGAGATGCGCGGCCCTCGGGGCCGCCGCGCTCGCGATCGCCAGTCTTCAGCCCGTCTCCGCCGCGCAGGCCGCCCCGTCGCCCGTCGTCGGCGGGACGCGGGCCGCGCAGGGCGAGTTCCCGTTCATGGTCCGGCTCTCCATGGGCTGCGGCGGCGCGCTCTACACGCAGCAGATCGTGCTCACGGCCGCGCACTGCGTGGGCAGCTCCGGCAACAACACCGGCATCACCGCCACCGCGGGGGTCGCCGACCTCCAGTCCACGAGCGGCCGGGTCCAGGTCCGCTCCACCAAGGTGCTCCGCGCCCCCGGCTACAACGGCACCGGCAAGGACTGGGCGCTCATCAAGCTCGCCCAGCCCATCAACCTGCCGACCCTGAAGATCGCCACCACCGCGCAGTACAACACCGGTGACTTCACCGTCGCCGGCTGGGGCGCGAACCGTGAGGGCGGTTCCCAGCAGCGCTACCTGCTGAAGGCGACCGTGCCGTTCGTCAGCGACGCCGCCTGCAAGGCCTACGGCGGTCTCTACAGCGGCCTCGTCGCGAACGAGGAGATCTGCGCCGGCTTCGACGCGGGCGGTGTCGACACCTGCCAGGGCGACTCCGGCGGCCCCATGTTCCGCAAGGACAACGCCGGTGCCTGGATCCAGGTCGGCATCGTCAGCTGGGGTGACGGCTGCGCCCGGCCCGAGGCACCCGGCGTCTACACGGAGGTCTCGACGTTCGCCTCCGCCATCGCCTCGGCGGCGTCGACACTCTGACCCGCCGCACAGCTCGTGGGCCCGGTGCCGTACGGTGCCGGGCCCTTCCCCTGCCCTATCGGGCCGTCCGGCCGGCCTCCAGCTTCGCGACCGCCGCCGCCACCTGCGCCGCCCGGCTCCGCGGGGTCCGGGCGCGGAGCACGCCGAGCATCACCAGGTACCGGTCCGTACGCCCGAGCGCCTCGAAGGCCGCGGCGGCCCGCGGGTTCTGTTCCAGTGCCGCGGCGAGGTCCTCCGGGACCTCGGCCTCCTGCTGGGACGCGTACGCCACCTCCCACCGGCCGTCCGCCCGCGCGGCCGCCACCTCCGCGAGCCCGCCGGGTCGCATCCGCCCGGCGGCGGTCAGCTCCTCGACCCGCCGGACGTTGACCATGGACCAGAGGCTGCCGGGACGCCGCGGGGTGATCCGCTGGAGGTAGTACGACTCGTCGAGTCCCTTGCGCTGCCCGGTGATCCACCCGTGGCACAGCGCCACGTCGTTGACGTCGGCGGCACTGACGGAGGGGATGCCCGAACCCTTCTTGGCGACCTTGACCCAGAGGCCGGGATGCGGGGCGGGGTGTGCGGTCAGCCAGGAGTCCAGTTCGGCGACGGTCGCGAAGGGGAGAGGGTCTCCGGAGGTGGTCATGGCACCACCGTAGGGACCCAGTAGGACGGATTCCGTCCGCTATGCGAGCAGCGCGCGCGCCTGTTCGCGGGCTTGGGCGACGGCGTCCGGGAAGATGCCCAGGCCGTGCGCGACGAGCGCTCCCTCGTGCAGCAGCATCAGCGCCCGGGCCAGCGTGTCGGCTCCCTCGGGGGCGATGTCCGAGGCGAGTCGGGTGAAGAGGGCGAGCATCCACTGTTTCTGCCCGGTGATGATCGGGTGGGCCGGGTGGGCGGGGTCGCTGATCTCGGCGTGGGCGTTGACCATGCTGCACCCCTTGGGGCTGAGCTCCGCCGCCCACGCGCGCGAGGCGTCGAAGACCGCCAGGACGCGCTCCCCCGGCTCGGGTCCGGCCGCGTCGAGGCGTTCGGCGAGGAAGGCCCGCCAGCGCTCGTCGCGGTCCGCGAGGTACTCCACGACGATCTGCTCCTTGGAGCCGAACCGGTCGTAGAGGGTCTTCTTCGTCACCCCGGCCTCGGCGGCGATGAGGTCGACTCCGACGGCGTGGATGCCGCGCTCGTAGAACAGCCCGGCGGCCGCCGCCAGGACGCGACGGGCGGCGGGCGTCATCGTGATCCGGCGCGGGTTGTCGGCGGTGGTACCCATGACACCCGAGTATACCGATCTGTATAGTGGGCGGGGAACGGGTAAACCGATCTGTCTACTGGTTGTGATGTCCGTGAACATCCTTCTCTCCGTCGCCTTCGTCCTCTGCTGGAGCTCCGGGTTCATCGGGGCCAAGCTCGGAGCGGGCGACGCGTCCGCGATCACGGTCCTGATGTGGCGGTTCCTGCCGCTGGCCGTAGTCCTCCTCGCCGTCGCCGCCATCACGCGCACGGCCTGGCGAGGGCTCACCGCCCGGGACGTGGCCCGGCAGGCCGTCATCGGCGTGCTGTCGCAGAGCGGCTATCTGCTCAGCGTCTACTACGCCATCCAGCTCGGTGTCTCCAGCGGCACGACGGCCCTGATCGACGGCGTCCAGCCCCTCGTCGCCGGGGCCCTCGCGGGACCGCTGCTGGGGCAGTACGTCTCGGGCCGCCAGTGGATCGGGCTGGGTCTGGGGCTGAGTGGCGTCGCCGTGGTCACCCTGGCCGACGCCGCGGCCGGGACCGACGTGGCCTGGTGGGCGTACGCCATTCCGCTGCTCGGCATGATGTCCCTGGTCGCGGCCACGTTCCTGGAGAGCCGGTCCCGCTCGCGGGTCGCCCCCTCGGTGTCGCTGACCGTCCACTGCGCCACCAGCGCCGTCCTCTTCTCCGCGCTGGCCCTGAGCGCCGGAGCCGCCGCGCCGCCCGCCGAGGGCGGGTTCTGGGTGGCCGTCGCGTGGCTCGTGGGCCTGTCCACGTTCGGCGGGTACGGGCTGTACTGGCTCATCCTGAAGCGCTCGGGGGTGACGAAGGTGAACACGCTGATGTTCCTCATGGCCCCGGTCACGGCCGTCTGGGGCGCCCTCGCGTTCGGTGAGCCCTTCGGCGTGCAGACCGCTCTCGGCCTGGCCGTCTGCCTCGCGGCCGTGGTCGTCGTCCACCGCGGTGACGGCCGGAAGGACAGGGCTGTGACCGCCGCCCGAGGTGAGCCGGAGGAAAACCGGTGGACCCGGTCCCCAGGGCCCGCCTAACGTCTGCCCCATGTCCAGCCCCGAGGCGTCCAGAGTGCGGCCACCGGCTCTCCGGTGGCTGCTCGTGATGCCGGGCCGCTGAGCCCGCTCCCTCCGCTGCCGGAAGCCGTCCGACCTGTCGTGTCCGACGTCGACTTCGGGGTGCGGAGCTTTTTCATGCCGTTCGCTCTACTTCTGCTGGGCCTTGCCGTGTTCGCGCAGGGAACGTCCGAGTTCATGCTGTCCGGTCTTGTGCCGGACATCGCGCGGGATCTGGGGGTGTCCGTTCCCGCGGCGGGGGCGCTGACCTCCGCCTTCGCGGTGGGGATGGTGGTGGGGGCGCCGTTGGTGGCGGGCCTCGCGCGGCGCTGGCCGCGGCGGCGTGCGCTGCTGGCGTTCCTCGTCGTGTTCCTCGCCGTCCATGTCGTCGGTGCGCTCACCGGCAGTTTCGAGGTACTGCTCGCCACCCGGTTCGTGGGGGCGCTCGCCAACGCCGGGTTCCTGGCCGTCGCCCTGGTGGCCGCCGTGGGCATGGTCCCGTCGGACGCGAAGGGACGGGCCACGTCCATGCTGCTGGGCGGCGTGACGCTGGCGTGCGTGGCCGGGGTGCCGGCCGGGGCCGTGCTGGGCGGGCTGTGGGGCTGGCGTGCGGCGTTCTGGGCCGTGGCGCTGGTGTCGCTGCCCGCGCTGGTGGCGGTGGCGAGGTCGGTGCCGGGCGGTGCGGCCGGGGGTGCGCCGCCCGCGCTGGGCGGTGAGCTGCGGTCGCTGCGCAGCCCTCGGCTGGTCGTCACGCTGCTGCTGGGCGCCCTCGTGAACGGTGCGACCTTCTGCACCTTCACCTATCTCGCGCCGCTGGTCACCGAGGTGACGGGGCTGGGCAGCGCCTGGGTTCCCGGGGTGCTCGCGCTGTTCGGAGCCGGGTCGTTCGCGGGGGTGACCGCCGCGGGGCGGTTCGCCGACCGGCGCCCCGTGCCGGTCCTGGCCGGCGGGGGCTTCGCCGTGTGCCTGGGCTGGTGCCTTCTGGCGCTCGGGGCCGGGCACCCGGTCCTGGCACTCGGGCTCGTCCTCGCCCAGGGGGCGCTGTCCTTCGGCGTCGGCTCCACGCTGATTTCCCAGGTGCTGTACGCGGCACCGGGCGCGCCCACGCTGGCCGGTGGTTTCGCCACGGCAGCGTTCAACGTGGGTGCCGCGCTGGGCCCTTGGGCCGGTGGCATGGTGATCGGCGCGGGATTCGGGTACCGGTCGCCGGTGTGGGTCAGCGCCGGGCTGGTCGCGCTGGCGGGCGTGGTGGCCGGGGTCGTGTGGCGGCAGCGGGAACGGGTCCTGGGCCGGGGAGTCGCCGGGCGCTGACCTCTGGTCGGGGGCTTGGGCCGGTGGCCGGGGCTTGGGCCGGGAAGTCGCCGGGCGCTGACCTCCGGTACGGGTGGGCGGGCCCTGAGCCGGGACGCGGCCAAGCCCTGACCTCCGGCACAGGTCCATGAGCCCCGGGCCGGCACGTGGCCAAGCCCTGACCTCCGGCACGGGTGCCAGGGGCCGAGGGCAGCGCCCGGGGCTGTGCCTCCGGGACCGCGCTCGGCCCGCTCGCACGGAGGGCGGACTGTGCCCCACTGGGCCTCAGCCTCCCAGCGGGTCCGATCGCCGCCTCCGTCAGAACCCGCCCCCGAAGTCCCCTCCCCCACCGAAGTCGCCGCCGCCGAAGCCCCCGCCCCCGAAGTCGCCGGTGTCGAAGTCCGCTCCGGAGACGTCGCCGCCCTCGTAGCCGCCGAAGTCGCCGTAGCCGGAGCCGTAGTCGGCCGCGTAGGCCGGGCCGGCCATCATGCCGCCGAGCATGGTGCCGATGAGGAGGCCGGGCAGGATGCCGCCGCCGAAGTAACCGCCGGCCCAGGGGCCGTACGCCGGGCCGGCCTCCCAGTACGGGCGGCGGCCGTATTCGGTGTCGACCTCGCGGATCACCGGGTCGCGGCCCTCGGCGAGCCGCGTCCGGTCGGCCGCGCAGACGGGGACGTCGCGCGTGGCGCCGCCCGGCGGAGTCCAGCTCGCGTCGGCGACCGAGGGGCCGTGGCGGGGGTCGAAGAAGCAGGGCGGGCGGCGCTCCGGCAGCGGGCTGCCCTCGCGGCGGGCCACGAGTCGCGCCAGGGAGAACCGGCCGTCTTCCACGGCCTGGGTGACGGCCCGCACGTCCTCCGGTTTCGTCGCGGCCGCCATCAGGGACTTCGCCTGCTCGTAGGCGTCCAGGGCGTGCTCGTAGTCGGCGCGCATCGCGTCGTCGGCGCCGGGTTCGCCCGGGTGGAAGTCGAGGCGGTCGAGTTCCTCGCCGAAGGCGGTGATGTCCTCGTCGACCACCACGCGCAGCTTGTCCAGCGCGGCCCGCTGCTCCTCCTCGTGGCGGCGGCGGTTGCGGCGGACCAGCGCGTAGGCGCCCGCGCCGCCGGCCGCGACCAGTGCGCCGACCGTGACCAGGCCGCCGACCGGCACGTCACTGCCCGAGCCGTCGCTCCAGCTGCTGGGCGCCGAGCCGCCCACGTTGCGCAGGGCGTCGTCGACGAAGTCGTTCAGCTGGGCCTTGGCGTCGCCCGCCTCCCCGACGGCCGTGACCAGGTTGGACACCGCCTGGCGGCTCATCACCGAGCTGTCGGCACGGGCGTCGAACTCGTCGCCGAGGCGGATGCCGTACAGGCCGGTGACGCCGGTCTCGGTGCGGAGGTTCCGGAAGAGGTCCTGCGCGGGGAAGTCGGCCGGGAGCACCGCCACGAAGACGGGCTTGTCCGCGTCCTTGATCTTGTCGGCGAGCGCCTCGGCGTCCGACTCGGCCAGCTGGCCGGAGGCGGCCGGATCGACGTAGACCGGGTTCTCACGCAGTTCCTCGGCGACCTTCGAGAGGTCGGTGGCCGCGTGCGCACCGGGCGCACCGACCATGAGCGCCGCCAGTACGGCGACGACCGGCACGATCAGCAGGCGTACGAGGGTACGCGACAGTGCGGCCTTCATATGTTCGAAGCTACCCGAATCGGCACAGAAAGGGACATCGGCCGGGGTACGGATTTCGGGACGCTGGTGCGCGGACGGCGGGACGGCGCGGACGGAACGGATCGGCTGAGGCGACGGCGCGGGAGGCGCCGTCGCCACCGCCACCTACTCGACCGGGGCCACTCCCGCCCGCAGCAGCCCGTAGGTGTACGCGTCCTCCAGAGCCTGCCAGCTCGCGGCGATGACGTTGTCGGCCACGCCCACCGTCGACCACTCGCCGGTGCCGTCGGACGTGGAGATCAGCACGCGGGTCGTCGAGTTGGTGCCGTGCTTGCCCTCCAGGATGCGGACCTTGTAGTCGACCAGTTCCAGCTTGGCGAGCTGCGGGTAGATCTTCTCCAGGCCCACCCGCAGGGCCCGGTCCAGCGCGTTGACCGGGCCGTTGCCCTCGGCCGTGGCGACGATCCGCTCGCCCTTGGCCCAGAGCTTGACCGTGGCCTCGTTGGCGTGCGAGCCGTCGGGCCGGTCCTCGACGATGGCACGCCAGGACTCGACCTCGAAGTAGCGCAGCGGCCTGCCCTGGACCTCGGTGCGCAGCAGGATCTCGAAGCTCGCGTCCGCCGCCTCGTACGTGTAGCCCCTGAGTTCGCGTTCCTTCACCCGCTCGACCACCCGGCCGACCAGCTCGCGGTCGCCGCCGAGGTCGATGCCGAGTTCCTTGCCCTTGAGCTCGATCGAGGCGCGGCCGGCCATGTCGGAGACCAGCATCCGCATGGTGTTGCCGACCCGCTCGGGGTCGATGTGCTGGTACAGGTCAGGGTCGACCTTGATGGCCGAGGCGTGCAGGCCGGCCTTGTGCGCGAAGGCCGAGAGGCCGACATAGGGCTGGTGTGTGGAGGGCGTGAGGTTGACGACCTCGGCGATGGCGTGCGAGATGCGCGTCATCTCACGCAGGTGGCCCTCGGGCAGGACCTGCTTGCCGTACTTCAGCTCCAGGGCCGCCACGACCGGGAAGAGGTTGGCGTTGCCGACGCGTTCGCCGTAGCCGTTGGCCGTGCACTGGACGTGCGTCGCGCCCGCGTCGACGGCGGCCAGCGTGTTCGCCACCGCACAGCCCGTGTCGTCCTGGGCGTGGATGCCGAGCCGGGCGCCGGTGTCGGCCAGGACCGTGGCGACGACCGCCTGGATCTGCGCCGGGAGCATGCCGCCGTTGGTGTCGCAGAGGACCACCACGTCCGCGCCGGCCTCCGAGGCCGTACGGACGACCGCCTTGGCGTACTCGGGGTTCGCGCGGTAGCCGTCGAAGAAGTGCTCGCAGTCGACGAAGACCCGGCGGCCCTGCTCCTTCAGGAACGACACCGTGTCGCGGACCATCGCCAGGTTCTCGTCCAGGGTCGTGCGCAGGGCGAGTTCGACATGGCGGTCGTGCGACTTGGCGACCAGCGTGATCACCTGCGCACCGGACTCCAGGAGTGCCCTGACCTGCGGGTCCTCGGCGGCGGTGGTGCCGGCACGGCGAGTGGAGCCGAACGCGACCAGCTGCGCGTGCCGGAAGTCGATCTCCTGCTGGGCGCGGGCGAAGAACTCGGTGTCCCGGGGGTTCGCGCCCGGCCAGCCGCCCTCGATGAAGCCGACGCCGAAGTCGTCCAGATGCCGCGCGATGGCCAGCTTGTCCGCGACGGTGAGGTTGATGCCCTCCCGCTGGGCGCCGTCGCGCAGGGTGGTGTCGAAGACGTGGAAGGAATCGTCGAGCTCGCTGGTAGCGGTCATGGTGTCAAGGCTCCTGAGGATTGGATCTCGGTCGTACCGGAATGACCGGCGCCACCGTCCCCACATAGTCCCTCGCGCTCTCGCTCCTGACTGCGGGTGGGCCAGAAATGCGAAAAACCCCTCGCGGGTGCGAGAGGTCTGCGCGCGGGTCGAGGACGACGGTGTCCACCCGTACCTGGTCGTACGTGGTGGTCACTGCGGACCGGCGCGCCTGCTGCCAATAATCATGGCGAATGAGAGCACGGGGGCAGTTTGGCACAACCCCCGTGCCTGGCTCACGGTTGTCTCAGGATGCGGTCAGTCACCTCATGTGACGGACGTAGACGTGCGAGGTGTCGTACGTGTCGCCGGGGACGAGGTCGGGTGAGGAGCTGCCGAAGGCGACCCGGCGGCCGTGCCGGTCGATCACCGGGGCGGACACGCTCTGGTCGTTCGGGCCGCCCTCGGCGTCCGGGCTGGCCAGGACCGTGCGACCGGTGCGCAGGTCACGTACGTACGCGCGCGTCGTACGGTCCGTGTCGCCCGGGTCGGCCGAGACGAAGGCCAGATACCGGTTGTCGGCGCTGAGCCGCGGATACGCGGTGAACGCGGCCGGGTCGGCGGCGTCGATCCGGCGCAGCTCGCCCGTCTTCAGGTCGCGCGCGAAGACGTTGTGTCCCTTGTTGGTGTCGCCCGGGGTCAGCTGCGAGTCGAGCGAGTTGAAGACGGCGTACCGGCCATCGGCGCTGACCTGCGGGAACTCGGTCTGCCCGTCGGACTTCAGACCGTTCGGCGCCCGGTCGGCGTGGAACAGCTCGCCGCTCGGCACGTCACGGACACAGGCGTCGCTCCAGTCGCCCGAGGCGGGGTGCGGGACGAAGAACTGGAAGCCGACCCGGCTGCCGTCGGCGCTGATGGACGGATGGGTGGCGGCGGTCTTCCGATCGCCGGCGGCGGGCACCTGGCTGATGCGGACGGCCTCGCCGCCGGTGCGGTCGACGCGGTAGACGCGTCCCCAGCGGTCCTCGCCCTCCGCGAGTCGGGACTGCTGGGCGACGAAGGCGACGTAGCGGCCGTCGGCGCTGATGGCGGGCTGCCGGCCGGTGTCGTAGCCCGTGTCGACGGTGTCCTCGATGCGCTGGAGGGCGCCGGACTTCAGGTCCTTGACCCAGATGTGGCTGCGGCCGTCGCCGTCGGTGGCGCCGAAGGCGAGGTACCGGCCGTTGCCGCTGAGGGCGACGTCGTCGACCGAGCCGCCGTCCGCCGCGGTACTGGCCAGGCGAGTCGTGCCGTGCTTCAGATCGCGTACGAAGGCGTCGGCGGTGCCGTCGGTGTCGCCCGCGACGAGGTTGTCGGCGCTGGAGACGAAGGCCAGATGGCGGCCGTCTGCGCTCAGGCTCGGCCCGCCGGAGGCGGCGTTGCCGTCGGTGCCGTCCGGCGCGATGCTCGCCTTCTCGGTCCGCGGCACCGCCGGAGCGGCGGTCGCGGGCAGCGCGGCGGCGGTGCCGAGCGTGACGGCCAGGGCCACGCCGAGCGCGACGGACGTGGCCCTCCTGGTGCTGGTCATGTGCTGTTCCCCCTGTGTCCCCGTTGACGCTTCTCCCCCGGCCCCGCGCCGAGGGCTCCCCCAGAGCCAACAGCACCACGGACCACAGGGTCAATCCGTCGTTTTGAGTACAACCCGGGCAGGCGTTCAGGTGTCCGCGAGGAGGCTGCTCATCGGCTTCGCCCGCTGCGGCGAGGTGTACGACGCGGACGCCCTCCACGTCTTCAACCGCCGCGCAGGGCGGCGTCTACTGGTACCGCGCCGGCTGGAACATCCCGGCGGGCCTCTCCTGGGCGGCCGGCGCGCTCGTCGGGGCCCTGGCGGTGTCCCTGCCGTCGTACGAGGGCTCGCTGCCGGCACTCACCGGCGGGGTGGACTGCAGCTTCCTGCTGTCGGGGCTGGTGGGCGGGGTGGCGTATGCGCTGTCGGCCCCGGGCGTCGTATCGACGGGGTCCGGGGCCGACGCCGTTGCTCCGGCTTCTTGTCCGACCGATTCGGGGCGGTGGGTGGGCACAGGCCCGGGGGTCCGAGGGCGGAGCCCCCCCGGCGAGTCCGGCACCGACGCCGAGTGCTGCCTTATCCCAGCTGGTGCATCCAGCCGTGCTTGTCCTCCGCCGTACCGCGCTGAATGTCGAGCAGGGCCTGCCGCAGCTTCAGCGTGACCTCGCCCGGCTCTCCACCACTCTGCTGCCACTCCGTCCCGGCCCGCTTCACCGTACCGACCGGCGTGATCACAGCGGCCGTGCCGCAGGCGAACACCTCCGTGAGGCTCCCGTTCTCCGAGTCCCGCTGCCACTGGTCGACCGAGACCCGGCCCTCCTCGGCCTCGTAACCGAGGTCACGGGCGACGGCGAGCAGCGAATCCCGGGTGACACCCTCCAGGATCGACCCGGTGAGCGACGGCGTGACGATCTTGTTGCCGTACACGAAGTACAGGTTCATGCCGCCCAGCTCCTCGACCCACGTGTGCTCCACGGCGTCGAGGTAGCAGACCTGGTCGCAGCCCTTCGTCGCGGCCTCGGCCTGCGCCAGCAGGGACGCGGCGTAGTTGCCGCCCGTCTTCGCGTCGCCCATGCCGCCGGGGACGGCGCGGACGCGGTCCTCTGAGACCCAGATGGACACCGGCTTCACACCACCGGGGAAGTACGCCCCGGCCGGAGAGGCGATCACCAGGAACAGGTATTCGTTGGCCGGCTTCACGCCCAGCCCGACCTCGGTCGCGATCATGAACGGGCGCAGGTAGAGGGACTCCTCACCACCGTGCGCCGGCACCCACGCGTTGTCCTGCCTCACCAGGGCGTCGCACGCCTCGATGAACGTCTCGGCCGGCAGCTCCGGCATCGCCAGCCGGCGCGCGGAACGCTGGAAGCGTTCGGCGTTCTTCTCCGGGCGGAACGTGGCGACCGAGCCGTCGGGGCGCCGGTAGGCCTTCAGCCCCTCGAAGATCTCCTGCGCGTAGTGCAGGACCGTGGTGGCGGGGTCGAGGGAGATCGGCGCGTACGGCACGAGCTGGCCGTCGTGCCAGCCACGGCCCTCCGTCCACTTGATCGTCACCATGTGGTCGGTGAAGTGGCGGCCGAACCCGGGGTTGGCCAGGATCGCCTCGCGTTCTGCGGCGGAGAGCGGGTTGGCGGAGGGCTTGAGCTCGATCGTGGGCGTCGTCATGGGTTGAAGTCCTTCACCGGTTGTAGTGACGGGCCGCGCTCGGTACAGCTCTGACGGTGACCAGTGCTAGGACGTCCGAGCATTTCTTCGTTCCGCGGCCTCGCGTTCGATTATCGCCCGCGGGCTGCGGAGGAAGGAACGGGGTGAATGCGGCCCGGTGGTCGATGGTGACACCCGGCGGGAACATGCGGAAGCCGCCGGGCGCGGATGCGACCCGGCGGCTTGCGGAAAGCAGCGGCGGGTCAGCCGGCTACTCGTACGGCGAGCGCGTCGCCGATCTCCGAGGTGGAGCGGGCGGGCTTGCCGGTGCGCTCCGACAGGTCGGCGGAGACCGCCTCGTCGATACGGGCGGCCTCGGCCTCGTAGCCGAGGTGGCGCAGGAGCAGGGCGACGGACAGCACCGTGGCCGTCGGGTCGGCCTTGCCCTGGCCGGCGATGTCCGGGGCCGAGCCGTGCACGGGCTCGAACATCGAGGGGAACTCTCCGGACGGGTTGATGTTGCCGGAGGCCGCCACGCCGATGCCGCCGGAGACGGCCGCGGCGAGGTCGGTGATGATGTCGCCGAAGAGGTTGTCGGTGACGATCACGTCGAAGCGCTCGGGCTGGGTGACCAGGTAGATCGTGGCCGCGTCGACGTGCATGTACTCGGTGGTGACCTCGGGGAACTCCTCGGCCACCTTGTTGAAGATGTTGGTCCACAGGTGACCCGCGAAGGTCAGCACGTTGTTCTTGTGGATCAGCGCCAGCTTCTTGCGCGGGCGGGCCTGCGCACGCGCGAAGGCGTCACGGACCACGCGCTCGACACCGTAGGCCGTGTTCACGGACACCTCGGTGGCGACCTCGTGCTCGGTGCCCTTGCGGATCGTGCCGCCGTTGCCGGTGTACGGGCCCTCGGTGCCCTCGCGTACCACGACGAAGTCGATCTGCGGCTCGCCGGCCAGCGGGGTGGCGACACCCGGCAGCAGCTTCGAGGGACGCAGGTTGACGTGGTGGTCGAAGGCGAAGCGGAGCTTCAGCAGGAAGCCGCGCTCCAGGACGCCGGACGGCACGCCCGGGTCGCCGATCGCGCCGAGCAGGATGGCGTCGTGCTTCTTCAGGGCGTCGAGGTCGGCGTCGGTGAGGGTCTCACCGGTGGCGTGGTAACGCTTGGCGCCGAAGTCGTACTCCTTGGTCTCCAGCTTCACATCCTGCGGAAGGACGGCGGAGAGGACCTTCAGGCCTTCGGCCACGACTTCCTGGCCGATGCCGTCACCGGGAATCACTGCGAGATTGATGCTGCGAGACATGCGGGCACCCTACTCCTCGTCCCATGGGATGACACAGGGTGTCCGTGATGCGGACAGACGATACGGCACCCGCCCGAGTGGAGAGCGCACTCGGCCGACGGTTTCCGTTCACCCGTACGTGGGGCGGATGTTGGCGTTCGCTGGGAAGTTGATCCGACATGGAGATCCCCCACTTCGGCATCCCGCCCGAGCTCGCGCGCCGGATGAGCATGGCGGAACAGCACGAGTACCTGCGCACACGGCTGTCGCGGCGCCGCACGCTGGTGACGGCCGGCGCGGTGGCGGGCGGTCTGCTGACCGGCTGTTCCGGCTCCGGGCCGGGGAACGGTACGGCGACCAGGAACCCGTCGCCGAGCACGTCCAAGGCGCCGGGCTCCTTCATCACGCCCTTCGGCCGCCATCTCGCCTTCGGCGCCGACCCGAAGACGCAGATGCGGATCTCCTGGCAGGTGCCGCTGGCGGTGCGCAAGCCGTACGTCCGGGTCGGCCTGCGCCCCGACGACCTCGGCCGCAAGGTCGAGGCGGAGCTGCGCGACCTGCACACCCCGGAGCTGAAGGGCGTACGGGCGGCGGTCGAGCAGTACTACCTGCACGCGGCGCTGGACGGTCTGCGCCCGGACACGACGTACTACTACGGCGTCGGCCACGAGGGCTTCGACCCGGCGTCCCCGCGACACCGTCCGGCCGTCACGTCCTTCCGCACGGCCCCCGCGAGCCCGCCCGAGCGGTTCGTGTTCACCGCGTTCGGCGACCAGGGCGTCGGCGAGGAGGCGGCCCTCAACGACCGTCTGCTGCTGCGCCGGAGCCCGGCGTTCCACCTTCACGCCGGCGACATCTGCTATGCCGACCCGACCGGTAAGGGCAAGGAGTCGGACGTCTTCGACGCCGGGCAGTGGGACCGGTTCCTGAAGCAGACCGAGCCGGTGGCCAAGTCGGTGCCGTGGATGGTGACGACCGGCAACCACGACATGGAGGCCTGGTACTCGCCGGACGGCTACGGAGGCCAACTCGCCCGTTTCTCCCTGCCGGACAGCGGCTTCGACGCGCGCACGGCACCGGGGGTGTACGCCTTCACGTACGGCAACGTCGGCGTGGTCGCGCTGGACGCGAACGACGTGTCGTACGAGATCCCCGCCAACTTCGGCTACACGGAGGGGCGGCAGACGAAGTGGCTGGACAGGAAGCTCGGCGAACTGCGGGACGACGCCTCGGTCGACTTCATCGTCGTCTTCTTCCACCACTGCGCTTACTCGACGTCCACGCACGCCTCCGACGGCGGGGTGCGCGCCGAGTGGCTGCCGCTGTTCGCCCAGCACCAGGTGGACCTGGTGATCAACGGGCACAACCACGTCTACGAGCGGACCGACGCCATCCGCAACGGCGAGGTGGGCAGGCCGGTGCCGGTCGGCGGGACGACGGACCCACGGCGGGACGGGATCGTGTACGTCACGGCGGGCGGCGGCGGGAAGGAGTTGTACGGCTTCCCCGACGGCGTGAAGGAGAGCTACGAGGGGAACACCGCCGACCGGGATTCGGTCGACACGTTCCGGTGGACGAAGTCCCGGGACACCAAGGCGGAGTCGGTGCAGTGGTCGCGGGTGCGCTACCGGGGGTTCTCGTTCCTCTCGGTGGAGGCGGAGAGCGGCGCGACGCCGAGGCTGAAGGTGTCGGCGCTGGCGTCGAGCGGTGAGCGGATCGATCATTTCGAGGTGCGGCGCGGGGCGTGAGCCCCGCACCGCGCCTCGTCGGGTGCGGCTCCCGGACCAGGGTGTTACGGCTCAGTGGCCGTGGATCGGCTCAGTGACCGGTGGATCCGCCGTTGTCCCTGCGGTCGAGGGCGCGCTGGAGCGCGGCGGCGGCGTTCTTGCGGTCGGACTCGCTCGTACGGGAGACGTGACGGACTCGGCGGCGGACGGTCGTCTCGGCCATGGGAAATCGACTCCTTCGACAGCATGGAGTGCGGGAAAGGGATACGAGACGCCGGATGGGGCGGGGAGCGGTGCCGCAGGGGTTGCCTGCACAGGGCCCGGCTCACGACCGCCATTCGCTTGGTCGAGCGAGACGTTCGGCTCCTACAAAACTAAGGGAGGCCGGAGCGTCTGTCTCCACAATTACTCGGACTTCCTACTATCTGAGACGGTGGACTACGTCACACCGTGCTGACCTGCGATGATTCCTAGAGCACGTCTCCGTCGCGCCAGTCGAAGAGCAGTTCGTACGCGGGGTCGAGCGGGCCCGCGAGGGCGGGCCGGACGTAGGTGCTGTCCTCTTCCTCCGGCAGGCGGACGACACCGTCCCGCGGGCTGAGGGCATGCACCTGGCCGCGCCACAGCCGCCAGCCGCGGGAGGTGTAGAGCCGGGCGCCGTCGTCGCCGGCGGAGAGGGCGCCGACGTCGTAGGCGCGGTCGATGACGCGTTCCAGCTCCGCCATGACCTGCCCGCCGAGGCCGGTGCGGCGGGCGTCGGCGCGTACGGCGACGTTCTCGACGTACCCGGCGCGCAGCCACCGGCCGCGGTGCCGCACCCGGCGCATCACGACCGCCCCGTGCGCGGCGAGCCCGGAGCCGTCGTGCACGAGGGCGTGCATGCCTCCGAGGCCGTGGTCCCAGTCCTCGTCGCCGAAGTCGCCGTCGAAGGCGGCGTCCAGCAGGGCGCGTACGGCGTCGAGTTCGGCGGGGGTGAGGTCGGCGGTGTGGGCGGTGCGCGCGCGGATGGTCATTCGGGTGGTCATCCGCCCAGTATGCGAACGGGCCGGGTCGCTCTCGACCGGTTGTGCGGGTGCGGTGGCCCCGCGCTCCCCGGGCAGGTCACACCCCGGGCGCGAGACCCGCCGCGACCGCCTCCCGGAAGCCCCGCGGGTCCTCCACCCACGGCAGATGACCGGCCTCCGGCAGCACCACCCGTGTCACGCGCGGCAGCGCCCGCTCCAGTGAGTCCACCGCCGAGCGCGGCCGGATGTCCCGGGCACCGTCGACGATGAGCACGGGCACGTCCAGGGCCCGGCAGGCGGCGTCCAGGGCCGGGGTGCCACACACGCTCCTCGCCTCGGCGTTGAGCACCCTGTTGCACTCGAAGTTGATGCCGAACCAGGGGGTGGCCATTCGCTCGGCGTGCTCCAGCGCCCGCTCGCGGTCCTCGAACTCGCTCGACCACTGAAGGACCGCGCCCTCGCGTTCCTCCTCGGCGGGCCGCCGCGGGCCGCCCGTCAACTCTCTCCATCGGGCGAGCCGTTCGGGGTGCTCGCCGATCCGGGCAAGGAGGTTCTCCTCGAACTCGGCACGCCAGTCCGCTTCCGGTCCGATGCCCGTCCCCGCCACGTAGACCAGCGCGCTCACCCGCTCCGGGTACGCCAGGGCGTAGCTCAACGCCAACTGCGCGCCCCAGGAGTGGCCCAGCAGGGCCATCCGGTCCAGCCCGAAGTGCCGGCGGACGGCGTCGAGATCCGCCACGAAGCGCTCGACGGTCCACGGCCCGTCGCACGGCTGTGACCGCCCGCAGCCGCGCTGGTCCCAGCGGATGACCGTGGCCACGTCGCCGAGCGGGCCGGTCACGTCCTCGAACATGTCCCACAGGCCGGGCCCGCCGTGGCACAGCACCAGCGGCGTGCCCCGGCCCGACCTCGCCGCCCACAGCCGTACGCCGTCGTCGGCCGTCACCGTCTCCGTTCGCGTGTCCATGCCCGGGAGTCTGCCGGACGGGACACGCCGACGGGCCGGGTCGCACGACCCGGCCCGTCGGTGCCGCGAGGGATCAGCCCATGTGCGGGTAGGTGTAGTCGGTCGGCGGGACCAGGGTCTCCTTGATGGCGCGGGTCAGGGTCCAGCGCATCAGGTTCTGCGGGGCGCCGGCCTTGTCGTTGGTGCCGGAGGCACGGCCGCCGCCGAAGGGCTGCTGGCCGACGACGGCGCCGGTCGACTTGTCGTTGATGTAGAAGTTGCCGGCCGCGTAGCGGAGCTTGTCCGCCGTGTAGGCGGCCGCGGCGCGGTCGTTCGCGATGACCGAGCCGGTCAGGGCGTAGTCGGAGACGGACTCCATCTGCGTCAGCATCTCGTCGTACTTGTCGTCCTCGTAGACGTGCACGGCGATGATCGGGCCGAAGTACTCGGTACGGAAGACCTCGTTCTCCGGGTCGGTGCACTCGATGACGGTCGGGCGGACGAACCAGCCCTCGGAGTCGTCGTAGGTGCCGCCCGCGACGATCGTGCAGGTGGGGTCCTCCTTGGCGCGGTCGATGGCGGCCTTGTTCTTGGCGAAGGCACGCTCGTCGATGACGGCGCCGATGAAGTTCGACAGGTCGGTGACGTCACCCATCTTGATGCCGTCGACCTCGGCGGCGAGCTCCTCCTTGAAGCCGGAGTTCCAGATCGAGGAGGGGATGTACGCCCTGGAGGTGGCGCTGCACTTCTGGCCCTGGAACTCGAAGGCACCCCGGGTGAACGCCGTCTTCAGGATCGCCGGGTCGGCCGACGGGTGGGCGACGAGGAAGTCCTTGCCGCCGGTCTCGCCGACCAGACGCGGGTAGGTGCGGTACTTCTCGATGTTGTTGCCGACCGTCTTCCACAGGTACTGGAAGGTGGGGGTCGAGCCGGTGAAGTGGATGCCCGCGAGGTCGCGGTGTTCCAGGGCGACCTCGGAGACCTCGATGCCGTCGCCGGTGACGAGGTTGATGACGCCCTTGGGCAGGCCGGCCTCCTCCAGCAGCTGCATGAGCAGCACGGCGGCGTGGGTCTGCGTCGGGGACGGCTTCCAGACGACGACGTTGCCCATCAGGGCCGGGGCCGTCGGCAGGTTGCCCGCGATCGCGGTGAAGTTGAAGGGCGTGATCGCGTAGACGAAGCCCTCCAGCGGGCGGTGGTCCAGACGGTTCCAGACACCCGGGGAGTTGGCCGGCGGCTGCTCGGCCAGGAGCTTGCGGGCGTAGGAGACGTTGAACCGCCAGAAGTCGATCAGCTCGCAGGGCGTGTCGATCTCGGCCTGCTGGGCGGTCTTGGACTGGCCGAGCATGGTGGAGGCGGCGAGCGTCTCGCGCCAGGGGCCGGACAGCAGCTCGGCGGCGCGCAGGATGATCGCCGCGCGGTCGTCGAAGGACATCGCACGCCAGGCGGGCGCGGCGGCCAGGGCAGCGTCGATGGCGTCCTGGGCGTCCGCCTGCGTGGCGTTGCGGTACGTGCCCAGCACGGCCTGGTGATTGTGCGGCTGGACGACCTTGAAGGCCTCACCGCCGCCCATCCGCTTCTCGCCGCCGATGGTGCAGGGCAGGTCGACGGGGTTGTCGGCCAGCTCCTTCAGCCTGGCCTCCAGCCGGGCACGCTCGGGCGAGCCGGGGGCATAGCCGTGCACCGGCTCGTTGACGGGGGTGGGGACCTGGGTCACAGCGTCCATATTTTCCGTAACTCCTTACTGAGCGGTGTTTCGGTCTCAGCCCTTGACGAGCCTCAGCCCTTGACGAGCATCGGCCCTTGATGAGCTCTCAGCTCTTGGTCAGCATCGAGCGGGCGAAGAAGCGCAGGTTGGCCGGCTTCTCCGCGAGGCGGCGCATGAAATAGCCGTACCAGTCGGTGCCGTAGGCCGTGTACACGCGCATCCGGTGGCCCTCGGCGGCCAGCCGCAGGTGCTCCTCGGTGCGGATGCCGTAGAGCATCTGGAACTCGTACTCGTCGAGCTTTCGCCCGGCGCGGTGGGCGAGCTCCTGGCCGATGGCGATCAGGCGCGGGTCGTGGGACCCGATCATCGGGTACCCCTCCCCTTCCATCAACGTCCTCAGAACCCGAACGTATGCCCGGTCGATCTCGTGTTTTTCCAGATACGCGACCGAGGCCGGCTCCTTGTACGCACCCTTGACCAGGCGCACCCGGCTGCCGTTCGCAGCGAGGCGGCGGGCGTCGGCCTCGGTGCGGAAGAGGTACGCCTGGATGACGCAGCCGGTCTGCGGGAAGTCCTTCCGCAGCTCCTCGTGGATGGCGAACATCGAGTCGAGGGTGGTGTGGTCCTCGGCGTCCAGAGTGACCGTGGTGCCGATCTCGGCGGCGGCCTCGACGACCGGGCGGACGTTGGCGAGGGCCAGTTCGTGGCCGCCGTCCAGCGCCTGCCCGAACATCGACAGCTTCACCGACATCTCGGCGCGGGTGCCGAGGTCCAGGGGCTTCAGGCGGTCGATCAGCTCCAGGTAGGCGTCCCGTGCGGCGGCGGCCTGGACGGGGTTGGTGATGTCCTCGCCGACGACGTCCATCGTCAGCTCCAGGCCCCGCCCGGTGAGATCCCGAATGACCGGAACGATGTCGTCGACGTCCTCTCCGGGGATGAAACGGTCGACGACCTGCTTGGTCACCGGGGCCGCCGAGATCAGGCGTCGCATCCGGTCGCTGCGCGACGCGGCGAGAATCACGGGACCCATCACGGGGCACCTCCAGAGCACAACCAACGGATGGCCGGACCCCGGGCGGATGACGCTTCGGGTACGGCGCGGAGAACCACCGTGAAACCTAAGGATCCCTCCGATCGTGGGCCATCGACAGCTGTCACGCATCCGTGCCGCAGATCTCAGACAGATGTATGAAAGGTCCCATGGGGTGCGGGACAATGCACGGATGACGTCGGAACACAGGGGTGACTACGAGGAGCTGGTCGACGAGATCTCGGAGCTGCTCGGGGCGCCCGCGACGCTGGAGAACCGGGACTTCGAGCTGATCGCCTTCGGCGCGTACGACAGTGAGGGCGACCTCGATCCGTCGGCCCTGGACCCGGTGCGCACCCGCTCGATCCTCACCCGCCGCTCGACGGCGGCCGTCCGGGCGTGGTTCGAGGGCTTCGGCATCACGCGGGCGACCGGCCCGGTCCGCATCCCGCCGACGCCGGAGGCCGGGGTGTACCGGGGCCGGATCTGCCTGCCCGTCCGCCACCGGGGCGTGGTCCACGGCTACGTCTGGCTGCTCGACGACGATCCCGGCCCGAGCGAACGCCAGCTGTCCGACGCCATGCAGGTCACGGCCCGGATCGGCGCGCTGCTGGCGGACGAGGCCCAGCACGGTGCCGACCTCAGCCGCGAACTGCGGGCCGTCCTCACCGCCGACCGCGACTGGCAGCGCGACATGGCCATCGCGGAGCTCCGCACCGCCCTCGGCCCCCGCGCCGACGGCCTCCACACGGTGCTCTGTGTCGCCCCCTGGCCCACGGCCGACCCCGACGACGCCCCCTCGGCCCGCGCGATGCCGGGCGCGACGGCCCTGTGCACGCTGCCGTGGGGGGCTTCGTCCCAGTGCGTGGCCGTCCTGATCCGCCTGCGCTCGGCGGACGTGCTGACTCCGGCGACGACAGCGGCAGCCCGCCTGCTGGAGCGGGCGGGCGGGGGAAGCGGGCCGGGCGGCGGCGCCGCGCGACCCGCGACCGGCACGGTTTCGCGCGGAGCGACCGGCCCCGCTTCAGGCGGAGCGACCGGCGCCGCCTCGCGCGGAACACCGGACAACGGCCCCGGCAGCACCTCAGGCGGAACACCAGGCAACACCCCCGGCAAAGCAACCGGCACCGCCTCGGGCGGAGCACCGAGCAACACCCCCGGCAAAGCAACCGGCAGCGCCTCAGGCGGAGCGCCGGGCAACGCTTCGGGCAGGCCGGCCACCGGTGCTCCGTCTTCCGGAGTGGGCGGCTCGCCCCCTCAGGGCCCGGCCGGCAGCCCGCGCGGCGCCGCCGCCGGTGCCCGGGCCGGACAACCCGGAGCCTCCTCCCACGGGCCGACCGGTACCGCTCCGTCGGGCCCGGCCGACAGCGCCCCACGCGGAGCGGGCAGCCCCGCCGCCGGCATCGCAACGCCCCGCTCCGGCCTCGCCGAGCTGGGAACGGCCTGGTGGGAGGCCTCGGCGGCGGCACGTGCCGCGTCGGCCGAGCCCCGGCTCGGGCCCGTCGCCGAGTGGGCATCGATCGGGCCGTTCCGGCTGCTCACCGCGCTGCCGCCGGAGGTGGCCCGCGACCCGGCGGTGCACGCCCTGCTCTTCCCTGCCCACCAGGAGCTCGCCCGTACCGCCGAGGTCTACCTCGACTGCGCCGGCCAGGCCGCCCGGGCCGCCGCCGAGCTGGGCATCCACCGCCAGACCCTGTACTACCGCCTGTCCCGGATCGAGAAGCTCACCGGCCTGGACCTGGACGACGGCGAGGACCGTCTGCTCCTGCACATGGCGTTGAAGGGGGCCCGGCTCGCACAGGGTCAGGACATCGGACCGTCCGGGTGAGTCCGTCGCCCGAACGGGCGGTTCCGGGACGGACCCACGCACCGTCTGACGCCGCGCCTGGTCACGGTTCTCCTGATGCGCCATCGGCTGGAAGGAGTTCGCGCACGGCGGAGGCCACCACCGAGGCCGAGGTCCGCCCGGCCCCGCCCGAGATGTTCATCTGGGAGGCGTACGTCTCCACCGCCGCCTACAACGCTGTCGTCGGCATCGAGGGCCGCTTCACCCCGTACAGACGGCACGAGCGGGCGCCTCGTACGTCCTCGTCCGCGGCGGCTGCCGCGTCGGCGGCGCACCAGGTACCGCGCCATCACTTCCCGGGGGCCGTCACCGCCATCCGGGAAGCGGACACCGACGGCAACCCGGCGACCCGGGCGGACCGGCGCTAGAGGCCGCTGATGCGCACGCTGACCGGAATCCTCGGCACCTCCCGCGTCGACCTGCACATCCGGTCGACCACCACCGGTGCCTCCCGCCACTACCGCTACGCCCACAAGTAAGAGCAGGACGTCGTCGACGCCCGGGCCTGGGGCGGCATCCACACCCGGACGGCCGACGAGGTGGGCAACGCCACCGGTCGCCAACTCGCCGCCTGGGCGCTGCGGAAGTACTTCCGTCCGGTTCCCTGAGCACCCGCCACACCGGACCACTTCTGAAAACGATTGTCATCATGCTACGGTCATGGCGCGTTCAACCATTTACCAGGCCTTGACCGAGGTGTCCCCGTGCGCGTCCCCGCTCGACTCATCCCCCTTGCCGCCGTCACCGCGGCCTCCGCCCTGCTCACCGGCTGTTTCTCCGGTGGGCAGTCGGCCACGGACGACTCCGGGGCAGGGGGCAAGCGCGTACGCGTCGCGATGATGCAGCCACCCCGCTCGGGGCTGTCCCCGCTGTCGGACGACGCCTTCAAGCTGTCGCGCTGGTCCACGGCGGAGACCCTGGTGAAACTGGACGCGGACGGTGACGCCGAGCCGGCGCTGGCCACCGAATGGGCCCAGTCCGGCCGGAAATGGACCTTCACCCTGCGCGACGGCGTCACCTTCCACGACGGCACGAAGCTCACCGCCGAAGCCGTCGTCAACTCCCTCACCAAGGCCGCCGCCGCCTCCCCCAAGCCCCGCATTCTCGACGGCGTGGACCTGACCGTGAAGGCCGACGGCGACAAGGTCACCGTCACCACCGCAACCGAGGACCCCCTGGTCCCGCAGCGGCTCAGCTCCCCGCAGCTGTCGATCCTGGCCGCCAAGGCCTACAAGGGGAAGACCGTCAGCCCCGTCGGCACGGGCACCGGCCCCTTCGAGCTGACGAAGGTCAACGGCACCTCTTCCGCCGCCCTCGACCGCTACGACGGCTACTGGGGGAAGAAGGCCAAGGCACCCGGCATCGACGTGCGCTTCGTGCCGGACGGCACCGCCCGCGCAGCCGCCCTGCGCAGCGGCGAGGCCGACATCGTCGAGGCGGTACCGGTGTCGCAGGCCGCGGTCCTCGACCAGGACCTGATCAACGAGGTCCCGATGCCGCGCACCAACACCCTGTACCTCAACACCGAGAAGGGCCCCTTCAAGGACGCCACGGTACGGGCGGCGGCCCGTGAGGCGATCGACGCCGAGTCGATCGTGAAGGGCGTGTACGAGGGGCGCGCCGACGTCGCCGAGGGGCTGCTCGGCCCCGCCCTGCCGTGGGCGGCCGAGCTGCGGAAGCCGGTGAAGCGGGCCAAGGCCGGCGACCCGGCCGGCAAGACGATCACCATCGGCACCTTCACCGACCGCGCCGAGCTGCCCGAGGTCGCCGCCGCGCTGCAACAGCAGCTCCAGAAGGCCGGGTTCAAGGTGAAGCTCGACGTCCGCGAGTACGCCAACATCGAGTCCGACGCGCTGGCGGGCCGGTTCGACGCCTTCATCCTCTCCCGCGCCACCGTGCTCGACTCCGGCGACCCGGCCGCCTACCTCTACAGCGACTTCGCCTCCGACGGCTCCTTCAACATCCCCCAGCTCGCGGACACGGCCGTGGACAAGGCCCTGAAGAAGGCCGGCGAGACGCCGGCCGGCGACGCCCGGCGCAAGGCGGTCATGGCCGCCGAGGCCGCCGTGCTCGGCACCGACGCGGCCGTGCCCATGCTGCACGAGCGTGTGATCCAGGGCGACGCCGCCGGCGTGACCGACGCCGCCCACGACCCGCGCGAGCGGGAGCTGGTCACGGCGGACACCTACGTCAAGTGAAGGTCCGCATAAGGCGGTTGGCGGACGCCGCCACGCTCACCCGCCTCCTGTGCCTCATCGCCGTCCTGGCCGCCGTCGGCCTGCTGCCCTGGCTCTCCGGCAGGGACCCGGCCCTGGCCGTGCTGCGGGCCCGCTCCGCGGAGCAGGACCCGACCGAGGAAGCCCTGGACTCCGTACGACGGGATCTCGGTCTCGACGCCGGTCCCCTGTCCCTGCTGAGCGGCTGGGCCTCGGACCTGCTGCGCGGCGACCTCGGCACGTCCTGGGTCTCGGGCACGGAGGTCCTGCCCTCCGTGGTCTCCGGGGTCCAGGTGTCGCTGGCGCTGATGGGCGCCTCGCTCGGCGTGGCACTGCTGCTGGCGTGCGCGCTGGTAGCACCCGTGCTGGTGCGGGGCCGGGCCTCGGCCGGGGCATGGGCCGCGATGCTGGCCGCCGTACCCGAGTTCCTGCTGGCCACGGTCGCGCTGCTGGTGTTCGGGGTGTGGCTCGGGTGGCTGCCGACGTCGGGCTGGGTGGGGCCGGAGAACATGGTCCTGCCCGCCGTGGCCCTCGGTGTCCCCGGCGGCGGGCTGCTCGGCCGTCTGGTCGCGGACGCGCTGCCCGCCGTGCTCGACGAGCGGTGGGTGGAGCTGTGGCGGGGCGCCGGGGTGAGCCGGGTGCGGATCGCCGGGGCGGCCCTGCGGCGCGTCCTGCCGCCGCTGGTCCCGCAGTTCGGGATGGTCGCCGTGGGGCTCACCGGCGGCGCGGTCGCCGTGGAGACGGTCTTCGCCGTGCCGGGCATCGGCCGTACCGCGCTCGGCGCGGCCAAGTCACAGGACCTGCCGCTGCTCCAGGGGTCGGTCCTCGCGCTGCTCGCGCTGGGCCTGGTCACGGGCGCGCTGGCGGCGCTCGCCCGGCGGCGGCTGCTGGGCCCGGCCCTGCGTGACGCCTCGCTGTCGCTGCCTCCGGCACGGCCGGTACGCGCACATCCCGCGGTCCCGTTGTCGCTGTTCACCGTCCTCGCCGTGACGATCGGCTGGGGCCTGGCGCGCGACCCGTATGCCGTGAACACCACCGACCGGCTGGCCGCGCCCTCCTGGGCGCATCCGCTGGGCACCGATGGTCTCGGCCGTGACGTGCTCGCCCGGCTGGGCCACGGCGCCGCCTCCACGGTCGGCACGGCGGCGGCCGTCTGCCTGCTGAGCCTGCTGATCGCGCTCGCCCTGGGCTTTCTGCCCCGGATCGCGGAGGGCGCGGCGGACATCGCCAACGCCCTGCCCCCGGTGATCGTCGGCATCCTGGTCGCGGCGGCCGCCGGTCCCGGCACCGGCGGCGCGGCCCTCGCGGTCGCGCTGATCTCCTGGCCTGCCTTGTCAGCACACGCGGCGGCGCTGGTGCAGGAGGTGCGCGCGTCGGCGTTCCTGACCGCCCAACGGGCCATCGGGGCGAGCCCGTTCTGGATCCTCACCCGGCACGTCCTGCCGTCCGTGGCCGCCCCGGTCGCCCGCCACGCCCTGCTGCGCCTGCCGGGCATCGCCCTGGCCCTGGCCTCGCTGGGCTTCCTGGGTCTGGGCGCCCAGCCGCCCGCCCCCGAGTGGGGTCTGCTGCTCGACGAGTCCCGCGCCTATGTGGAACGCGCCCCGTGGGCGGCCCTCGCCCCGGCGGTGGCGCTGGCCCTGCTGGCGGGACTTGCGGTGTCGGGCGCGGCACTCACACAGGGCCGGAGGGTACGGCGGCGCGTCACCCCGGCTCAGGTCAAGAAGGAGGCCCCCGTTGGAGTCTGAGCCACTGCTGTCGGTGCGCGAGCTGCGGATCGCCTTCGACGGGGTCGAGGCCGTGCGCGGCCTGTCCTTCGACGTCCGGCCCCGCGAAGTGCTGGCGATCGTCGGCGAGTCGGGAGCGGGCAAGTCCCTCACGGCCCGCGCGCTCCTCGGCATGCTGCCGCGCGGCGCGACCACGAGCGGGACGATCCACCCGGACCTCTCGGCCCACCGCGGCCGCCGCATCGCCCTCGTCCCGCAGGACGCCCTGTCGGCCCTGTCCCCCGTGCACCGGGTGGGTGACCAACTCGCCGCCGCCGTACGGTCGGTGACCGGCGTCTCCCGCAAGGAGGCCCTGGCCCGGGCGGTGGCGGCCCTGGACCGCGTCGGCATCCCGGACGCGGCTCGCAAGGCGCGGGCGTACCCGCACGAGTACTCCGGCGGCATGCGGCAGCGCGCGGTGATCGCCATGGCCACCATCAACGAACCGGACGTCGTGGTCGCCGACGAACCCACCACCGCCCTCGACGAGGAGCGCCGCGACCAGGTGCTGCGGCTGCTCGCCGAGCAGCGGGAGGCGGTCGGCGCCGCGCTCGTCCTGGTCACGCACGACATGGACGCCGTACACGGGCACGCCGACCGGGTGCTGGTCATGTACGCCGGGCGCCTGACCGAACTCGGCCCGGCGGACGAGGTGCTGGCCCGCCCCCGCGCCCCCTACACGGCCGGTCTGCTGGCGTCCCTCCCGCAGAACGCGACGGGCCGCCGTCTCCCGGCCCTGCGCGGCACCCCGCCCGCCCCGGGCACGCTGTCGTCGGGCTGCGCCTTCGCCCCGCGCTGCCCGCTCGCGGCGGACGCCTGCCACACGGCGGAGCCGGAGCCCCGGCGGACGGCCGGACGCCTGGTCGCCTGCCACCGCTGGGAGGAACTCCCCCACCCGGCCACCGACTTGTTCCTACAGGAGCGCCGCCCCGCATGAGTGATGTCCTGCTCGACGTCCGCGACCTGGTCGTCCGCTACGGCCCGGTCACCGCCGTGGACGGCGTCTCCTTCGCCCTGGCCGCCGGCGAGACCCTCGCCCTGAGCGGCCCGTCCGGCTGCGGCAAGTCCTCCACGGCCCTGGCGGTGCTCCAGCTGCGCCGCCCGGCCGGCGGTGAAGTCCACTTCGAAGGGCGGGAGTTGACGTCCCTCACCGAACGCGAGCTACGCCCGCTGCGCCCCCGCATGCAGCCCGTCTTCCAGGACCCGTACGGCTCGCTGAGCCCCCGCCACCGCATCAGCGACGCCATCGCCGAACCCCTGAAGGTCCAGGGCCGCTGGCATCCCACCGACGGCCCGTCCCGGGTCGCCGAACTCCTCGACCGGGTCGGCCTGGACCCCGCTTACGGCGACCGCCACCCGCACGAGCTCTCCGGCGGCCAGTGCCAGCGCGCCGGCATCGCCCGCGCCCTGGCGTCCGACCCGCGGCTGCTGGTGCTCGACGAGCCGGTGTCGTCACTCGACCCGTCGGTACGCGCGGGCGTGCTGAACCTGCTCGCCGACATCCAGGACGACCTGGGCCTCGGCTACCTGTTCATCTGCCATGACCGGGCGGTCGTACGACACTTCGCGGACCGGGTGATGGAGATGCGCGAGGGGCGCGTCACTTCCCGCCGGCGGCCTCGATCAGCTGGCGGAGCCCCGCGGTGAGCCGGTCGGCCTCCGGCGCGCTTTCGGGATCGAAGGTCCACTGCGCCATGAGCCCTCCTGGCCTGCGGCATCGTCGCCGTCATGTCCCAGGTGGCCGACCTGGCCCTCAGCGCCGCTCCGGTGGAGAAGGCCGGCGCGGCCTCGTCCCTGCTGGAGACCGGCACGGAGTTCGGCGGCGCGCTGAGCATGGCGTTCCTCGGCTCCATCGGTACGGCCGTCTACCGCCACGAGGTCCCGGCCTCGGCACCCGCTCCGGCCCGCGAGACACTGGGCGGCGCCCTGGCCGTCGCCGACCAGGTGCCGGGGCGCACGGGGGACGCCCTGGCGGCGGCACGCGAGGCCTTCACCAGCGGCATGCACGCGGCGGCGTTCACGGGCGCGGTGCTGCTGGCCGGGGCGGCGGCAGGTGCGGTGGTGACCCTGCGGCGGGTCCACGTACAGGAAAACGCCGGACGAGCTGATCAACTCAGCCCGTCCGGCGTTTGAGGACGAGCCCGTTCAGGGCGAACGGGGGCCTGGGGGCGGAGCCCCCAGGGGCGACGGCAGCCTCAGACCAGGTTCACCGAACGAGCCGATGTCGCACCGATCTCCGCAGCGACTTCGGCCAGCACACCGGAGGTCACCGTGTCGTCCACGGTCAGCACCGCCAGCGCCTCGCCGCCGGCCACGGCCCGCGACACCTGCATACCGGCGATGTTGATGCCCGCCTCGCCGAGGATGCGGCCCACCGTGCCGACGACACCCGGCCGGTCCTCGTACTTCAGGACGACCATGTGCTCGGCGAGCGCGAGGTCGACGTCGTAGTCACCGACGGCGACGATCTTCTGGAGGTGCTTGGGGCCGGCCAGCGTGCCGGAGACCGACACCTCCTCGCCGTCGGCGAGGGTGCCGCGCACGGTGACGACGTTGCGGTGCTCGGTCGCCTCCGAGCTGGTGGTCAGCCGCACCTCGACGCCGCGCTCCTGGGCGAACAGCGGGGCGTTGACGTAGGACACCGTCTCGTCGACGACGTCCTCGAAGACGCCCTTGAGGGCGGACAGCTCCAGCACCTTCACGTCGTGCTGGGTGATCTCGCCGTACACCTCGACGTCGAGGCGGACCGCGACCTCACCGGCGAGCGCGGTGAAGATCCGGCCCAGGCGCTCGGCGAGCGGCAGGCCCGGCTTGACGTCCTCGGCGATGACCCCGCCCTGCACGTTCACCGCGTCCGGCACGAGCTCACCGGCGAGCGCGAGACGCACGGAGCGGGCGACGGCGATACCGGCCTTCTCCTGCGCCTCGTCGGTGGAGGCACCGAGGTGCGGGGTGCACACGACCTGGTCGAACTCGAAGAGCGGCGAGTCGGTGCACGGCTCCTTGGCGTACACGTCGAGACCGGCACCGGCGACCCGGCCCTCCTTGAGGGCGGAGTACAGCGCCTCCTCGTCGACGATCCCGCCGCGCGCGGCGTTGACGATGCGCACGCTCGGCTTGACCTTGCGCAGCGCCTCGTCGCCGATCAGGCCGAGGGTCTCGGGGGTCTTGGGCAGGTGGACGGTGATGAAGTCGGAGACCTCGAGCAGCTCGTCCAGCGACAGCACCTTGACGCCCATCTGCGCGGCGCGCGCGGGCTGCACGTAGGGGTCGTAGGCGACGACCTTCATGCCGAAGGCGGACATCCGCTGCGCGACGAGCGCGCCGATGCGGCCGAGGCCGACGACACCGAGGGTCTTCTCGGCCAGCTCCACGCCCGTGTACTTGCTGCGCTTCCACTCGCCGTTCTTCAGCGCGGCGTTGGCCTGCGGGATGTTGCGGGCGGTGGCGACGAGGAGACCGCAGGCGAGTTCGGCCGCGGTCACGATGTTCGAGGTGGGGGCGTTGACGACCATCACGCCGGCCTTGGTGGCGGCGGAGACGTCCACGTTGTCCAGGCCGACGCCGGCTCGCGCGACGACCTTGAGCTTCTTCGCGGCGGCGATCGCCTCGGCGTCGACCTTGGTGGCGGAGCGGACCAGGATCGCGTCCACATCGGCGATGGCCGGGAGCAGCTCGGCTCGGTCCGCTCCGTTGCAGTGGCGGATCTCGAAGTCCGGGCCAAGCGCGTCGACGGTGGCGGGCGACAGCTCTTCGGCGATGAGTACGACGGGTTTCGAGCTCACGTGAGTCCTCACAAGTCCAGTGCTGCGGACGGCCGTCCCGACGGCCGCAGGCGGTGGAGGGGTGGAGCGGCGCCGGAGAAAATTCGGGTGCGTTTCCCGCGTCGTCCGGTGCGTGCTCTCGGCGTGTCGGCTGAGGTCCTCGTAGCGGAGCTACCAGGACCTTCGGCCGGTGCGGCGAGAGTGCGTGCCGGGCGGCGCGGGGGCGTGCCTGCACTTCTCCGGTGTCGCTTGGCCGCGTGGAAGACGCACGACGCTGTGGGCCTGACGCGTATGTTGTGCAGCAGTCTAGTGGCGCCGTGGGCGTCGTCTTACGCCGCTGCGGAAGGATCACCCGTCCGTGGCCGGACGGGATGGACAACGCCGTACCACCGACGTTACCCCGGGTTGGCCGAAGGGGCCGGAGCAGCTCGCTCCGGCCCCCCGGGCCCTGAGGCTTACGCCTCCTCGTCGACCCAGCTCATCAGCTTGCGCAGCTCCTTGCCGGTGGTCTCCAGCAGGTGCTCGGAGTCCTGGGTCTTGTACTCGTTGTACTTCTTCAGACCGCCGTGGTACTCGTCCATCCAGGCCTGGGCGAACGTGCCGTCCTGGATCTCGGCGAGGACCTTCTTCATCTCGGCCTTGGTGGCCTCGGTGATGATGCGCGGGCCGGTGACGTAGTCGCCCCACTCGGCGGTCTCGGAGATCGACCAGCGCATCTTCTCCAGGCCGCCCTCGTACATGAGGTCCACGATCAGCTTCAGCTCGTGCAGGCACTCGAAGTACGCGATCTCCGGCTGGTAGCCGGCCTCGGTCAGCGTCTCGAAGCCCGCCTTCACCAGCGCGGCCGTACCACCGCAGAGAACGGCCTGCTCACCGAACAGGTCGGTCTCGGTCTCCTCGGTGAAGGTCGTCTTGATGACGCCGGCGCGGGTGCCGCCGATGCCCTTGGCGTACGACAGGGCCAGCGCGAAGCCGTTGCCCGTGGCGTCCTGCTCGACTGCGGCGATGCACGGAACGCCGCGGCCCTCCTCGTACTGGCGGCGGACCAGGTGGCCCGGGCCCTTGGGGGCGACCATGCAGACGTCGACACCGGCCGGGGGCTTGATGAAGCCGTAGCGGATGTTCAGGCCGTGGCCGAAGAACAGCGCGTCGCCGTCCTTCAGGTTGGGGGCGATGTGCTCCTCGTAGACCTGAGCCTGGATCGGGTCCGGGACGAGGATCATGATGACGTCGGCCTCGGCGGCGGCCTCCGAGGGGCTCACCACGCGCAGGCCCTGCTCCTCGGCCTTGGCCTTGGACTTGGAGCCCTCGTGCAGACCGACGCGGACGTCGACACCCGAGTCACGGAGCGACAGCGCGTGGGCGTGGCCCTGGCTGCCGTAACCGATGACCGCGACCTTGCGGCCCTGGATGATGGACAGGTCGGCGTCGGCGTCGTAGAACAGCTCGGCCACTTTGGGTTCTCTCCTCGGGAGTGCAGGTGTTGCGTCCCACCGTATGACGGGGGGCGGAAGGGAAGTCTGAGGGTCTCGGAATACGGGCGGCCGACGGCGCGCCGACCGCCCGTTCTCCGTCTTATGCCGACCGGTCCAGGGCGCGCAGCGACCGGTCCGTGATGGAACGGGCACCGCGGCCGATCGCGATCGTGCCGGACTGGACGAGCTCCTTGATGCCGTACGGTTCCAGCATCTTGAGCATGGCGGACAGCTTCTCGCCGGATCCGGTGGCCTCGATGGTCACGGCCTCCGGGGAGACGTCGACGGTCTTGGCGCGGAACAGCTGGACGATCTCGACGATCTGGGAGCGCGTCTCGTTGTCGGCGCGCACCTTCACCAGAACGAGTTCGCGCTGCACCGCCTGCGACGGCTCCAGCTCGACGATCTTGAGCACGTTGACGAGCTTGTTGAGCTGCTTGGTCACCTGCTCCAGCGGCAGGTCCTCCACCCCCACGACGATGGTGATCCGGGAGATGTCGGGGTGCTCGGTGACACCGACGGCGAGCGAGTCGATGTTGAAGCCGCGGCGGGAGAACAGCGCGGCGATCCGGGCGAGGATGCCGGGGGTGTTCTCCACCAGGACGGAGAGCGTGTGCTTGGACATGATCTCTGGGTCTCTCTCGCTCAGTCGTCTTCGTTGTCGCCGAAGTCGGGGCGGACGTCCCGTGCGGCCATGATCTCGTCGTTGGAGGTACCGGCGGCGACCATCGGCCAGACCATCGCGTCCTCGTGGACGATGAAGTCGACGACGACCGGGCGGTCGTTGACGGAGTTCGCCTCTTCGATGACCTTGTCGAGGTCGTCCGGGTTCTCGCAGCGGATGGCGTAGCAGCCCATGGCCTCCGACAGCTTCACGAAGTCGGGGACGCGGGTGCCACGGGCCTGCGGGTTGACGTCGTCCGGGCCGGAGTGCAGGACGGTGTTGGAGTACCGCTGGTTGTAGAAGAGGGTCTGCCACTGGCGGACCATCCCGAGGGCGCCGTTGTTGATGACGGCGACCTTGATCGGGATGTTGTTCAGGGCGCAGGTGGCGAGCTCCTGGTTGGTCATCTGGAAGCAGCCGTCGCCGTCGATCGCCCAGACCGCCTTGTCCGGTGCGCCGGCCTTGGCGCCCATGGCGGCCGGGACGGCGTAGCCCATGGTTCCGGCGCCGCCGGAGTTCAGCCAGGTGCCCGGCTTGTCGTACTCGATGTAGTGCGCGGCCCACATCTGGTGCTGGCCGACGCCCGCCGTGAAGATCGTGCCCTCGGGCGCGAGCTGTCCGATGCGCTCGATGACCTGCTGCGGGGAGAGCGAGCCGTCGCCGGGCTGATCGTAACCGAGCGGGTAGGTCTCGCGCCAGCGGTTCAGGTCGTTCCACCAGGCGGTGTAGTCGCCCCGGTGGCCCTCGCTGTGCTCCTTCTGCACGGCCTGGACCAGGTCGGCGATGACCTCGCGGGCGTCACCGACGATCGGCACGTCGGCGGCGCGGTTCTTGCCGATCTCGGCCGGGTCGATGTCAGCGTGGACGATCTTGGCGTGCGGGGCGAAGCTGTCCAGCTTGCCTGTGACGCGGTCGTCGAAGCGGGCGCCGAGGGCGACGATCAGGTCGGCCTTCTGCAGGGCGGTGACGGCAGCCACCGAGCCGTGCATGCCGGGCATGCCCAGGTGCTGCGGGTGGTTGTCGGGGAACGCCCCGAGCGCCATCAGGGTGGTGGTGACGGGCGCGCCGGTGAGCTCGGCGAGGACCTTCAGCTCGGCGGTGGCCTGAGCCTTGAGCACGCCGCCGCCGACGTACAGCACGGGCCGGCGGGCCTGGGTGATCAGCTTGGCGGCCTCGCGGATCTGCTTGGCGTGCGGCTTGGTCACCGGGCGGTAGCCGGGCAGGTCCATGGCCGGCGGCCAGGAGAAGGTCGTCTTCGCCTGGAGGGCGTCCTTGGCGATGTCGACCAGGACCGGGCCGGGACGGCCGGTGGAGGCGATGTGGAAGGCCTGGGCGATGACCCGCGGGATGTCATCGGCCTTGGTGACGAGGAAGTTGTGCTTGGTGATCGGCATGGTGATGCCGACGATGTCCGCCTCCTGGAAGGCGTCCGTGCCGATCGCCTTGGAGGCCACCTGTCCGGTGATCGCGACCATCGGCACCGAGTCCATGTGCGCGTCGGCGATCGGCGTGACCAGGTTGGTCGCGCCGGGGCCCGAGGTCGCCATGCAGACGCCGACCTTGCCGGTGGCCAGCGCATACCCCTCGGCCGCGTGACCGGCGCCCTGCTCGTGGCGCACCAGGACGTGACGCACGCGGGTGGAGTCCATCAGCGGGTCGTACGCCGGGAGGATGCAACCACCGGGAATGCCGAATACCGTGTCGGCGCCGACCTCCTCGAGAGAGCGGATGAGGGACTGCGCGCCCGTCACCTGCTCGGGGGCGGAGTGGTGTCCTCCGGATCGGGGCCGGGGCTGCGGGTGGTGGGCCCCGGTGGCCTGCTCGGTCATCGGCATTCTCTTCTCAGATGCTGAGGGTTTTTTGCGAAGTTTGTGCGGTTTTCGGCTGCTGCACGGAAGGCGCCCGTGCAACAAAAAACCCCTCGTGCCATAAGGCAAGCGAGGGGAGCGCGCCGGGTGGGGTCGCTGAGCGGTCGAGGCTCAGCGTCAGCCGACGCGCTTTCCAAGTACGAGAATTCGGGTGCGCATGGCACAGACCCTCTCCCCGGCACGCACTCACTGTCAAGTGGGTGGGACGGGAGTCTCATTATGTGAGCGGAGGGCCGTACCGCCCCCGATGACGGCGGACACACCCGAGCTGTACACCCGCGGGGCACCGCCCGCGAACGCCGGTTCGGCCGGTCCGTGCGGCAGCGGATAGTGGCCGGAAGCGAGCGCCCGGCGCAGCCGGTACTCGTCGAGCGGCCCGGAGAACGCCATGCCCTGTCCGTGGGTGCAGCCCATCGCGCGCAGGGCGACGACCTGCTCGGGCAGGTCCACCCCGTCGGCCACGGACTTCAAGCCGAGATCGGTGGCGATGCGCAGCAGCCCACTGGTGATCTTGTGCAGGCGGGCGGACTCGACGACGCCCTCGACCAGACTGCGGTCGAGCTTGAGGACGTCGAGGGGCAGCCGCCTGAGGGCCGTGATCGCCCCGTAGCCACTGCCGAACCCGTCGAGCGCGATCCGGACACCGACCCGCCTGAGGGCGCCCAGCCGCCGCTCCAGCTCGTCCAGGCCGGCCTTGGGGTCGGCGTCGGACAGCTCGATGATCAGCGACCCGGACGGCAGCCCGTGCCGTGTGAGCAGTGCCTCGATGGTGCCGAGCGGCATCGACCGGTCCAGCAGCCGGCGGGCGCTCATCCGGACCACGACCGGCGCGGACAGCCCGGTCGCGTGCCGCTCGGCGGCCTGCTCGACGGCCTCCTCGATCATCCACCGGCCCAGCTCGGCGGTCTTGTCGCTGTCCTCGGCCACGCGCAGGAACTCCGCGGGGGTGAACAGCACCCCCTGGGAGGAGCGCCAGCGCGCCTGCGCGGACACCGAAGTGATCCGGCCGTCCTCCAGGCACACCACCGGCTGGTGCAGCAGGGCGAACTCGCCGTCGTGCAGCGCGGCCCGCAGTCGCGTGGCGAGCCCCGCCTTCCGTACGACGTCCTGCTGCATCTGCGGCTTGTACAGCTCGACGCGGCCCTTGCCGCCGGCCTTGGCCCGGTACATCGCCAGGTCGGCGTTGCGCAGCAGCTCTCCCGCGCCGAGGCCCGCTTCCGCGAAGGCCACGCCGATGGAGGCGTTGACACGGACATCGTTGCCGTCGATGACGTACGGCTGGGACAGCGTCGTCCTGAGCCGGTCGGCGAGCTCCAGTATGTGCCGCTGCCTGGCCTCGCGGTCGCGGGTGTTGTCTCCGACGATCAGGGCCGCGAACTCGTCTCCGCCCAGCCGGGAGGCGGTGTCGCCCTGCCGGACCGAGTCCTGGAGCCGGCGGCCGGCCTGGACGAGCAGCTCGTCCCCGGCCTGGTGCCCGATCGTGTCGTTGACGGCCTTGAAGCCGTCGAGGTCGATGAACAGCACGGCCGTGTTCCGCAGGGCCACGCCCCGGTCGGAGGCGCGGCGGCCCGACAGGGCGTGCTGGACGCGCTTGGTGAACAGGGCGCGGTTGGGCAGGTCCGTGAGCGGGTCGTGCTCGGCGTTGTGCTGCAGCTGGGCCTGGAGCCGGACCCTTTCGGTCACGTCCCTGCTGTTGAAGATGAGGCCGCCGTGATGGCGGTTGACGGTCGACTCGACATTCAGCCAGCCTCCGTCACCCGAGCGGAAACGGCACTCGATGCGCGTAGTGGGTTCCTCGACCGGGTTGGCGGCGAGGAAACGCCGCACCTCGTGCACGACGCAGCCCAGATCCTCCGGGTGGATGAGACCGGCCAGTTCCGTACCCACCAGCTCCTCCGCCGGGCGCCCGTACACACCGGCGGCGGCCGGGGAGACATACCTCAGGACGCCGCTGGGTGCGGCGATCATGATGACGTCGCTGGAGCCCTGCACCAGGGAGCGGAAGTGGTTCTCCTTCTGCGCCAGTTCCTGGGTGAGGGTGATGTTGTCGAGCAGCATGATGCCCTGGCGCACCACGAGCGCGAGCACGACCGTGCCACCGGTGAGCAGGACGACGCGGTCGACGCTGCGGCCGTTGAGGACGTTGTAGAGGATCCCCAGGGTGCAGACGGCCGCCGCGAGGTACGGCGTGAGGGCGGCGAGAGAGCCGGCGATGGGCCGGGAGGCCGGGTACCGGCCGAGCTCGCCCCCGGGCAGGGGCGGATGGTGGTGCGGGCCGCCGCGCTGGCCGGGCACGTGCTCGCGCACCACGCGCGTGTGCCCTGCCGTGCTCTGCCGGTCCGGGCCGAGCCGGTCGGTGTCCGTGCGGGACCCGGCCCACGGGGCGTAGGCCAGGAGCAGCGAACCGGCGAACCAGCCCGCGTCGAGCAGCTGGCCGGAGCGGTAGTCGTGGTGCATCAGCGGTGAGGTGAACAGGGCGTCGCACATCACGGTCAGCGCGAGGGCGCCGATGGCGGTGTTGACCGCGGAGCGGTTCACCGCGGACCGCCTGAAGTGCAGCGCGAGCACCATGCTGACCAGCGCGATGTCGAGCAGCGGATAGGCAAGCGACAGCGCGGTGTGCGCCACGCTCGGCCCTTCGGACTTCGCGGCCTGAGCGAGGGCGAGGCTCCAGGCCAGGGTGAGCAGCGAGCCGCCGATCAGCCAGGCGTCAAGACCGAGGCAGACCCAGCCGGCCTTGGTGACCGGGCGCTTGGCGAGCACGAGCAGCCCGACGATCGCGGGCGGCGCGAAGCAGAGGAAGAACAGGTCGGCGTAGCTGGGACTGGGCACGGGCTGTCCGAGGACGACCTCGTACCACCCCCAGACCAGGTTTCCCAGGGAAGCCATGACCGAGGAGAGGCCGAAGAGCAGCCAGGCGGGTCGAAAGCGGGTGTGGCGGCTGCGGGCGTAGAGGAAGCAGGACATCGCGGCGGTGGCCGCCGCGGCACTCAACCCGAAGTCACCCATGATCAGGGCCACTTGGTACGAACCCCAGCCGAACGCGGAACCGACGGCGTATCCCGCGCATACCAGGGCGAGGACGAGTTGGAGGGCCGGGCCCGGCCAGGGGCCGGGAGCCGGCGTGCGGGGCAGCAGCGCCCCGGGGGACGGAGCCTGCGCCCGCAGCGCTCCGTCGAGCGTGGGTGTGGGGGTCGGCGGCGCGCTCACCGGACCCTCCCGGTCCGTGCCGCTCCCGGGTCCCCTGGACCCCCGTGCGCCGGCTGGGCCTGCCTTCTGCGGCTGCCGGGCCTGCGGTGATGGCTGTGGTCGGTGTGGTGGTCGCTGTGATGGGTGTGCTGCCCGACGTGATCGGCGTGGTGACCGCGTCTGCTCGCGGCCGTCCGCCAGGGTCGCCGCCGGCAGCCCCGCCCCGTCGGATCGCTCGTCCATAGGCCGTGCATCGCCTGTCGCCCCCCTCACAGTCCTGAAGATGTCCGTCCCCGGCGCCGAACTGTCCCCGGCGCAGCCCCTGTCGGGACGATACACCAGTATCGTCACTCAGGGACATAGGTTCTCTACGCTCCGTGACGATCAACAGATATATGAGTACCCACCGCGCCCGAGGGATTGCGGACGGTACCCGAAGTTCGGATCAGCCGGTTGGTGCACCCGTCGTAAGGATCACGTTGCGCAGCGGCTCCCGGTTCACATAACGGTTCAACTGGTCCGCCAGGAGCCGCTTGGCGCGCGGCAGGAACGCGGAGGTGGGTCCGCCGACGTGCGGGCTGATGAGTACCCCCGGCGCACGCCACAGGGGATGTTCGCGCGGCAGGGGCTCGGGATCGGTGACGTCGAGGGCGGCGGTGATGCGGCCGCTCTCCAGTTCGGCGAGCAGCGCCTTGGTGTCGACGACGGGGCCGCGGGCGACGTTGACGAGGAGCGCGCCGTCCTTCATCCGGGACAGGAAGTCGGCCCCGGCCAGGCCACGGGTGGTTCCTGTGAGCGGCGTGGACAGGATGACGACGTCCGCTTCCGGGAGCAGCGCGGGAAGTTCGGTGAGCGGATGCACCGGCCCGCGCGCCGTAGTGCGCTCGGAGCGCGCGACGCGCGCCACCCGCGCCACCTCGAACGGAACGAGCCGGTCCTCGATGGCCTCGCCGATCGACCCGTACCCGACGATGAGGACGTTCTTGTCGGCGAGCGCGGGCCGGAACCCGGCGAGCCACTCCCCCCGGTCCTGCGCGCGGACGAAGTCCGGGACCCCGCGCAGCGAGGCCAGGATCAGCGTCAGGGTGAGCTCCGCGGTGCTGGCCTCGTGCACCCCGCGCGCGTTGCACAGCCGCACGCCCGGACGCAGCTGCCGCAGGCCCGGCTCCACGTGGTCGATGCCGGCGGAGAGCGTCTGCACGACCTGTAGGTGGCTCATCCCCGGCATGGGACGCACGCACAGCGGGCTGGGCTTCATGTAGGGGACGACGTAGAAGGCGCAGTCCGCCGGGTCCGCGGGGAAGTCCTCCTCACCGTTCCAGAAGCGGTAGGCGGGGCCCTCGGGGAGTCCCTCGATCTCGTCCGGCGGGATGGGCAGCCACACGTCAGCAGTCATGCTCTGGAGGCTATGTCAGGAGGGTGTGACGGCAGAGGTTAGGTTGGGGTGGCCGGAACAGGGAGGGTCACGACCAGGTGGAGCGCAGGACGATCGGCGCGGCGGCGCTCGCGGTGGGGGCCGTCGGACTCGGGTGCATGCCGATGAGCTGGGCGTACAGCGCGTCGCGGCAGCGTGGCGACGAGTCGCTCAGGGCGGTGCACCGGGCGCTCGACCTGGGCGCGTCCCTGCTGGACACGGCCGACATGTACGGCCCCTTCACCAACGAACTGCTGGTGGGGCGGGCGTTGAAGGAGCGGCGGTCCGACGCGTTCGTCTCGACGAAGGTCGGACTGCTCGTGGGCGACCAGCACATCGTCGCCAACGGCCGCCCGGGGTATGTGAAGCGGGCCTGTGACGCGTCGCTGCGGCGCCTCCAGACGGACGTCATAGACCTCTACCAGCTGCACCGGGCCGACCCGGAAGTCCCCGTCGAGGAGACGTGGGGCGCGATGGCGGAACTCGTGCAGGCCGGAAAGGTGAGGGCGTTGGGCCTGTGCGCGGTGGGGGCGCGGGCCGGCCGCCGCTCCGGGGCCCGGCTGCACGACGCGACGATCCGGCAGCTGGAACGGATGCAGCAGGTGTTCCCCGTGAGCACGGTGGAGGCGGAGCTGTCGGTGTGGTCGCCGGAGGCGCTGGAGACGCTGCTGCCGTGGTGCGAGACGCGGGGCGTCGGCTTCCTGGCCGCGATGCCGCTCGGCAACGGGTTCCTGACCGGCAGGCTGCGGCCCGGCGCGGGCTTCGAGGCGGACGACGTCCGGGCCCGGCACCCTCGCTTCACGGCCGAGATGATGGCCGCGAACCAGCCGATCGTCGCGGGCCTGCGCCGGGTGGCCCGCCGCCACGGCGAGCACGTCACCCCCGCGCAGGTCGCCCTCGCCTGGGTCCTGGCCCAGGGCCGGCACGTGGTCCCGGTCCCCGGCACGAAGCAGGAGCGCTGGGTCACGGAGAACGCGGCGGCGGCGACGCTGCGTCTGACGACCGAGGACCTGCGAGAGGTGGCGGAACTACCGCCCGCACTGGGGTCGTGGGACTGATCCGGGGCCGGGCCGCGGTCACACGCGGCGGGCGTCCCGGCTTCCGGAAGCTCGCACCGTCGGCCGGCGGCGGTCCGCGGAGGAGGTGGGGCGGGGAGGTGCCCCCGTGGTGCGGAGGGATACGGGCAGAAGCCTTGAGGGTGCCGCGTTCGCGGTTCGGCTTTGGTGATCGGGAACTTCACAGGCGCCGGAGGTGTATGACAGGAAGAACCCGCCGCCGCTCGAAGGGACCATGATCGTGCAACGTCGAGCCGTGCCGACCGTGTTGGCCGCCGCCGCGCTCCTGCTGACGGCCGGCTGCTCCTCCGACGGCGGAGGAGCAGCCGGCACGGACGGGAGCGCTTCCCCGAGCCGTACGGCGCCGGGGTCGTCCGCACCGGCGGGGCAGGCCGAGGAGGCACCGCCCGCCGAGGGTTCGGTGAAGGTGGTGCGTACTGTCGCCGAGGGCCTGGACTCGCCCTGGGGCCTCGCCCCGCTGCCCGGCGGCGGCCTGCTCGTCTCCTCCCGGGACGACGGCACGATCGCCCGGGTCGACGAGAAGACCGGAAAGAAGACCGAGCTGGGCGAGGTTCCGGGCGTATCGGCCGCCGGCGAGGGCGGCCTGCTCGGCATCGCCCTGTCCCCCGACTACGCCTCGGACCACATGGTCTACGCGTACTTCACCTCGGCCTCCGACAACCGCATCGTCCGCATGCTGTACGACGAGAAGAAGCCCTCCGGCGAACAGCTCGGCGCTCCCGACACGGTCTTCAGGGGCATCCCCAAGGGCTTCGTCCACAACGGCGGCCGGATCGAGTTCGGCCCGGACAAGATGCTGTACGTCGGCACGGGCGAGAGCGGTGACACGGGCCTGTCCCAGGACAAGGACTCCGTCGGCGGCAAGATCCTTCGGCTGACCCCGGAGGGCGAGCCGGCGCCGGGCAACCCGTTCCCGAACTCGCCGGTGTACTCGTACGGCCACCGCAATGTGCAGGGCCTCGCCTGGGACGGCAAGCAACGCCTGTTCGCCTCGGAGTTCGGCCAGGACACCTGGGACGAGCTCAACGCGATCAAGCCGGGCGACAACTACGGCTGGCCGGAGGCCGAGGGCAGGTCCGACGACTCCGGGTTCCACAACCCGATCGACCAGTGGACCACGGCCGAGGCCTCGCCCAGCGGCATCGCCTACGCCGAGGGTTCGATCTGGATGGCGGGCCTGCGCGGCAAGCGGCTGTGGCGCATCCCGCTGGACGGCACGAAGGCGTCGGCCGAACCGCAGGCGTTCCTGGAGAGCGAGTACGGCCGGCTGCGCACGGTGGTCCCGGCGGGCGGCGACCGGCTGTGGCTCGTGACCAGCAACACGGACGGCCGGGGCAGTCCCGAGGACGGGGACGACCGGATCCTGGAACTGCGGGTGAAGTAGCCCGGGCTCACTCCTCGGGGTCTTCGGCCTCCGGCTCCCGCGACGGGCGTACGACGACCTTCCCGGACGACAGGTCTATCGGCCCGCGTCCGGGATCGCCGTCCCCGGTGTCCTGCCGCGTCAGCTCCAGGCGGTTCTGCTCGTCACGGGTGTGTTTGCGGCCGGGTGAGAACAATTCCTCGAACATGTTGAACAACGGAGCGCCTCCCTCCGCCGCGACATCCGCGACGTCCCTTACAGCGTATGTCTCAGCCCGTCGAGCCGGGCAGGACGGATTCGGCCGGGAACAGCCCCAGCCGGTGAGCCACCGCCGCCGCCTCGCCTCGCCCGGAGACGCCGAGCTTCGCCAGGATGTTGGAGACGTGGACGCTCGCGGTCTTCGGGGAGATGAACAGTTCCTCGGCTATCCGGCGGTTGGTGCGGCCGGCGGCGACCAGGCGCAGCACGTCCCGTTCCCTGCTGGTGAGGCCGAGGGCCTCGGCGGGGTCCGTGGGGGCGGGGGCCGGTTCCGTGGCCGGTGTGAGCGGCAGGCGGGCGCGCTGGGCGAGCGCGGTGGCGGCGCCGGCGAGCGGCCGGGCCCCGAGGTGGCGGGCGACGGCATGGACGAGGCGGAGCAGTTGCGTGGCACGGTCGCGCTCGTCGGCCTCGCCGCCGCCCGTCAGCAGCGACTCGGCCAGGCGGTACCGGACGCGGGCGAGGTCGTAGGGCCGCTCCAGGGGTTCGAAGGCGGTGACCACCTCCGACCAGGTGTCCGGGGTGCTCCGGCTCTCGGCGCGGTGGAGCTCGGCGCGGACCCACTTCTCGTGCGCGAGCCAGACGGGGGCGTTCGTGGTGAGGCGTTTGACGGCTTCGAAGATCCTCTCCAGGACCTGCGCGCGGCCGTCCCGCGCGGTCGGCAGCGCCCGGGCGTCGGCCTCGGCCGTGGCGGCTTCGAGCAGCAGCGGCCAGGCGTAGCGCTGGGTGCCGGGCGGGAAACCGGACTCCAGGGAGCGGGCCAGTTCCGCGCGGGCGTCGGGGAGGCGGCCCTCGGCGACGGCGACCGCGATGGTGAGGCAGGAGATCGGGAGGTCGTGCTGCGGCATGGGGTCGTGCGGGCCGTAGGAAGCGCGGGCCTCGGCGAGGTGGCGGGCGGCCTCGGGCACCCGGCCGCGGGCGAGTGCGAGGAACGCCAGGCTGTTGGCGCCGGACCCGTACGGCGCGGCCGTCCGCCCGTGCCGCTGGGCGCTGACGGCCGCCTCGGCGGCCTCGTCCCAGCGGCCCAGGGAGATGAGCGACTCGGCGAGGTTGCCCCAGACCCAGCCCTCGGGCTCCGTGAGCCCCATCCTGCCGGTGAGCCGCAGTCCCTCGCGCAGGATGCCCACGGCCTCCTCCGAGCGCCCGATGCCTTCCAGGGTGGAGGGCAGGTTCACATGGCTGCGGCCCACGACCGCCGCGAGGCTCCGGGCCACCACTGCGTCCCTGACCTCGTACATGTGGGCCAGCCCGGCCTCGATCTGCCCGGCCTCGACCATCAGCCCGCCGAGGGTGAGCCGGGCGTTGGACTCGATGTCGTCGGCGCCCACCATGCGCGCGTACTCGACGGCCCGCTCGGCGGCCGTCAGGGCCTCCGGGCCGGGCTCGCGGAGCATCGACCAGTGGGCGACCGTGGCCAGCACCTCGGCGTGCACCTCGGAGGGCGGCAGGCCGCGGACCAGCTCCCGTGCGGTGGCGATCTCCTTCCAGCCGTCGCCCCGGGCGAGCCGCTGCACCAGCCGGGAGCGCTGGATCCAGAACCAGGCGGCGCGATGGGGGTCTCCCCCGCCCGAACGCGGTTGAGAGCTCGGGGCCGGATCGTCCTCGTCTTCCAGCAGGCGCAGGGCCCGCTTGGTGATCTTCAGGGCGCGTTCACGCTCCCCGCACAGCCGTCCGGCCACGGCCGCCTCGGCGAGCAGGTCGAGGTGGCGCAGCGCGGTGGTGGCGGGGTCGCAGCCGCAGGGCGGGTAGGCCTCGGCGTAGTCGACGGGGCGCAGGGTCCGGCGTACGGCGTCGGGGGCGGCGTCCCACAGCTCCATCGCCCTCTCCAGCAGCCGCAGTTGTTCGGCGTAGGCGTGCCGGCGGCGGGCCTCGACGGAGGCTTCGAGGACGGCGGGCAGGGCCTTGGCCGGATCGTGGGCGTGATACCAGTAGCTGGCCAGGCGGGTCGCGCGCTGGTCTGCCGGGACGAGGGTCGGGTCGGTCTCCAGGGCTTCGGCGTAGCGGCGGTTGAGGCGGGAGCGCTCGCCGGGAAGCAGGTCGTCGCTGACCGCCTCGCGGACCAGGGAGTGGCGGAAGCGGTAGCCGTCGCCGCCGGGCGCGGGGGTGAGGATGCTGGCGTTCACGGCGGCCCGCAGCGCCTCGATGAGGTCGTCCTCGGCGAGCCGGGCGACGGCGGCCAGCAGCCGGTACTCGACGGTGGAGCCGCCCTCGGCGACGATCCGGGCGACCTGCTGGGCGGTCTCCGGCAGCCCTTCCACCCGGACGAGCAGCAGGTCGCGCAGGGTGTGGGTCAGTCCCGTGCGGCAGCCCTCGTGGGCGGCGACGGCGAGTTCCTCGACGAAGAAGGCATTGCCGTCGGAGCGTTCGAAGATCGCGTCGACCTCGTCCGGGTCGGGGTCCTGGGCGAGGATGCCGGCGACCTGGCGGCACACCTCCTCGCGGTTGAAGCGGGCGAGTTCGAGGCGACGGATGGTGCGGAGCCGGTCGAGTTCGGCGAGCAAGGGCCTGAGCGGGTGGCGGCGGTGGATGTCGTCGGAGCGGTAGGTGGCGAGGACCACGAGGCGGCCGGTGCGCAGGGTGCGGAAGAGGTAGGAGAGCAGGTGCCGGGTGGAGGCGTCGGCCCAGTGCAGGTCCTCCAGGGCGAGGACGACGGTGTGCTCGGCGGTGACGCGCTCCAGCAGGCGCGCGGTGAGTTCGAAGAGGCGGGCCATGCCGTCCTCGTCGTGCCGCCCGGTACCCGACTCGCCCAGCTCGGGCAGCAGCCGGGCCAGTTCCTCCTCCTGTCCGGCGGCCGCGGCGGCCAGCTCGCCGGGAAGTTCGGAGCGCAGGGCGCGCAGCGCGGTGGAGAACGCCGCGAAGGGCAGTTCGTCGGCGCCGATCTCCACGCAGCCGCCCAGTGCGACCACCGCCCCCCGGCGGCGGGCGGCGGCGGCGAACTCCTCCACCAGGCGGGTCTTGCCGACTCCGGCCTCCCCGCCGATGAGCAGCGCCTGCGGCTCTCCCCCGCGGGCGCGTGCGAGTGCGTCGAGAAGCGTGCCCAACTCCTCGGCACGGCCGACGAACACGGGGCTGACGGACCTGGTCTCCACGGACCCGAGCATCGCATGCGGGTCCGGCAGCGCGGCACCGGTTTTGCCACCGCGGGCCACGGGACCGACGGCCGCTTGCGCACGGACGGCCACCGCGTCAGCAGCCGCTTCCGTCCGGACGATCACGGCGCCGGCCGGCCCCGCCCCCTTGTTCACGCGGTCCGGGCGGACCGGGGCCTGCGGAAGCGGCTATGGCTCTCGTGCTCGGCGGAGCTTTCGGCGGCTTTGCGACGGGCGGCGCGGTGGGCCCGGGCGGCCTCGCGGACCTGGCGCTCGTGGTCGGCGCGGCGGATGAGGTCGGCGGCGCGCAGCTGCTGGAACTCGTACTCGTACATGGCGTGTCCTTGGTGAGAGGTCGGTGAGAGGGCTTCGCTTTCTGCGATGCCTCCACCTTCGTCTCCCAGGCGGGGCGGCCACATCGGGAGAGTTCCGCATCTTCGGTGGCGGTCGGAGCCTTAGACGCGGCTGAGGGGCCTCAGGGCCTCCGTAAGGTACTCACGGATGCCCTAAGACCCCTCAGGACCTGCGGTGACTCAGCCCGCTGACGGCAGTCCGAGCAGGATGCCGGTGTACTTGAGGACGGCCAGGAACAGGCCGATCACGCCGAGCGCGACACCCGCCCAGGCAACCGACTTGATCCAGGGGGCCTGGATCCTGCCGGGCGTGCCGAACGCCGGCCGGGCGAGCGTCACGACGCCGACGACCAGCGCGATCAGCGCGAACAGGCCGCCCCACAGGGCGGTGGTCTGCCAGGCGTCGCCGTAGACCGCCTGGATCTGCTTGGCCACGTCCGCGTTCTGCGCGGTCTCCAGCTGACCGATGAGGTTCTGGCGTGCGGCAGCCACCGTGCCGAGCCAGCTGCCGGTGAGCGAGACGACGCCCAGCGCGGCGGAGACCACGGCGGCAGCGCCCTGGCCGACGCCGGAGGGTCCCTCCTCCTTGGTCTCGGCGGCCTCGGCCGGGACCTCGGTCTTGGTCACCTCGTCGGACTTGGTGGTGTCCACCGCCTTCTCGTCGGTCGTGGCCTCGGTGGCCTCGGTCTCGTCCACTGCGTTCGTTGCCATGTCTCGCACCGTAGGGTCGCTGTCTGAGAAGTCTCTTAATGATCGTTGTGAGCGGCACGCGCGCGTGCGGCGCGCCACTCGGGGGCCAGCACCGACCAGACTTCGAGATCGTGCCGTACGCCACCATAGGGGTGCGCCTCGCGCCGCACACCGTCGCGGGTCATGCCGAGGCGTCGGGCCACGTTCAGGCTCGGCCGGTTGCCCGAGGCGGCGACCCACTCGATCCGGTGAATGCCGCGCTCCTCGACCGCCCAGTCGATGAGGACGCGCATCGCCCGGGTGACCAGACCACGCCCGGTCCCGGCGGGCTCCAGCCAGCAGCCGACCTCGCAGTTGCCGCTCGCGGCGTCGAAGTTCAGGAACAGCACGCCGCCCACGAGCTTGCCGTTCAGCCACAGGCCGTGCAGTGAGCGGGTGTCGGCGGCGCGCATGTCGGCGTACCGCTGGAGCATGACCCGCGCGGACTCCACGTCCGTCTCCTGCGACCCGAAGTTGATGAACTGCCCGATGAACTCCCTGCCCCGCTCCAGGTGCGCGAAGAACTCCTCCGCGTGCCAGGGCTCCAGGGGCCGCAGTTCAGCGCCGTCGTCACCCAGGGATATCGCGTACATCCCGCTGCCGCTCCTCCTCCGCCAGGACGTCCGCCACCTCGGCGTCCGTCGCGCCGGCCAGCCTCTCATGGGCGGCCCGGGCCTCGGGCGGTTCGATGCTGATCCGCGGCAGGCCCTTGTCGAGCCAGCGGGGCAGCCACCAGTTGGCGCCGCCGAGCAGGTGCATCAGGGCGGGGACGAGGAGCGTCCGCAGGACGAAGGCGTCCAGGGCGACGGCGGCGGCCAGGGCGATGCCGAACATGGCGATCACGCGGTCGCCGCTGAGGACGAAGGCGAGGAAGACGGAGATCATGATGACCGCCGCCGAGTTGATCACCCGGCTGGTCTCGGCGAGGCCGACCCGGACGGCACGCCGGTTGTCGCCGGTCTCCAGCCACTCCTCGTACATCCGGCTCACCAGGAAGACCTGGTAGTCCATGGACAGGCCGAAGAGCACCGACACCATGATCACGGGCAGGAAGGGCTCGATGGGCCCCGCGCTGCCGAGGCCGAGCAGTTCGCTGCCCCAGCCCCACTGGAACATCGCGACGACCACCCCGAAGGCAGAGGCCACGGCGGCGACGTTCATCGCGGCGGCCTTCAGCGGTATGCCGATCGAACGGAAGGCGAGCAGGAGCAGCAGACAGCCCAGGCCGATCACGACCCCGATGAAGACGGGCAGCTTGGAGACGATGACGTCGGCGAAGTCGTCGTAGCCGGCCGTCATGCCGCCGACCTGCGTGTCGAGCGAGGTGCCCGCCTCGGCGCGGGGCAGCACCTTCTCGCGCAGCCGGTCGACGAGGTCGCTGGTCTGCTTCGACTGCGGCGAGGACTCCGGTACGACGGTCAGGTACGCGGTGTGGCCGCCGGAGTCGAACGTCACCGGCGTCACCGACGCGACGCCCTCGGTGGCCCGGAGCGTTCCGTCGAGGTTGTCCAGGGCGAGCTTGTCGTCGGCTCCGTCGACCTTCGTGACGAGGGTGAGCGGGCCGTTCACGCCGGGGCCGAAGCCGTCGGCGAGGAGGTCGTAGGCCTGGCGGGTGGTGGACGTCTTCGGGTCGTTGCCCTGGTCGGAGGTGCCCAGGTGCAGGGAGAACGTGGGCAGCGCGAGGACGGCCATGACCACCAGCGCTACCGCACCGAGCACCTTGGGGTGGCGCTCCACGAACGCCGACCAGCGGGCGGCGAAGCCCGTGGGCAGCTCGGGTTCGGGCCCGTGCTCCGCCAGGCGGCGGCGCTCGCGGCGGCTGAGCGCCCGCATGCCGATGAGGGACAGCAGGGCGGGCAGCAGCGTCACGGAGGCCGCGACGGTGAGGATCACGGTCAGGCTGGCGGCGATGGCGACGCCGTTGAGGAAGCTCAGCCGCAGGATCAGCATGCCCAGCAGGGCGATGCAAACGGTGGCACCCGCGAAGACGACCGCCCGTCCCGTGGTCGCGACGGCGTTGGTGGCCGCCTCGGTGACGGACAGCCCGCGTTTCAGCCCGCGCCGGTGTCTCGTCACGATGAACAGCGCGTAGTCGATGCCGACGCCGAGCCCGATCAGCATGCCGAGCATGGGGGCGAAGTCGGCGACGGTCATCACGTGCCCGAGGAGCACGATCCCGGCGTAGGCGGTGCCGACGCCGACCAGGGCGGTGGCGATGGGCAGCAGTGAGGCGGCCAGCGAGCCGAAGGCGAGGAACAGCACGACCGCGGCGACGACCACCCCGACGACCTCGGCGACGTGCCCGCCGGAGGACTCGGTGAGCGCGACGGCGCTGCCGCCCAGCTCCACCTGGAGCCCGTCGGTCTCCGCGCTCTTCGCGGTGTCGACGACGGCCTGCGCCTCGGACCGGCTGACGTCCTGCGCCTGGTCGTCGAAGGTGACGGTGGCGTACGCCGTACGGCCGTCCGCGCTGACGCGTCCCGCGCCCGGCCCGCCGTAGGGGCTGCTCACGGAGGCCACGCCGGGCAGGTTCTCGACGCGTTCCAGGGCGCGGGCCATCGTCTGCTCGACGTCGGCGGCGCGGACGCTGCCGGACGTGGTGTGCCAGACGACGGTGTCGCTGTCGCCGCCGAGCCGCGGGAAGCCCTCGTGCAGCAGCTGGGTGGCGCGGCCCGATTCGGTGCCGGGGACCTGGTAGTCGTTCGAGTACGCGGAGCCGGCGACGGCGGCGCCCGCGGCGACCCCCGCGAAGGCGGCGAGCCACAGCAGAACGGTGACCAGACGGCGTTGGACACACCAGCGTGCGAGGGCTGCCACGAATCGTGCTCCCAGAGTGACTTTTGTGGATCTTTGGCCGGGAGTAGTCGTCCATGAACTGAACAGCCCGCAAAGAACGCATGAGCAATGCAAAGCCACTCTTACAGGCGCACGAGATCATTTGTCGGGTTCGTGGGCTTATTCACAACGGCGAAAGACAGCTCACAGGACAGTCGGATGAACTCTGTCGCCCTCAGTCGAACTGGTCCCCCAGCGCCATCACCATCACGCCCGCGATCAGCAGCCACAGCGCCCGCCGGGTGCGTCCCCGGGAGCCCAGCACGGCGGCGCCCGCGCAGACGGCCGCTCCGGAGGCGTACGCCGCCGGGACGAGTGCCGGTGCGGAGCGGGTGAGGCGGAGCAGTGCCGCGGCGAGCCCCGCGAAGGCCAGGACGGCGCCGGTGCCGGCGGCCGTCCAGCGGGCCCGCCGCGCGCCCTCCTCCGGATCGTCGGCGTCGTACGGCTCGTCGTCCCGCTCGTACGGCTCGTCGTCCGGCTCGTCCGGCACGGCATCCGGCTCGGTGTCCTGCGCGGCGGCTGCCCCCGGGTCCGTTATCTCAGGACCGGTGTCGGAATCAGCGCGTCCACTCATGGCCGAGACGGTAGCGCGTCGGGCGGGAAAACCGGGTGCGGGGCCGACGGGCCTGCTGTTAGCGTCCGCTGGTCCGAGGTACGCCCGCGGCACCCCGCCGCCCGGCCGAAGCAGGTGCATTGTTTGACGGTCCGACCGAGCTCCGACGCATCCCCCTTCTTCCTCAAGGACTCAAGGAGCCCGTTCACCGATGTCGGACATCACTTCCCGGACCCCGAACGACCCCCTCACTGACCGCGTCAGCCACCCCCGCTACCCGCGCAGCAACCGCTACGACGCCCGCTGGACCATCGAGAACCAGATGGGCCCGCACGCGCTGTGGCTGCTGGAGTGGCTGGCCCCGGCTCTGGGGCTCGACACCCTGAGCCCCGGCTCCCGCGTGCTCGACCTGGGCTGCGGCCGCGCCATGACGTCGATCTTCCTCGCCAAGGAGTACGACGCCCAGGTCACCGCCGCCGACCTGTGGGTCAAGCCCGACGAGAACGCGGCCCGTATCGCCGAGGCCGGCGTCGCGGACCGCGTCCTGCCCGTGTTCGCCGAGGCGCACGACCTGCCGTTCGGCGAGGGCGGCTTCGACGCGATCGTCTCCGTCGACGCGTACCAGTACTTCGGCACCGACGACCTGTACCTTCCCGCGCTGACCCGGCTGTTGAAGCCGGGCGGGCGGATCGGGGTCGTCGTACCGGCGCTGCGCGAGGAGATCGACGGCGTCGAGCCGCCGGAGCACCTCAAGCCGTACTGGGAGCCGGATTTCTGGTGCTTCCACACGGCCGCCTGGTGGCGGCGCCACTGGACCCGCAGCGGGGCCGTGGAGGTCGAGACGGCCGACTGGCTGGAAGACGGCTGGCGCGACTGGCTGCGGTGGTGCGAGGTCGTGGCCGAGGAGCACACGGACGAGTTCCACATCCGGATGGCCGGCCGGTGCGCCGAGATGCTGCGCCACGACCAGGGCGGCACGCTGGGCTTCGTCCGGGTCGTCGGCCGTCGCCTGTAGGTACGAGCGCAGTACGACGCAGGACAAACGCACAGGGGGGATGCACCGGATCGGTGCATCCCCCCTGTGGGGTCCGCTGAGGTCAGCCCTCGCTGACGCCCAGCTTCTGAAGGATCAGCTCCTTGACGCGAGCCGCGTCGGCCTGCCCCCGGGTCGCCTTCATGACCGCCCCGACCAGGGCGCCGGCCGCCGCCACCTTGCCGCCGCGGATCTTGTCCGCGATGGCCGGGTTGTCGGCGATGGCCTCGTCGACGGCCGTGCCCAGCGCGCCCTCGTCGGAGACGACCTTCAGACCGCGCTTGTCGACGACCTCGTCCGGGGTGCCTTCGCCCGCGAGGACGCCTTCGATGACCTGACGGGCCAGCTTGTCGTTCAGGTCGCCCTTCGCGACCAGCTCGGTGACCCGGGCCACCTGCTGCGGCGTGATCGCCAGCTCGTCCAGCGCCTTGCCCGACTCGTTGGCGCTGCGGGCCAGCTCGCCCATCCACCACTTGCGGGCGGAGGCGGCGTCGGCCCCGGCCTCGATGGTCGCGACGATGGGCTCCAGCGCACCGGCGTTGAGGATCGCCTGCATGTCGGTGGCCGAGACACCCCACTCCTCACGGAGCCGGCTGCGGCGGACCAGCGGCAGCTCGGGCAGCGCGGCCCGGATCTCCTCGACCCACTCGCGGGACGGGGCCACCGGGACGAGGTCGGGCTCCGGGAAGTACCGGTAGTCCTCGGCCTCCTCCTTCACGCGGCCCGAGGTCGTCGACCCCGTGTCCTCGTGGAAGTGCCGGGTCTCCTGGACGATCGTCCCGCCACTGCTCAGCACGGCCGCGTGCCGCTGGATCTCGAAGCGGGCCGCGCGCTCCACGGACCGCAGCGAGTTGACGTTCTTCGTCTCGGAACGCGTGCCGAACTTCTCGGTGCCGTTCGGGCGCAGCGACAGGTTCACGTCGCAGCGCATCTGGCCCATCTCCATACGGGCCTCGGAGACGCCGAGCGCCCTGATGACCTCGCGCAGCTCACGGACGTACGCCTTCGCCACCTCGGGGGCACGGTCGCCCGCGCCGACGATCGGCTTGGTGACGATCTCGATGAGCGGGATGCCGGCGCGGTTGTAGTCCAGGAGCGAGTGCGAGGCGCCGTGGATACGGCCCGTCGCACCGCCCACGTGCGTGGACTTGCCGGTGTCCTCCTCCATGTGGGCGCGCTCGATCTCCACGCGGAAGGTCTCGCCGTCCTCCAGTTGCACGTCGAGGTAGCCGTTGAAGGCGATCGGCTCGTCGTACTGGGAGGTCTGGAAGTTCTTCGGCATGTCCGGATAGAAGTAGTTCTTCCGGGCGAAGCGGCACCACTCGGCGATCTCGCAGTTCAGCGCGAGGCCGATCTTGATCGCGGACTCGACGCCGGTCGCGTTGACGACCGGGAGCGCGCCGGGCAGGCCGAGGCAGACGGGGCAGGTCTGCGCGTTGGCGTCCTGGCCGAGGGCGGTCGAACAGCCGCAGAACATCTTGGTCTTGGTGCCGAGTTCGACATGGACCTCGAGGCCCATGACGGGGTCGTACGACGCGAGTGCTTCCTCGTACGACACCAGGTCGGTCGTGATGGTCACGGTGAAACTTCCCTCTCAGCCCAGCAGAACGTCGTCATCGCCCAGCTGCTTCAGCTCGCGATACAGAATGGCCAGGTTGGTGACGACCGCGGCACCGGTCACGACGGCGTCGAGCAGCCGCAGCGTGTCGTTGTCTCCGCGGGCCTTCTTGATCTGCTTGTAGACACCGACGGCGCCGAAGGCCGACGTGGCCATCGACACGTACAGACCGGACTTGGACTTCTTGAAGCCCTTGGCCTTGGACAGTGCGCTCACAGCGACGGAGCCTCCTCGATCAGCGTGTGGCCCCACTTTTCCACGAAGGCGGCCTCGACGGCGGCGCCCACCTTGTAAAGGCGGTCGTCCTTCATGACGGGGGCGATGATCTGCAGGCCGACCGGGAGGTTGTCCTCCGGGGCGAGGCCGCACGGCAGCGACATGGCCGCGTTGCCCGCCAGGTTGGTCGGGATGGTGCACAGGTCGGCGAGGTACATCGCCATCGGGTCGTCGGCGCGCTCGCCGATCGGGAAGGCGGTGGTCGGGGTCGTCGGCGAGACGATGACGTCGACCTGCTCGAACGCCTTGTCGAAGTCCTGCTTGATGAGCGTGCGGACCTTCTGGGCGCTGCCGTAGTAGGCGTCGTAGTAGCCGCTCGACAGGGCATACGTGCCGAGCATGATGCGGCGCTTGACCTCGGGGCCGAAGCCGGCCTCGCGGGTCAGGGAGGTGACCTCCTCGGCGGAGTGCGTGCCGTCGTCGCCGGTCCGCAGCCCGTAGCGCAGGCCGTCGAAGCGGGCGAGGTTGGAGGAGCACTCGGACGGCGCGATCAGGTAGTACGCCGACAGCGCCAGGTCGAAGGACGGGCAGTCCAGCTCGACGATCTCGGCGCCCAGTTCCTTCAGCAGCGCGACGGACTCGTCGAACCGCTGGATGACGCCGGCCTGGTAGCCCTCGCCGCGGAACTGCTTGACGACGCCGACGCGCATGCCCTCGACGCTGCCGTTGCGGGCGGCCTCGACGACCGGCGGGACCGGGGCGTCGATCGAGGTGGAGTCCATCGGGTCGTGGCCGGCGATCACCTCGTGCAGCAGGGCCGCGTCCAGGACCGTGCGGGCGCAGGGGCCGCCCTGGTCGAGGGAGGAGGAGAAGGCGACCATGCCGTAGCGGGACACCCCGCCGTACGTCGGCTTCACGCCGACCGTGCCGGTGACGGCGGCGGGCTGGCGGATGGAGCCGCCGGTGTCGGTACCGATGGCGAGGGGCGCCTGGAAGGAGGCGAGCGCGGCGGACGAACCGCCGCCGGAGCCGCCGGGGATCTTGGTCAGGTCCCAGGGGTTGCCGGTCGGCCCGTAGGCGCTGTTCTCGGTGGAGGACCCCATGGCGAACTCATCCATGTTGGTCTTGCCGAGGATGACCACGTCGGCGGCCTTGAGCCGCTTGGTGACGGTCGCGTCGTACGGCGGGATCCAGCCCTCGAGGATCTTCGAACCGACGGTGGTCGGGATCCCCTCGGTGGTGAAGATGTCCTTGAGCGCCAGGGGAACGCCGGCCAGCGGACCGAGCTTCTCCCCCTTGGCCCGCTTCTCGTCGACGGCGCGGGCCTGGGCGAGCGCGCCCTCGCGGTCCACGTGCAGGAAGGCGTGCACCTTCTCGTCGACGGCCTCGATCCGGGCCAGATGGGCCTCGGTGACCTCGACGGCCGTGAGCTCGCCGGAGGCGATCTTCGCGGCGGTCTCGGCAGCCGTGAGCTTGATGATGGGGCTGTCCGTCATGGCGGGTTACTCCTCCCCCAGGATCTGCGGCACCTTGAAACGCTGCTGCTCCTGGGCCGGGGCTCCGGAGAGCGTCTGCTCGGGGGTGAGCGAGGGACGGACCTCGTCCGGGCGCATGACGTTCGTCAGCGGGAGCGGGTGCGAGGTCGGCGGTACGTCTTGGTCGGCGACCTCGCTGACGCGGGCCACCGCGCCGATGATGTCGTCCAGCTGTCCCGCGAAGTGGTCAAGCTCTTCGGGCTTCAGCTCCAGACGCGCCAGCCGGGCGAGGTGGGCGACCTCCTCGCGCGTGATGCCAGGCATGCAGCGATCCTCTGGGGTGAGTGAATGTGGTGTGGCCTAATCCTATGGGGCGGGGGGCCGTGCCCGTGAAACGGTTTGCCGCCCCGGAGGCTCAGGGAGCGCGCTCAGACCGCGAAGAGCAGTCCGGCAGTGATCAGGACGACGACCGCGGTGGCGAAGTGGATCCCGAAGGCCACCGCCTTCGTACCGCCGTGGCGCAGCACGATCAGCATGTCGCCGAGCGGCACGAGTGCCACGCCGAGCATGAACCAGGCCTCGGCCCGGGCCCCCGCGAAGGCGAGCAGTGCCAGCCCGACCAGCCCGAAGGTTCCGTCTCGCAGGCCCTTGATCGTCAGGTAGGCGCCGGCGTCGCCGCCGGGATCTGCCGGGACGCCGTAACCGGCAGCGGAGGGGGCGGGCTGGAACAGGAACCGGTAGCCGAGGAACAGGCAGAACAGGTTGAGCACGACAGCCAGGGTGTATGCGGCGACGGTCACGTCTTCTCCTCGTTTCTAGCGGTGCTAGCGATGAGAGCGAAGCTAGCAGAGCATCGACAGGAATGCTAGCGGTGCTAGAATTTCTCGCATGACGATCCAGACGCGCCGGGAGCGCGAACGAGCCGAACGCGAGCGACTGATCGTGACGGCCGCACGGGAACTGGCGGAGGCGGAGGGCTGGGACGCGGTCACCACCCGTCGGCTCGCCGATGAGATCGAGTACAGCCAGCCGGTCCTCTACAGCCACTTCAAGGGCAAGGGCGCGATCATGGCGGCGGTGGCGGTGCAGGGCTGCGCGGACCTGGCCGACGAGCTCCGGGCGGCGCGCACGGCGACCGGGAGCACCCGCGAGGCACTGGCGGCGGTGGGCGCGGCGTACACCGCCTTCGCCCGGCGGCGGCCCGCGCTCTACGACGTGATCTTCACGCTCGCCGTGGACCTGCCCTTCGCCACCCCCGAGGCGCCGGCGGCTCTCCAGGACGCCTTCGGCGAGCTGATGCAGGCCGTCCGGCCGATCGCGGCCGAGGGCGAGGACATGGGAGCGCTGACGGAGACGTACTGGGCCGGGCTGCACGGGCTGGTGACCCTGATGCGCAGCGGCCGGCTGCCCGAGGAGGCGCACGAGCGACGGCTGGCGCTGTTCATCGGCCGCTTCGTGCCGCAGGGCACGGACTGAGCGCTCACCCCGGGGAGTGCGCCACGGGCGAGCGCAACAGCGGGGGCCTACTCGTCGGCCGTCGCCGCGGGCAGCGCAGCGCGCGGCCGCTGCCACCCCCGGGGACCCCGCGCCCGCAGCCACGCCGTGGTCTCCTCCGGAGGCATCGCCGCCGCTACGAGCCATCCCTGTACGGCGTCGCAGCCGAGGTCCCGCAGGCGCTCCCAGGTCTCGTCGTCCTCGACGCCCTCGGCGACGACGAGCAGGCCGAGGGAGTGCGCGAGGTCGACCGTGCAGCGCACGATCTCCGCGTCCTCGGTGTCGACGGCGAGCCGGGCGACGAACGAGCGGTCGATCTTCAGTTCGCTGACCGGGAGCCGGCGCAGGTGCACCAGCGACGAGTAGCCCGTGCCGAAGTCGTCCAGGGACATCTTCACGCCGTGCCCGGTCAGCGCGTTGAGCGTGTCGGCTGCACGCCCCGGATCCTCCAGCAGGACGTGTTCCGTTATCTCCAGTTGGAGCGCTCCCGCCGGGACTCCGTGCCGGGCCAGCCGGGCGGCGACCGAGCCGGCGAAGCCGGGGGTGTGGACGTCACGCGGGGACACGTTGACCGCGACCGGGACGAACAGTCCCTGGGCCCGCCACCGTGCGACCTGGGCGAGCGCGGTCTCCAGGACGTACTCGGTGAGATGGGGCATCAGGCCGGAGGACTCGGCGATCGCTATGAACTCGTCCGGCGGCACCTTGCCCCGCTCGGGGTGCACCCAGCGGACCAGGGCCTCCAGACCCGCGACCTGTCCGTCGAAGCGGACCTTGGGCTGGTAGTGCAGCTCGACCTCGTGGGCGTCCAGCGCCCTTCGGAGGTCTCCCAGCAGACCGAGCCGGTCCGGGGTGTTCGAGTCGCGCTTGGACTCGTAGACCTCCACGCCCGTACGGTCCCGCTTCGCCTGGTACATCGCCACGTCCGCCCGCCGCAGCAGACCTTCGGCGTCCAGGGCGTGGTCGGGGAAGACGGCGACCCCGGCGCTGGCCTCCAGGACGAGGGTGAGGCCGTCGAGGTCGAGCGGGGAGCTGAGCGCGGAGACCAGGTTGCGGGCGATTCGGGTCGCGGACGTCGTGGAGTCGGCGACCGGCAGTAAGACGGCGAACTCGTCCCCGCCGAGCCGCGCGGCCTCCGCCCCGCGCGGCAGCGCCACCCGCAGCCGGTCGGCGATCTGGAGGAGCAGCCGGTCACCGGCCAGATGACCGAGCGTGTCGTTGACCGACCGGAAGCGGTCGAGGTCGATCAGCATCAGGGCGGCGCGCGCGTCGATCCGCTCGGCGTCGTCCAGCGCGGTCCAGATGCGCTCCAGCAGCCACTGACGGTTGGGCAGCCCGGTCAGCGGGTCGCGCAGCTGCTCCTCGGCCCTGGCCCGGGCTATCCAGAGCGTGGAGTCCAGGGCGATGAGGGGGATGGAGAACAGCGGCAGCAGGATCGGCTTGGCCACGGCCACGACGCAGACCAGCGGCGCGATCCCCAGCAGCGCGACCGCGACCAGGCCCTGTCTGACCAGGGCGGTGCGGGCGACGGTGGGCAGGCCGGGGCGCGGGGCGTGCAGGTACCAGAGCAGGACGCGGGTGACCGCCAGGTAGGAGACGGCGACCATGACCACCTCGGGCGCGGTGTAGAGCGTCCAGCTGTCCGGATCCGAGGGGGACTCGACGGACGGTACGGATCCGAAGACGCCCAGCACCAGGGCGCCGGCGCCGATGCCGAGGAGGTCGACCGCCCCGTGCAGGATGCCCTGGCGCCAGCGGTTGCGGCGGGCTATGCCGACCAGCACGACGACCGTGAGGCTGACCATGCCGGCCGGCAGCCAGCCGTACAGCAGCAGCACGGCGAGCGTGAGGGCGGCGCCCGAGCCGGTGCCGCCCCACCAGCGGGAGCGGCCGAGCATGACGAGGTGGCCGACGATGATGCCGGTCAGCACGGCCAGCGCCCAGCCGGCCGTGCCGGAGGGGAAGAGCGCGTGGCCGCCGGTGAAGGCGCGGTAGAACCCGGCACCCAGGACGAATCCGGCCGCCGCGACGACCGCCGCGGGAAGCGCGGGCCAGGACAGGTGCCGTTCCGCGTCCGCGCCGGTCAGGCCGGACGTGTGCTCGGTGACCGGCTGTGCGGCGCCGCGGCCGTCCGCCGCGGCGCGCCCCCCGGAGGTGCGCCCGTCCGCGGTGTACTGTCCGACGGGGCGCACTTCCACGCCCGGACGCCCCGTCCCACGGACTGCACGCCATACGACCGCCATGCGGCGCAGGCGCAGCCGTGAGCCCGGCGCGGCGCTCTCGGTCGGTTCCATTCCCGTCCCTCTCACAGCCGGCGGTGCCCACGCCCCGCGGCCCGGTGCCCGACAACCCTTGGGCGGCCCGCGTTGGAAAACCCTTCCCCGTGCTCCGCGAGCACGAAGATGCCCCGACCGCAGCTGGGCACGGCAGGCGCACATCTCAACAGTAGGCCGCAGAAGGCTTCCACGGGCAGCGGTCGCCGACGGTTGCCCGAATGCGCCCCAGCCACCCGTATGCATCTGGTATGCGCCGAACGGGTGGCCTTCAACCGCTACTCCTCAGCCGAAAGGGCGACTTCGGCCGCGGCGTCCGGCCCTTGTTCGAGCAGGACTCCGAAACCCTCCTCGTTCAGGACCGGGACCTTCAGCTGCATCGCCTTGTCGTATTTCGATCCCGGGCTGTCACCCACAACGACGAATGAAGTCTTCTTCGAAACCGAGCCGGTCACCTTCGCTCCGCGGCTCTGCAACGCCTCCTTGGCGCCGTCCCGCGTGAAGTGTTCGAGCGTGCCCGTGACGACGACCGTGAGCCCTTCGAGCGGGCGCGGCCCTTCGTCCTCGCCGGTGCTCTCCTCCTCCATGCGGACGCCGGCGGCCTTCCACTTTCGGATGATCTCGCGGTGCCAGTCCTCGGCGAACCACTCCTTGACGGCGGCGGCGACGATCGGGCCGACCCCGTCGGTGTTCTTCAGTTCCTCCTCCGTGGCCTGGTCGATGCGCTCGATCGAGCGGAACTCGCGGGCCAGCGCCTCGGCCGCGACGGGGCCGACGTGACGGATCGACAGACCGGTGAGGATGCGGGCGAGGGGGCGCTGCTTGGCCGCCGCGATGTTCTCCAGCATGGCGAGGGCGTTCTTGCGGGGCTGGCCCTCCTGGTTGGCGAAGATCGTGGCGACCTTCTCCTCGCCGGTCTTCGGGTCGCGCTTGGGCAGACCACTGTCCGGGTCGAGGACGTACGCCTTGATGGGCAGCAGCTGGTCGATGGTGAGGTCGAACAGGTCGCCCTCGTCCACCAGCGGCGGGTCCTCGGGCTCCAGCGGCTTGGTGAGGGCGGCGGCGGCGACGTAGCCGAAGTGCTCGATGTCCAGCGCCTTGCGGCCCGCGAGGTAGAACAGGCGCTCGCGCAACTGGGCCGGGCAGGTGCGGGCGTTCGGGCAGCGCAGGTCGACGTCGCCCTCCTTCATCGGCCGCAGTGCCGTACCGCACTCGGGGCACTCGCTCGGCATCACGAACTCGCGCTCGCTGCCGTCGCGCAGGTCGGCGACCGGTCCGAGGATCTCCGGGATGACGTCACCGGCCTTGCGCAGCACCACCGTGTCACCGATGAGGACGCCCTTGGCCTTGACCACGTCCTGGTTGTGCAGCGTGGCGAACTCGACCTCGGAGCCCGCGACCGTGACCGGCTCGACCTGGGCGTACGGCGTGACCCGGCCCGTGCGGCCCACGCCCACGCGGATGTCGACGAGCTTGGTGTTGACCTCCTCCGGCGCGTACTTGTACGCGATCGCCCAGCGCGGGGCGCGCGAGGTGGAGCCGAGGCGGCCCTGGAGCGGGATCTCGTCGAGCTTGACGACCACGCCGTCGATCTCGTGCTCCACGGAGTGGCGGTTCTCGCCGAAGTACGCGATGAACTCCCGTACGCCGTCGAGGCCGTCGACCACCTTGTTGTGCCGGGAGGTGGGCAGGCCCCAGGTCTTCAGCAGGTCGTAGGCCTGGGATAGGCGGGTCAGGCCGGTGAAGCCCTCCAGAGCGCCGATGCCGTGGACGACCATGTGCAGGGGGCGGGTGGCCGTGACGCGCGGGTCCTTCTGGCGCAGTGAACCGGCCGCCGCGTTGCGCGGGTTGGCGAAGGGCTTGTCACCGGCCTCGACCAGACGGGCGTTGAGCCCCTGGAACTTCTCCATCGGGAAGTAGACCTCGCCGCGGATCTCCACGAGGTCGGGGACGGAGTCGCCCTTGAGGCGCTCGGGGATCTCCGCGATCGTCCGGACGTTCGGTGTGATGTCCTCGCCGGTGCGGCCGTCGCCGCGGGTCGCGGCGCGGGTGAGACGGCCGTGCTCGTAGGTGAGGTTCACGGCGAGGCCGTCGACCTTCAGCTCGCACAGGAAGTGGTAGTCCTGCTCGCCCAGTTCCCTGGCGATGCGCTCCGACCAGGCGGCCATCTCCTCGTCGTTGAACGTGTTGTCGAGGGAGAGCATGCGCTGGCGGTGCTCGACCGCCGTGAACTCCGTCTCGTACGAGCCGGCGACCTTCTGGGTCGGCGAGTCCGGCGTGCGCAGCTCCGGGAACTCCTCCTCCAGCGCCTCCAGGGAACGAAGCAACTGGTCGAACTCCGCGTCGCTGACGACGGGAGCGTCCTTCACGTAGTAGCGGAAGCGGTGCTCTTCGATCTGCTCCGCGAGGCGCGCGTGCTTCTCCCGTGCCTCGGCGGGCACCGTCGTCGTCTCCGCTTGCTTGTCGCCGGCCACCGTGTCGTCCTCCCGTTACTCTGGGTTGTCCGCGAGGGATCTCGCCGCCCGGGCGCAGTGGGCTAGAGCCGTGCGCGCGTACCCCGGGGAGGCCCCCGCGAGTCCGCACGCCGGTGTGACCGTGACCGCCTCCGCGAGAAGCCCCGGTGACAGCCCCAGCCTGCGCCACAGCGTCCTGACACTCATGACGCTACCGGCAGGGTCTGACAATGGGCCCTCCGCGGACGGGACGACACCGGTGAAGAGCCGGGTACCGCCCTCCACCGCCTCCCCGATCACCTCGTCGTCACGCTCGGTGAGCAGGGAGAAGTCGAAGGAGAGGGCCGCCGCACCCACCCGGCGCAGCAGGGCGAACGGGACGTCGGGGGCGCAGGAATGGACGACGACGGGCCCGTCGGTGTGCACCCCGACGAGGTCGCGCAGCGTCTGCTCGACGATCTGCCGGTCGGCGGCCCGGTGGGTGCGGTAGCCGCTGGCGGTCTTCACCTGGCCGCGCAGGACGGCGGTGAGGGACGGCTCGTCGAGCTGGAGGACGAGCTGCGCGCCGGGGACCCGCCGCCGGACCTCGGCGAGGTGCAGCCGGAGCCCCTCGGCGAGGGAGGCGGCGAGGTCTCGGCAGGCGCCGGGGTCGGAGAGGGCTGCCTCGCCGTTCCGCAGCTCCAGGTTGGCGGCGAGGGTCCAGGGCCCCACGGCCTGGACCTTCAGCGGCCCCGCGTACTCCTGCGTGAATTCCTCCAGCGCGTCGAGGTCCTCGCCGAGCCAGGAGCGGGCCCGTCTGGTGTCCCGCCCCGGGCGGTCGCCGAGCCGCCAGCCGCTGGGCTCCACGCGCGCGTACAGCTCGACGAGCAGGCCGGCGGTCCGCCCGATCATGTCCGCGCCGGGGCCGCGGGCGGGCAGTTCGGGCAGGAAGGGGAAGTCCTCGAAGGTTCCGGTGACGGTTCTGACGGCTTCCCGGGCATCGCCCCCGGGCATGGAGCCGACGCCTGTGGCGGCACCGAACCTGAACTGGCTGTTTTCGCTCACCGGAGCAGCCTACGCAGCGGCCCGGCCGGTCAGTTCCCCGGACGTACCGTCAGGTCGTTGACCTCGGCGTCCCTCGGCAGGTCCAGGGCCATGACGATCGTCGTGGCGACCGACTCGGGGTCGATCCACTTCGACGCGTCGTACTCCTTGCCCTCCTGCTGGTGGACCTTGGCCTGCATGGGGCTGGCCGTGCGGCCGGGATAGACCGAGGTGACGCGGACGCCGCCCGCGTGCTCCTCGTGGCGGAGGGAATCGGCGAGGGCCTTCAGACCGTGCTTGGAGGCGGCGTACGCGGACCAGCCGGCGTGGGCGTTGAGCCCGGCGCCGGAGTTGACGAAGACCACGTGCCCCCGGGCGGCGCGCAGCTGGGGCAGGAAGTGGCGGGTCAGCTCCGCCGGGGCGACGAGGTTGACGTTGAGCTGGTGGCGCCAGGTCTTCGGGGTGAGCTCGCCGACCGGGCCGAGGTCGACGACCCCGGCGATGTGCAGCAGCGAGTCCACGCGGTCGGGCAGCGACTGGTGGGAGAAGGCCCAGGAGAGCTTGTCGGGGTCGGCCAGGTCGCCGACCAGGGTCTTCGCTCCGGGGAACTCGGCCGCCAGCTCCTTCGCGCGGCCCGCGTCGCGCGCGTGCAGCACGAGGTCGTCCCCGCGCGCGTGCAGACGGCGGGCCACGGCGGCGCCGATGCCGGAGCCGGCTCCGGTGATCACATGAGTAGCCATGCCCGCCATGCTCGCATCAGCGCGCGGTCACTCGATGCCCCGGCTCTCCTCCAGGTACGCCAGCGCCCCCACCGGCTCCTCCGCGAAGAACACCAGGTCGGTGAGCGGGCGGGGCAGGAAGCCCTCGTCCTCCATACGGCGGAACTGCACCTTCAGGCCGTCGTAGAAGCCCTCGGTGTTGAGCAGGACCACGGGCTTGTCCGTGTGGCCGTGCTTCTTCAGTTCCAGGATCTCCGTCGCCTCGTCGAGCGTGCCGGTGCCGCCGACCATGATCACCACGGCGTCGGCCTTCTCCAGGAGCAGCTTCTTGCGCTCGGCGAGGTCACGGGCGACGACCATCTCGTCGACGCCGGGGCGGGCCTTGGCGGCCAGGAACTGCACGGAGACGCCGACGAGCCGGCCGCCCGCCTCCTGCACGCCGTCGGCGACCACCTTCATGAGGCCGACGTCGGAGCCGCCCCACACCAGGGTGTGGCCGCCCTTGCCCAGCAGCTTGGCGAACTCCCGCGCGGGACGGGTGTAGCGCTCGTCGAGGTCGGCGGCGGAGAGGAAGACACAGATGTTCATGGGACCACCGTACGGGCCCGGTCCACCGTCGTGGCGACGCGCATTTTGGACTGCCGGTGCGGGAGTTGTTCCCAGTCGTCCATGAAGCGTGCGTCCAGGCCGTACTTGGCGGCGAGTTCGGTCAGCGTCGCCGTCCGGTAGTAGAAGTCCTCGTGCAGCACCTGGTGCTCCTCGCCCTCGGTGCGGTCGAACGTGAAGTCGAAGAACCCGCCGGGGGCGAGGATCCGGCCGACATGGGCGAAGCACTCCTCGATGACGTGCAGCGGCGAGTGCGAGAAGACGCTGTGCGCGTGCACGACGTCGAAGTGCCCGTCGGGCAGGAAAGCGAAGGTGAGGTCGTCGGCGAGCGCCAGATAGGGCAGTTTGGGCTGGAGTTTCTCGGCCGCGAGGGTGTCCTGGGCGGCGAGCAGGATGTGTGGCGAGATGTCGATGCCGTAGTAGTGCCCGGCGTCGAGGTAGTCGATGAACAGCCGCCCGGCGCGCAGGTTGCCGCAGCCGATCTCCAGCATGCGGTGGTGCGGCTGGAGGCCGTGCCCCACCATGTAGTCGAACTGCATGCGTCCGATCCGCACCCACGCCTCACGCGAGGGGTTGTGTCCCACCGCCGCCTCCGCGCTGCGCGCCGCGTCGGAGGCCATCACGGCGCGGTAGTACGCGATGTGGTCGTCGCGGTACCGCAGCCGCAGCCAGGCGTCCCGCGCCGCGCGCCGGGCGTGCGCGGGCACGCGCTCCGGGTGGCGCAGGGCGTACCGGACCTGGTGGGCCAGGGCGCTGCGGTTTCTGGCCGGTTCCGTGGCTTGCATGGGTGGCCTCCTGCGGCGAGGGAAGAACTCCGCTTCGACGTGCGCTGTATCCGAGGAGTCCGCTACCCCGAGGAGGGCGTTCGTGACCACCGGGCATCGCATCACCATCAAGAAGAGTGACCGGCCCGTGCGCGTGGTGTACGCCGGGCAGGTCCTGGCGGAGAGCGACCGGCCGCTCGTCCTGCGCGAGACGGGCTGTCCCGATCGCTACTACATCCCGGCCGAGGACGTACGCCTCGACCTGCTGACGCCGTCCGGCACGCGCACGTACTGCCCGTTCAAGGGCACCGCGTCCTACTGGTCGCTGCCGGACGCCGCGGACCTCGTCTGGGCGTATCCGGAGCCCAAGCCGGACGTCGCGGAGATCAAGGACCACCTGTGCTTCTACGAGGTGGAAGTGATGTGATCGGCTGACGCGCGGCCCGCCTCATCGATGAACACCGTGCCGTGCGGCAGTCTGCATTGGCATGGACAAGAAGATCCTTTCGCGTGACGGCACCCGCATCGCCTACGAGAGCACCGGCCGGGGCCCCGCGGTCGTCCTGGTGAGCGGCGCGATGTCGACGGGCGGCACCCTGGCGCCGCTCGCCGTGTCGCTCTCGGAGCGTTTCCAGGCCGTCGTGTACGACCGCCGGGGCCGCGGTGCCAGTGGGGACACGGCGCCGTACGCCGTGGAGCGCGAGGTCGAGGACCTGGCGGCGGTGATCGAGGCGGTGGGCGGCGAGGCGTTCCTGTACGGCATCTCGTCGGGCGGGGCACTGGCGCTGGAGGCGGCGGCGAGCGGCCTGCCGGTGCGGCGCGTCGCGGTCTACGAGACGCCGTTCGCGATGTCCGAGGAGGGCGCCAGGGAACGCGCGGAGTACACCGAGCGTCTGACGGAGGCACTCGGTGAGGGGCGGCGCGGGGACGCGGTCGAGCTGTTTCTGCGACTGACCGGCCTCGGTGAGGGCGTGATCCAGGGCGCCCGCCAGTCCCCCATGTGGGCCGCCATGGAGTCGATCGCCCCGAGCCTCGCCTACGACGACGCCGTCATGCGCGACGGCCGGGTGCCGCGCGCCCGGCTGGGCTCGGTCGGCGTCCCGGTCCTGGCGGTCGCGGGCGACGCGAGCCCTGCCTGGCTCCGCGAGGCGGCCCGGGCGATCGCGGACTCCGTCCCCGACGGGTCGTACCGGACGCTCCAGGGGCAGACGCACATGGTGGAGCCGAACGTGATGGCGCCGGTGCTGGTGGATTTCTTCACGCGGGGCTGAGCTGAATTCTTCACGCGGGGCCGAGAGGGACGGGGGCACGCGCGCGTGGAGCCTGCCCGCCCCCGGACGCCCGCAGGGTCAGGCCACGCCCGCCGTAGCGCGAGTCGTCGACGCGATCGTCGCCGACCCCACCACGCGTGTGTCGTCGTACAGGACGATCGCCTGGCCGGGGGCGACGCCGCGGACCGGCTCCGCGAACGACACCTCCAGGTGGCCGTCGACCAGCTCGGCGGTGACCTCGGTCTCGCCGCCGTGGGCGCGGAGCTGGGCCGTGTAGGTGCCCGGGCCGGTGGGGGCGACGCCGCACCAGCGCGGCTTGATCGCGGTCAGGGCGCTGACGTCGAGCGCGTCGGCCGGGCCGACCGTGACCGTGTTGGTGACCGGGGAGATGTCGAGGACGTAGCGCGGCTTGCCGTCGGGCGCCGGGGTGCCGATGCGCAGGCCCTTGCGCTGACCGATGGTGAAGCCGTACGCGCCTTCGTGCGTGCCGAGCCGGTTGCCGGACTCGTCGACGATGTCGCCCTCGGACCTGCCGAGCCGGCCCGCCAGAAAACCCTGGGTGTCGCCGTCGGCGATGAAGCAGATGTCGTGCGAGTCGGGCTTCTTGGCCACCGCCAGGCCCCTGCGCTCGGCCTCCGCGCGGATCTCGTCCTTGGTGGTGACCGTGTCACCGAGCGGGAACATCGCGTGGGCGAGCTGCTTCTCGTCCAGGACGCCGAGGACGTACGACTGGTCCTTGGCCATGTCGGAGGCGCGGTGCAGCTCGCGGGTGCCGTCGGGCAGGGTCACGACCTGCGCGTAGTGGCCCGTGCAGACCGCGTCGAAGCCGAGCGCCAGCGCCTTGTCCAGCAGCGCCGCGAACTTGATCTTCTCGTTGCAGCGCAGGCAGGGGTTGGGGGTGCGGCCGGCCTCGTACTCGGCGACGAAGTCCTCGACGACGTCCTCACGGAAGCGGTCGGCGAGGTCCCACACGTAGAAGGGGATGCCGATGACGTCCGCGGCGCGGCGGGCGTCGCGCGAGTCCTCGATGGTGCAGCAGCCCCGCGCGCCCGTCCGGAAGGATTGAGGGTTGGCGGAGAGCGCGAGGTGGACGCCGGTCACGTCGTGGCCCGCCTCGGCCGCGCGGGCGGCGGCGACGGCGGAGTCGACTCCGCCGGACATGGCGGCCAGGACGCGGAGGGGACGGGAGCGCTGCGGGGTGTCAGTCATAACCCTTCCAGGGTACGGGGGCGCGGGAACCAAGACCGCCGGGTATCCGTTGGCGATCACATGGGGGCGAGACGAGCATCCAAGGACACGGACCGGCGCATCGGGCGGCGGGCCCTGATCGTCGGCGGGGTGGCGGCCGCCGCGGGTTCCGCGGTGCTGGCCCGGGACGAGCTGGGCCGGCTGTGGTGGCGCGTGCCGGGCGTCGAGAAGCCGCGCAAGGAGGGCGAGGTCGACTACGCGGGCGCGCGCTGGGTGGCCGCGTCGGACGCGAACTGGCGCCGCGCGGACCGGCCGGACGACTACGGCATAGACATGGTGGTCGTCCATGTCACCCAGGGCAGCTTCGACAGCGCGGTGAAGGCCTTCCAGGACCCGGCACACAAGGCGGCCTCGCACTACATCGTCCGCAAGGACGGGCACATCGCCCAGATGATCCGCGAGCTGGACGTGGCGTACCACGCGGGCAACCGCTCCTACAACGAGCGCAGTGTCGGCATCGAGCACGCGGGTTTCGTGGACCGCCCGCAGGACTTCACTGACGAGATGTACGAGGCCTCGGCCCGGCTCACGGCCCGGATCTGCGCGCGCTACGACATACCCGTCGACCGCGAGCACATCATCGGCCACGTGGAGGTCCCGGGCACGGACCACACGGACCCGGGGCGGCACTGGGACTGGGACAGGTACATGCGGCTGGTGCGTGAGGCGCGTACGGCACGGGCGTGAGCGAGCAGTGGTCACGGGCATGAGCCGGCAAATGATCAGCGGCGGTGCATGCGCCCGATCCGTTCCGTCGCGGCGACGACGGCGGCCTGGAGCTCCCGCGCGACGGTGCCCTGCCTGCGCGAGCGCTCGTACAGGGCGCTGGCACTCAGACCGGCCGGGAGGCGATGGCCTACCTCCGGTAACTCGATGGCCCGGTACGCACCGGCGAGGCGGACGACCTCGTCGAGGATCTTGCCGAGCCTCTTCCGCCTGAGTACCGCGCCCTCGAGGACGTCGACGTGCTCCTGGATGAGTTCCAGGTCCTTGGCGGTCGTGGGCCTGGTGTCCAGAACTTTGAGCAGTGCGAACAGGGCGGTCAGCGCCTGCAGCGGACCGGCGAGGTCCTGGCGGCGCTGCTTGAGCTTGCGCAGGACGAGCTTGACCGCCAGAGCGAGGAGCCCGAGGCAGGCCGTGACAGCGGCCGTGAGATACATGGGCGCGGCAGCGGCAGCGGCTTCGGTCAGCGCGTGCGAAGGCATGGCATGTTCCGTTCCGAAGGGCAGGCGATTCCCGCAGACGGGGAGCGTGCGCGACCCGTGAGGAACGTGCGCGCAACGCTCACGTTAACGTTGAGCACGATGAGAGCTCTTCTGCAGAAGGCGACAATCTGCGGCCCGGAAAACTATCCCTGTCTGACAGAACCGTCCGATGTCAGTTCAGGGGCCGGGACGGTAGCGATCACCGAATCCGACCAGCAGATCCCCAGGTCAGCGGCATCCACGCAGCTTCAGCATCGACTGCCTCCCGGAAAAGCGATGGCGAGCGTTCCACGTGCGGAACATGTGCGTTCCAACTGAGGGATTCCATGCGCGCTTCAATGCACGTTTCAGCGTGCGGTTCGGTACGCTCCCAGGAACGAAAACGGGAGGTGACCAGCGTGTCCGAGGATCAGGGGAAAGCGTTGCTCTCCGCTGTCGACGCCCTGCTGAAAGAGGCTTCGCCGGCGGGCGGGCTGCCCGAGCCCGCCGAGCGCAAACGGCTGCGCGAGGCCGGCAGTCTCAGCCAGGAGAGCGTGGCCCACGCGCTGGGGGTCCGCAGGGAGACCGTGAGTGCGTGGGAAGCGGGCCGTGCGGAGCCCCGTCCGCCCCAACGAGCCGCCTACATCCGGCTGTTGAAGGGTCTGGCGGCCAAGTTCCCGCCGACACCGAGCGTCGACCCCCAGAAGTCCGTGCTCCGCGCCATCACGGCCGCGGCCGCCACCGCGCCGTCGCGGACCCAAGGCGGACAGAAGCCGTCACGGCCGGTGTCCGACTGACCTGCCCTCAGGTCAGCCCCGCCGCCCGCGCCCGTTCCACCGCCGGGCCGATGGCCTTCGCCAGGGCCTCGATGTCGGCCTCCGTGGAGGTGTGGCCGAGGGAGAAGCGGAGGGTGCCGCGGGCGAGGTCGGGGTCGGTGCCGGTGGCGAGGAGGACGTGGCTGGGCTGGGCGACGCCGGCGGTGCAGGCGGAGCCGGTGGAGCACTCGATGCCCTGGGCGTCGAGCAGGAGCAGCAGGGAGTCGCCCTCACAGCCGGGGAACGTGAAGTGCGCGTTGGCCGGGAGCCGTCCCTCCGGGTCCGGGTCGCCGCCCAGGATCGCGTCCGGCACCGCCGTACGGACCGCGGTGACGAGGGCGTCGCGCAGGGCGCCGATCTCGCGGGCGAACCACTCGCGCTGCTCGGCGGCCAGCCGCCCGGCGACCGCGAAGGAGGCGATGGCGGGCACGTCGAGGGTGCCGGAGCGCACATGCCGCTCCTGGCCGCCGCCGTGCAGGACGGGTACGGGGGTGTGTTCGCGGCCGAGGATCAGGGCGCCGATGCCGTAGGGTCCGCCGATCTTGTGGCCCGACACCGCCATCGCGGCGAGGCCGGAGGCGGCGAAGTCCACGGGGATCTGGCCGAAGGCCTGAACGGCGTCGGAGTGCAGCGGGACACCGGACTCGGCGGCCACGTCGGCGAGTTCGCGGATCGGCAGAATCGTCCCGATCTCGTTGTTCGCCCACATGACGGTGGCGAGGGCCACGTCGTCGGGGTTGCGGGCGATCGCCTCGCGCAGGGCTTCCGGGTGGACGCGGCCGTGGGCGTCGACCGGCAGGTACTCGATGGTGGCGCCCTCGTGTTCGCCGAGCCAGTGCACGGCGTCGAGGACCGCGTGATGCTCGACGGGGCTGGCGAGGACGCGGGTGCGGGCCGGGTCGGCGTCGCGGCGTGACCAGTAAAGGCCCTTGACGGCGAGGTTGTCGGCCTCCGTGCCGCCCGAGGTGAAGACGACCTCGCTGGGGCGGGCGCCGAGGGCTTCGGCGAGGGTCTCGCGGGCCTCCTCGACGGTGCGGCGGGCCTGCCGGCCGGATGCGTGGAGGGAGGAGGCGTTGCCGGTGGCACCCAGGTGGGCGGTGAGAGCCTCTGCCGCCTCCGGGAGCATCGGGGTGGTCGCGGCGTGGTCGAGGTAAGCCATGGTGAGCCCGATTCTACGGCTCCCCCTCGACCGTCCTCAGATCAAGGTTGGCCGAACCTGAAGGGAAGTGAACCGCTTTCCCGCGCGGCTGCGACCCGTCGCCCCCGGGCCGGCCGCGACTTGTCGGCGAAAGGCTGTCCGACGACGGCTCAGAAGCTCCACGAGATCGTGCTGTCGGCCTGCATGAACGCCACCAGGACCACCAGGTCGGCGACGCCGAGACCCAGGCCCAGGAACGCGCGGCCACGGCGCTGGGTGCCGCGCCACAGGGCGATGCTCGCCAGCACGATGGCGATCGGGCCGAGGAAGACGTTCAGGACGAGGAGGCCGAGCAGGCCGAGGATGAAGGACGCGACGGCCATGCCGTCGGTGTCGCGGATACCGGTGCGGCGCGTGGCCGGAGCGGTGAGCTGCATGATGATCGACTCCCGGTGTCGGGTCGGTGATGGTCGGCGTGCGCGTGCGGCGTCAGTGGGCCTGGGTGTGGCGCCGGCGGCCGTGGCGCTCGCGGAGCGCGAAGACGCCGAGCCAGACGGCGATGACGGCGCCCGCGGCGACGGAGAAGGTGAGCGGCGCGTGGGCCACGGTGCCCAGCACGGCACCCAGCAGCAGGAGTGCGGCGACGATGAACAGCACGGGAAACAACCCCCAGGGTTTCGGTGAACGGTTGTAGTTACAGTTGTTCACTGACTTCCCAGTCTAGCGCGCCCCATGACTTCCCAATCACAGAGAACAGTTGTTAACTGCATGGTATGAGTCACACCCTCGGCATCCGGCAGGCCCAGAAGCAGAAGACCCGGCAGGCACTCCTGGACGCGGCCCTCGGGCTGCTGGAGGAGCAGAGTCTGAGCAGCCTGGGGCTGCGCGAGGTCACCCGCGCCGTCGGTGTCGCCCCGACGGCCTTCTACCGCCACTTCCGCTCCACGGCGGATCTGGGCGTGGCCCTGGTCGAGGAGGCGCTGGGCAGCCTGCACCCGATGATCCGGACGACGGTGTCCACGACGGGCGACAGCGAGGAGCGCATCACACGCACCATCGAGCTGATCGCCCGTCACGTCGACGGGTACCCCGCACATGTCCGGTTCATCGCCCGTGAGCGACATGGCGGAGTCCAGCCGGTACGGGAGGCCATACGGGACCAACTGGCTCGTTTCGCCCAGGAGGTCAAGGACGAACTGGCCAAGGACCCGGTGTCCGCGGGCTGGACCGAGGACGACCTGCTGATGCTCGCGCATCTCTACGTCGACCAGATGCTGATCACCGCGTCGCTCTTCCTGGAGGCGCTGGAGGGGCCGGAGCAGGAGCGCGAGGAGCGGACCCGGCATGTCGCGCAGATGGCGACCCGGCAGATGCGGCTGATCGGCCTGGGCCGCCATCACTGGCTGGACTGACCGCACGGCGGGAACGAGGACAGGGGCGGCGCGCCCGTTCGCCGAGCGCGCCGCCCCTGTCGTGTCCCGGACGGGCCGGGCCCGTCCGCGTACGCCTACCGGGCCTGCTGCCCCTGCCCGCCCGCGGCCTGGCCCCCACCGCCCGGAGCCCCACAGCCGCCGCCCTGGCCGCCCCCAGAACCGCCCTGGCCGCCCTGGCCGCCACCCGGCGCCCCGCTGGGCATCCCCGAAGGCGCCCCGGACGGAGTCCCCGTCGGCTCGGCACCGCCGGAAGCAGCACCCGACGGCGCACCGGACGGGGCCCCCAAGGCGCACCCGAAGGCGCCCCGCTCGGCGCCCCCGAAGGCGCCCGGCAGGCCTGCTGCTGGCCGGAACCGCCGCCGCTGTCCGAAGACGTCGAGGAGTCGCCGGAGCCGCAGGCCACCAGGGCCAGGGGCGAGAGCGCCAGCAGGGCCACGGCAGGAACGAGACGCACACGCTTCATGAGAGACAACTCCAGGGAAGATGGGGGATTCCTGAGTCGGGCACTCAACCAACGCCGCTCAGGGCTCCCTTGGGACCGTCCTGTGACCGCCCTGCGAGCAGGGCAAAACGCGCCTCAAAACACCCCGCGGACCAGGACGTTCACCCCGGTGTGTCATCGGAGCGCTGGTACAGCTCCGTGACGGAACCGGCCGCACGGGCCAGCTCCTCGCGCACCCGAGGGGGCGAGAGGACTTCCACCTGGTCGGCGAACAGGAGCAGTTGGCGGGTCTCGGGGAGGAGTCCGTACGTCAGCCGCACGGTCGCCCACTCGCTCTCGCCGTCGTCGTCGAGGAGTTCCGCCGGCAGGAAGGCCGTCAGCCGCAGGAACATGTCGAGCCGGTCCCGCCGCACCCGGACGGTGACGTCCAGCCCGCCGGGCCGTTCCTCGACCTGGCGTCGCAGGCCCTCCCAGGCGTCGGCGAGTTCGACGCCCGGGCGCCGCCGTACGGGATCGTCGAGGAGCCGCGCGGAGCGCACCCGGTCCGCCCGGAAGAGCCGGGGTTCGGCCCGCCGGTCGGCGACCAGGTACCAGACGCCCGCCTTGGCGACGAGGCCGTAGGGGTCGACGGTGTATGTCCGCACCTGGCGCTCTCCGCTGTGCCGGTAGCGCAGCCGCAGCCTGCGGTCGGCGAAGACCGCGTCCCGCAGCACCTCCAGGTCGACGGCCGGTTGCGGCCCGCCACGCCAGCGGGTGGCGTCGACGAGGATGCGGCGGGAGGCCGTCTCGGCGGCCGGGCGGTGCGGAGCCGGCAGTGCGGCCATCACCTTGCGCAGGGCCGAGCCGAACGCCGCGTCCAGGCCGAGCGCGGTGTGCGCGCCCTGCGCGGCCAGGACGAACAGCGCGCGGGACTCGTCGGCGGTCAGCCCCGTGACGTCCGTACGGAACCCGGCGAGCAGTTCGATGCCGCCGTGCCGGCCGCGTTCGGCGTAGACCGGGACGCCGGCGGCCGACAGGGCCTCGACATCGCGGTAGACGGTGCGGACCGACACCTCCAACCGCTCGGCGAGTTCGCGGGCGGGGACCCGGCCGCGGGTCTGGAGGAGCAGCAGGATCGACAGCAGGCGGTCGGACTTCACGGCATCAGCATCGTGGCGGGCGAGGGGCCGTGCAAATGTTGACGGCAGTTGTCAGGTTTTCCGGCGATGCTCCTCCTGCCCACGCACTCAGGAGGAGTTTCATGACCAACGATCCCCGTCCGCTGTTCGGCCGCGCCACGGAGCAGGCTGCCGAGCTCATCCGGTCCGTCCGCGCCGAGCAGCTCGACGGCCCCACGCCGTGTACCGAGTTCGACGTGCGCACCCTGCTGAGCCATCTCACCGGCGCGACCCACCGAGGGGCCGTCGTCGCCGAGGGCGGTGACGCGGTCGCGGTACGGCCGTTCGCCGAGGGTGTGCCGGACGACGGCTGGACGGCCGCGTACGACGAGGCCAGGACCCGGGCCGTGAAGGCCTGGGCGGGCGACGACCTGCTGGACGCGGTGGTGCGCCTGCCGTTCGGCGAGATGCCCGGCCGGGCCGCCCTGTCGGCCTACGTCCTGGAGACGGTGACCCACACCTGGGACCTGTCCGAGTCCCTGGGGCATCCACGCGCACTCGACCCGGAGCTCGCCGAGTTCGCGCTGACCGTCGCCCAGCGCATGCTGCCGGACGAACAGCGGGACGAGAACACGCCGTTCGCCACGGCCCGGCCGGCCCCCGAGGACGCCGACGTCTACGGCAGGCTGGCGGCCTGGCTGGGGCGCGAGCCGCTCAGCCGAGCCTGACCCGGGCGAGCTGACGGGACTGCGCCACCAGCCGGTCGGCGCTGTCCCACACCTCGGCGTCCTCCTCCAGGAAGCCGCCGGCGAGGTTGCGCGTGGTGATCGACACGCGCAGCGGGCCCGGCGCCGGGCGGCAGCGGACGTGCACGGTCAGCTCGACGGTGGGCACCCAGCCCTTCAGCCCGAGTTCGAAGGCGGTGGGCGGCAGGGCGTCCACCGCCAGCAGCAGGGAGAGCGGGTCGTGGTCCCGGCCGTCCGCGAGCCCGAACCAGGCCCGCATCTCGCCCTTGCCGGAGGGCTTGCCGAGGGCCCAGCCCAGGGTCGACGGGTCGAGCTTGAGCATCAGCCGGTCGGCGATGGCCGAGCTGCCGGAGACGGGGGCGGGACCGTCTTCCGGGCCGAAGCAGTGCTCCATCGGCGGGATCGCGGGCGGCCCGGCCGTCGTACGGACGTCGTCGGGCAGGGCGTCCAGGTCGCCGTAGGAGGCGAGGACGCGGATGCGTTCCACCTCGCGGCCCTGATCGTCGTACTGGCAGAGGGAGGCCTGGCCGGTCGACAGGGTCCGGCCGGTGCGGACGACGTCCGTGCGGACGACCGCCGGGCCGGGCTGCGACGCGGTGAGGTAGTGCGCCGAGATGGTGAAGGGGTCGGCGTGCGGCAGGGTGTCCGCGAGCGCGCGACCCAGGACGGCCAGCAGATAGCCGCCGTTGACGGCACTGATGATCGTCCAGCCGGCGGAGAGGTCGATGTCGTAGACGCCGGGCGCGCGTCGGGTGAGCGCGGTGTCGCGGTCGAACTCGCTGTCGCCGATCGTGGCCCGGACGGCCTGGGCGGAGGCTGACTCTGGCATGGCTGAACAGTACAAGAACTAACTACTAAGCGGTAGCTTTGGTCGGTTCGGACTCAGGTGAGGACCGGGCAATTTCTCGGTAAGTGTCCGCACTCGTCCGTAAACCCGGAAGGCCGTCCGTCCCTCTGAAGAGACATGAGCCTCACCGGGACTCCGTTCCTCTACACGCTGATCGCGCTGTCGGTCGCCGCGCTCGCTCTGCCGCTGGTCCTGTGGTCGCGCGTCCGCGGCCCCCGCGCCCTGCGCACCGCGACGCGCGCGCTGATGCTGCTGTTCGCCCAGGGAACCGCCGTGGCGCTGGTCTTCACGCTGGTCAACAACGCCAACAACCTGTACGACAACTGGGCCGACCTGCTCGGCACCGGCGACCACGTGCAACAGGCGGCCGACCTCGGGGCCGACGGCACCGGAGGCATCGCGCTGAAGCGGCTGCCGAAGCTGCGCCAGACCTTCCGGCCGGCCACCGGGCCCGGCATGCGCGCGGCCGGCGGGGTGCGCGTCACCCAGCTCAAGGGCCGGGTGTCAGGCGTGAACGCCGAGGTCTACGTCTGGCTCCCGCCGCAGTACGACGAACCGGCCTACCGGCACCACAGGTTCCCGGTCGTGGAGCTGCTGCCCGGCTACCCCGGCTCGGCGAAGGCCTGGTTCGGCTCGCTGCACGCGCACGAGCAGTTGGAGCCGCTGATGCGGGACGGGCAGGTCGCCCCGTTCATCCTGGTCGCGCCGCGCACCAATCTGCTGGCCGGTGTGGACACCGGCTGCGCCAACATCCCGGGCACGGTCAACGCCGACACCTGGCTGAGCGTCGACGTGCCGATGATGGTCATGGACAACTTCCGCGCCGAGTCCGCCCCGCAGGGCTGGGCGGTGGCCGGCTACTCGGCCGGGGCGCACTGCGCGGCCAAGCTCGCCCTCGCCCACCCCGACCGCTACCGGGCCGCCGTCAGCCTGTCCGGCTACAACGACCCGATCGGCGAACGCGACTCACTCGCCGCGCAGAACCCCACCCTGCGGGCCGGGAACAACCCCTACCTGCTGCTGCGCAGGGCGCCCGTCCCGCCGCGCGTCTCGCTCTACCTCTCCGGCCAGCCGCACGACGGCTACGAGGCAGCCGTCGCCCTGGAGCAGGCCGCGAAGGCGCCGACGACCGTGCACGTGGTGTACATCCCGAGGAGCGCGGGCGGTCACACCATGGCGCTGTGGCGGCCGCAGGTGGTCCCGGCGTTCCGCTGGCTGACGGAGGTGACGGGCCGCGGCCACGTCACGGCAGGACGGGCTGCTCCTCCTCGCTCACCGTCGACCGCCGGTGCCACGCCCGCGGAGCTCGCCAGTGGAACCGCATCGCGAGCAGGCGCAGTACGAAGGCGGTGATCACCGCGACACCACTGGTGAGCGGGTTCAGGGCGTCGTAGCGGATGCACAGGGCGACCAGGGCGGAACCGACGATCGCCGGGACCGCGTACAGGTCGCGGTCCCAGCGCAGCAGCGAGGGCACCTCGTTGGCGAGCACGTCCCGCAGCACACCGCCGCCCACGGCGGTGGTCAGCCCCAGACCTGCGGAGGCCGTCAGGCCGAGCCCGTACTCGTACGCCTTGATCGTGCCGGCGACGCAGAACAGGCCGAGACCGGCCGCGTCGAAGACGTTCACCGCGACCTGGATGCGCTCCACCTGGGGGTGCAGGAAGAAGACGAGGAGCGTGGCGAGCAGCGGGGTGAGGAAGTACCCCAGGTCCGTGAAGGCGGCGGGCGGTACGGCCCCGATGACCAGGTCTCGGAAGAGCCCGCCGCCCAGCGCGGTGACCTCGGCGAGCACGGCGATGCCGAACACGTCGAAGTTCTTGCGCACGGCCAGCAGGGCGCCGGAGATCGCGAAGACGAAGATGCCGATCAGGTCGAGCGTGTGCTGGACGGACGGACTGAAGAGTTGCAGGAGCACCCGAACATTTTTACCCACGGCCGAGCCCCCGCCCCGATGTGCGAGGGCGGGGGCTCCGGCGGGTTCACTTCTCCACGGGCTCCTCGGCGGGCGCCTTCCCGGCGGTCGAACCGCCCGCCGCCTCCTTCGCCGAGGACAGCAGCTTGGTGTCCTGCGGCTGCTGGTCGTCGAAGTTCTCCGGGTGGTGGCAGGCGACGCGCTGCCCGGCACGCAGCTCCACCAGCGGCGGCTCCGTGGTCTTGCACATCTCCGTCGCCTTCCAGCACCGGGTGTGGAAGCGGCAGCCGCTCGGCGGGGCGATCGGCGAGGGCACGTCGCCCTTGAGCAGGATGCGCTCGCTCTTGACACCTCGTCGCTTCGGGTCCGGTATCGGCACGGCCGACAGCAGGGCCTTGGAGTACGGGTGCATCGGCGACTTGTACAGCTTGTCGCGGTCGGCCAGCTCGACGATCTTGCCGAGGTACATCACCGCGATCCGGTCCGAGACGTGCCGGACGACCGACAGGTCGTGCGCGATGATCACGTACGTCAGGCCGAGCTCCTCCTGGAGGTCGTCCAGCAGGTTCACCACCTGCGCCTGGATCGACACGTCCAGCGCGGAGACCGGCTCGTCCGCCACGACCAGCTTGGGGTTGAGCGCGAGCGCGCGGGCGATGCCGATGCGCTGACGCTGGCCGCCGGAGAACTCGTGCGGATAGCGGTTGTAGTGCTCGGGGTTGAGGCCGACCACCGACAGCAGCCGCTGGACCTCCTTCTTCACACCGCCCTCGGGCTCGACGCCCTGGAGCCGGAAGGGGGCCCCGACGATCGTGCCGATCGTGTGCCGGGGGTTCAGCGAGGAGTACGGGTCCTGGAAGATCATCTGCACGTCGCGGCGCATGGGGCGCAGCTCGCCGGCCTTCAGGTGCGTGATGTCCTTGCCCTGGAACTCGACCGTGCCGCCGGTCGGTTCGAGCAGCCGCGTGATCAGCCGGCCCATGGTGGATTTGCCGCAGCCCGACTCACCGACCACGCCGAGCGTCTCGCCCTTGCGGACCTCGAAGTCGATGCCGTCGACCGCGCGCACCGCGCCGGTCTGCCGCTGGAGCAGACCCTTGCGGATCGGGAAGTGCTTCTGCAGGCCGGTCACCTTCAGCAGGATCTCGCCGTCGGCGGCGGTGTCCTGGGTGAGGGTGCTCCCGCTCGTGTCCGGTTTGCTCACCGCTTTGTCGTCGCTCACAGCTTCGGCGCAATCTCTTCGGTCCAGATACGCTCCCGCTGCTCCTGCGTCATATGGCAGGCGGCCCAGTGCGAGCCGCCGACCTCGGTCAGCTCGGGGCGGACCGTGCGGGTGACGTTGTCCTTCGGGATGTCCGCGTACGGGCAGCGCGGGTTGAAGGCGCAGCCGGACGGGAGGTTGATGAGGGAGGGCGGCGCGCCCTTGATCGGGATGAGCCGGTCCGTCTCCTCCCGGTCCATACGCGGCATCGAGCCGAGCAGGCCCCAGGTGTAGGGGTGCCGGGGCTCGGAGAACACGTCCTCGGCGGGACCGCGCTCCACGCACCGGCCGCCGTACATGACCAGCAGGTCGTCGGCCATCTCGGCGACCACGCCCAGATCGTGGGTGATCATGATGACCGCGGAGCCGAACTCCTTCTGGAGATCGTGGATCAGGTCGAGGATCTGCGCCTGCACGGTGACGTCCAGGGCGGTGGTCGGCTCGTCGGCGATGAGCAGCTCGGGGTTGTTCACCAGCGCCATGGCGATCATGGCGCGCTGGCGCATACCGCCGGAGAACTCGTGCGGGTAGCCGTCCACGCGCTTGGCGGGCTCGGGGATGCCGACCCGGTCGAGCATCTCGATCGCCCGCTGCTTGGCGACCTTCTTGCTGACGTCGTTGTGGACCCGGTACGCCTCGACGATCTGCTGCCCGACCGAGTAGTAGGGGTGCATCGCCGACAGCGGGTCCTGGAAGATCATGGCCATCTTCCGGCCGCGCAGCCGCCGTACGTCGTCGGGGTCGGCCGCGATCAGCTCCTGGCCGTCCAGCCACACCTCGCCGGACACGTGGGCGCGCGCCGAGCGGTGCAGGCCCATCACACCGAGCGAGGTGACGGACTTGCCGGAACCGGACTCGCCCACGATGCCCAGGGTCTTGCCCTTGCGCACGTCGAAGCTGACGCCGTCCACGGACTTGACCAGACCGTCGTCGGTGTCGAAGTGGATGCGCAGGTCGCGGACGGACAGGAACACGTCGTCCGGGACGGACGGGGCGGTGGTGTCCGGCTCGCCGAGCGCGGCTTTGTCGAGCTTGCTCACGAGTACCTCACCCGGGGGTCGATGGCGGCGTACACCAGGTCGACGACGAGATTGCAGAAGACGATGAAGAACGCGGCGACCAGGGTCACGCCCATCACGATGGGCAGGTCGTTGTCCTTGATGGCCTGGACCGAGTATGCGCCGATGCCCTGGAGCGAGAACACGGTCTCGGTGAGCACCGCGGTGCCGACGAGGGTGCCGAAGTCCATGCCGAAGATGGTGACGATCGGAGTGAGCGCGGAGCGCAGGCCGTGCTTGGTCACGACCGTGGTCTCCTTCAGTCCCTTGGCCCTGGCCGTTCTGATGTAGTCCTCGCTCATCGTCTCCAGCATGCCCGCCCGGGTGAGCCTGGCGTAGAGCGCGGAGAAGAGGAAGGCGAGGCTGATCCAGGGAAGCACCATGTGCCATGCCCATTCGGCCGGGTTCTCGGTGAACGGGACGTAGTCGATGCTCTCCCAGACGGGGATCTCGTAGACGAAGAGCGCGAGCAGGATCTGGCCGGTGAAGAAGATCGGGAGCGAGACGCCGGCGAGCGCGATGAACATCGAGATGCGGTCGATCGGCTTGCCCTTGCGCAATGCCGAGATCACGCCGGTGGTCACACCGGAGATCAGCCAGATCACCGCCGCACCGACGGCCAGCGAGAAGGAGACCGGGATCCGCTGCTCCAACTGGGGCCACACCTCGATGTGGCTCTTGAAGGAGTACCCGAAGCAGGGTGCGCCGCAGTGCGTCGCGTCGGGGCCGAACTTGTAGTCGGCGCCCACTACGAGGCCCTTGATGAACTCCCAGAACTGGACGTAGACCGGCTGGTCCAGACCCAGGTTCTGCTTGATGGCGGCGACGGACTCGGGGTTCGCGTCCTTGCCGACGTACTGGGTGGCCAACTGGTCGGCCGTCTGGCCCCCGAGGCGGGGCACCAGGAAGAAGATGGCGAAGGTGACTGCGCTGACCACCAGCAGCAACAGCACCGCGCCCATGACGCGTCGGAGGATGTACGCAGCCACAGCTGTACGGCCCCGGGTGGCCGCGGCGGGATCGTCCGCCGCGGCCACCCGGTGCCTTCACCTGCCTTTCGAAAGGATCCGGCCTGCTGGTTACTTCGAGGAGCCCATCAGCAGGTAGTCGTACATGCCGAGGTAGGCCTGCGTGACCGTGACGTTCGTCGCGGACTTGGGCCGGAGCAGCAGGTTCTTGCGGTAGATGACCGGCACGACCGAGGCGTTGTCGAGGACCATCTTGTCGATCTCGCCCCAGGCCTTGGTGCGGGCCGCGTCGTCGGTGTTGGCGATCGCGTCCGTCAGGGCCTTGTTGATCTTCGGGTCGTCCAGCTCCATCAGGTTGTTGCCGCCCGAGGGCTTGATGGCGGCACCGTTGACGACCTGGTCGAGGAAGCCGTAGCCGGTCGGCCAGTCCGCGCCCCACGCCATCGACAGCATGCCGAGCTTGTTCTTGTGAACGTAGCTCGGGACACCGGCGAAGTTGGAGAAGTACTTACCGGCCGGGAACTGCTTGATCTCGATGTTGATGCCGATCTTCTTCAGCGACGCCTGGACGGCCGTGGCCTGCGCCACCTCGGCGGGGCGGTCGGAGCGGGCGGTCATGATCGTGCTGAACCCGTTCGGCTTGCCGCACGCCTTCAGCTCCGCCTTGGCCTTGGCCACGTCACCCTTGTGACCCTCGGTCGCGTAGGTGTCGAACTTGGCGTAGCCGTTGACCGACGGCGGCAGCATCGTGGTCGCCACGTCACCCTTCGGCGAGCCGCCCATGGCGTCGAGCACCGACTGCTTGTCGAGGCCCCACTGCACAGCCTTGCGGCAGTGGATGTTGTCGAACGGTGCCACCTTCAGGTTCAGCGCGATGTACTGCGTCGCACCGGCGTACGAGCTGTCCGTCTGGTTGACGTACTTGCCCCGCAGCACCTTCGGCTGGGTCTGCGGCTGCACACCCGTGCCGGCCGCGTCAACCGTGATCTTGTCGGAGAGCAGGTTGTTGTCGACCGTGACCGGGTTGACCTTGAACTTGATCGTGACCTTGTCCGGCAGGGCCTTACGGACCGGGTCCGTCTTGGCGTCCCACTGCGGGTTGCGCACGAGGGTGGCGCCGCGGCCCTCCTCGTAGGACTGGAACTGGTACGGGCCGGAGGACACGATGTTCTGCACGTACTTCGCACCGTTGTCCTTCGCCTTCGGCACCGGCGCCGTCTGCGAGAACGTCGCCAGGTAGTCGAAGTCGGCGAACGGCTGCTTCAGCTTGAAGACGATCGTCCGGTCGTCCGGCGTCTCGATGGACTTGATGCCCTCGGCGGACTTGTCCTTGTACGGGCCCTTGTACTTGTCGGCGCCCTCGAGGTACGCCTTGAAATACGTCGGGCCGTTGGACAGCGCCTCAGGCGCGAAGTTGGAGCGCTCGACGGCGTACTTCACGTCCTTGGACGTCACCGGGGTGCCGTCCTGGAACTTCACACCCGCACGCAGCTTGTACGTCCAGGTCTTGGCGTCCGGGCTGGACTTGCCGAGGCCCTCGGCGAGGTCCGGCACGACCTCCAGGCCTTCCTTGCCCGCCGCCGGTTTGAACGTGGTGAGCGTTCTGCCGTAGAGGCGGGAGAAGTTCTGCACCCAGCCGTAGTACGTGTTGCCCGGGTCGAGGGAGTCCGGCACGTCCGAGTGCTCGTACGAGACCGTACCGCCCTTCTTGCTCGACGCGTTGACGATCGAGTTCAGCGCGGCGTCCTTCTTGCCGTTGCCTCCCCCGTCGTTGTCGTCACCTCCGCCGCCGCACGCGGCAGCACCCAGCGACAGCGCCAGGACCGACGCAACGCCGGCGGTCACCCTTCTCGTCTTCACCTGAGGAAGCCCCCTCATTCGATGGATCACTTGCTGCGAGGGTCGAGGGCGTCACGCAGCCCGTCACCCAGCAGGTTGAAGGCCAGGACAGTGATGAAGATCGCCAGTCCGGGCACGAACATGTACTGCGGATCAGCCGTGTAGAGGTCCACAGCGTTGCTGAGCATGCCGCCCCAGGAGGCCTGCGGCGGAGCGATACCGACACCGAGGAAGCTCAGCGCGGCCTCGAACAGGATGTTCGTCGGGATGATCAGCGTCGAGTAGACGAGGATCGGCGCGACGAGGTTCGGGAGCAGTTCCCGGAACAGGACGTACGGGCCGCGTGCCCCGAGGCTCGTGGCGGCCTCGATGAACTCCCGCTTGCGCAGGGTCATGGTCTGCGCCCGCACGATGCGGCCGATGTACGGCCAGCTGAAGAAGCCGATCACGAAGATCAGCACGCAGATGCGCAGGGACAGCCCGTCGAGACCGAAGAAACCGTCCTGCACCGAGGCCGAGATCGAGATGGCGAACAGCAGCAGCGGGAACGCGAGGAAGGTGTCCATCAGCCTGCTGATGACGCTGTCGATCCAGCCGCCGTAGTAGCCGGCGACGACCCCGAGCACGGTGCCGAGGCACACGGACAGCAGCGTGGCGCCGCCCGCGACCAGGAGGGAGACCCAGGAGCCGTCGATGATGCGGGCGAGCATGTCCCGGCCGTACTGGGGGTCCACGCCGAGCGGGTGGTCCCAACTCATGCCTCCCCAGCCGCCCTTGGGGGCGAGCAGGGCGGGGTCGATGAGGTCCTGGTTGAACTTGTTGGGATCGAGGTTGAAGATCCACTGGATCGGCTTGGAGAACACCGCCATCGTCACGAGCAGAATGACGACGACGCCTCCCGCCATCGCCACCTTGTCCCGCTTGAAGCGCATCCAGGCGATCTGGGTGAGAGAACGCCCTTCGATCTGGCTCTTCTTGACCCCGGAGAGCACGGCCTCGGGCTGTGCTCCGGCTTCCGCCCCGGTGGTCTCGATCGGTGCGGTCACGGTGCGATTGACCCCTCTCGGGCCGGCGATCGCCGAGCCCCTGGCTGCCGCTGTAGCGGTTTTGTTTGTCTCGTACACGAGACCGACCCGGCCCGTGTCTTGCGGGGAGTCTTCAACGCTTTGGCGATCTGTTGCCAGACTTGGCGGTGAAAGGATGCGTAAACGTGATGCTGTCTGCGGGGTTCCGTTATCCGGACAACGGGTAACGGGGGTCGGACGCACTGCAATAGGGGCACTTTAGGGCATACTCTCATTTTTCACCCTTATCTACGCGCGAAGAGCTGAGAGCCTGTCTCGTTTTGAGAGTGGGAATCGGGGGCCCGCGGGTCGGCCGCGGGGCGGGTCAGTACCTGCCCTGAGCCGGGGGGAAGCCGTAGCCCGAGGCCGGGGCCTGGACAGGGGCGGTGGCGTGGGCCTCGCGGTCGTAGAAGGGGCGGGCGCTCGCACGCAGCCACATGGCGACCGGGTCGTGTTCGTCGGACATGGCTACGGTCGAGACGGGCAGCCCGTCCGGTACGGCACCGAGGGACTGCTGCATCATCGCGCGCACGGAATCCACCGCCGGCGGCGAGGTGTCGTACACATCCAGTCCGATGGCGAGATACGGCGCCCCGAGCGCGGGCTGCACCCAGGCCCGGCGCAGTGAGCGGACGGCCGGGGTGCGGTGGGCGTTCTGCGCGAGCAGGGCGTAGAACTGCGGGATCTCGATGGCCGGTTCGGACAGCCGCAGCGGTCCGGCGGGCTGGCGGTCCAGGCCCGTGGCGACGCGGCGCAGGTCGAGCCACGGGATGCCGACGCCGCCGCCGGGGGCGTGCGGGTTGAGCCAGAGGCCGTAGTGGTCGGGGTAGAGGGCGCGGGCGACGTCGATTCCGTCGACCACCTCGTACGAGCGGTTCCAGCCGCTGGCCGAGAGCTCCTGGGCCGAGGTCACGCAGGGGGCGTAGCCGTAGCCGTCGACCTCCATGTTCCCGTACTGGGCGTCGGGGGAGCCCGCCTGGCCGTGCCAGAGAAGCATCCAGATCTGGCCGGTGTGCGGGGTGGCGAGCGCGCGCAGGAGTGCCTCGTAGGCGTCGTAACGCCCGGGCGTGACCTGGCGCAGCATGTGCTCGACCTGTCCGGCCGCGGCCGTGCCGCTCGCGCTCACCTTTACCGCCCCTTCGTACAACGCCTCGACCGTGACCTAGCTTAAGCCCGCCCATGAGCTCGGAGCTTGGTGTCGTCTCGCGGCCGCGGGTTGTTCGTGGTCGATCGCGCCCACGCGGCGGAGCCGCATGATGCTACAGCCCCGCACCCCTCGGCCGGTTGCCCTACCGCTGGTAGAAGGGCCGGACCCTGTCCTTCATCCAGGTGCCCACCGGGTCCTCCGCCACGTCCAGGAGGACCAGGTTGACCGGCCAGGGGGCCGGGGACTTGGTCACGGCTCGGGACAGGGCCTCCAGCGGGAGGGCTCGCAGGTCACCTTCCCACTGGGAGAGTTCGACGCCCACGAACATCACCGGGTCGGCGGTCTCGATCGCGGCGAGGCAGCGGCGGGCCGTGACGACGACGCCGATCGCCTCGAACTCGGCGGAGGCGGCGGCGAGGAAGTCCACCGGGTCGTCCTGCCAGTCGGGCTCGAAGAGGCGGACCCGGCCGCCGCTCGCGGGGCCGTCCAAGGGTGTCCGGCCGGCCCTGCAGAGCTCGGCCACGGCGGGCGGCGGGAGCGGTATGCCGACCACCCCGCCCGGATTGACGGCTATCCCGGCGTGCGGGGGCAGGCCGCGGGCGAACTCCACGGCGGGCGCGATGGTGTACGACATATGGGAGCCGACGACCTGGCGGAACTGCTCCTCGGAGCTGAACACCGGTACGTACGCCTGGCCCTCGATCTCTATCCCGGGCAGGTCGAGAGGGCCGCTCTGGGGGCCGCCGCCACTCGGCAGGGGGACCCAGACGAAACTCCGGCCGAGCACCTCGACGATCCGCCCGCCGGCCGACGGCCCGGCGCCGAGGGAGGCCGAGAGCACCTCCTCCAGTTCGTTGCCGGGCCATCCGCCGTGCGGGTGGGTCTGCGTGTGCGCCGGGAAGTCCGCGGAGAAGTCCGCCGGGAAGTCCATCTGCCTACCGCCTGCCTGGAACCACTGCTGTGACTCAAAAGGCTAGCGGCTCGCCGGCCGCCGGCGGTCAGCCCATGAACCCGATCCGGCGCAGGGTGTCCGCCGCGTCCCGGTCGACGAGGATCGCCGAGCCGCAGCCCGCGGGCAGTTCGCCCCGCTCCACGGAGCGCAACAGGCGGGTGGTCGCCGCGCGGTGGCGCAGGAACGCGTACCGCGAGACACCGCGGCCGCGGTCGCGCTGGCCGGCCAGGGCCTCCTCGGGGGTGACGTCGAGCATGAGCAGATGCAGGGTGCCGCCCCGGCGGCGGGCCTCGCGGGCCAGCCAGCGGCGGACCCAGGCCTGGGTGCCGCAGTCGTGCACCACGACGCCCTCCCCGGTGCGCAGGGCGCGCCGCAACCCGGTGTAGTGGGCGAGGCGGACGAGCGGGCGGTAGACCGCGTACGGCAGGAAGCGCGACATGCGGCCGTCCCAGCGGTCTCGGGTGTCCTGGGAGTCGATGCGCCGGCCGGGCACGGTGCGCCGCATCAGCGTGGACTTGCCGCTGCCGGGCAGGCCCGTGACCACGACGAGGTCGCGGGCGCCGAAGAGCAGCGCGTGCGGGCTGCGGCCTGCGCGCTCGCGCAGGTCGCGGACGACCGGCACCGGCAGCGGGCCACAGGCCGCGCGTGCCGGAACGGCCGGCTGCTCGGGCAGCGCGACGCCCGATGTCGTGGCGTACGCGGTGGTCCTGTTCACCGTGATCGTCCTCCCCTGGGGCCAGGTATGGAGTCCCATCCCCGCTGAGCGTAAAGAGAAGGTAATGCCCGATGTCTCTGGTTTTAGTCCTCTTCCTGCAACAGGCCTGCTACAGGGTGGTGCCCTGCCACCCCGCGACGATGCGTGCAATGATGTGCGCGCCAACTGCATACCGGCCGTTTGAATCCGCGCGGGAGAGTCCCCAGCACCGTCTGACGCTGGGGCGCCGAAGGAGCAAGTCCCTCCCTTGAATCTCTCAGGCCCCGTTACCGCGCGGGCGAGGCACATCTGAAAAGCGGGCCATCTCCTGTCGTCGAGGCGACGGGCGTGGCTCCACCCAAGGTGCAAGCCGTGTCCCCCGTGGTCATGGCGAACCTCTCAGGTTCCGATGACAGATGGGGAGGAACGACCTCGCCCGTCATGCCCCTGGGAGACGCGACCGATGAGCAGTACAGGAGAACTCCGCCACACCGCGCTCGATGCCCTGCATCGTTCGCTCGGCGCGACGATGACCGACTTCGCCGGCTGGGACATGCCCCTGCGCTACGGCTCCGAGCGCGACGAGCACACCGCCGTGCGCACGAAGGCCGGGCTCTTCGACCTCTCCCACATGGGCGAGATCACCGTCACCGGTCCGCAGGCCGCCGCCCTGCTCGACTTCGCGCTCGTCGGCAACATCGGCGGCGTCAAGCCGGGCCGCGCCCGCTACACCATGATCTGCCGGGCCGACGGCGGCATCCTCGACGACCTGATCGTCTACCGGCTGGGCGAGACCGAGGCCCCCGAGTACATGGTCGTCGCCAACGCCTCCAACGCCCAGGTGGTCCTGGACGCGCTGACCGAGCGAGCCGCCGGCTTCGACGCCGAGGTGCGCGACGACCGGGACGCCTACGCGCTGATCGCCGTACAGGGCCCGGAGTCCCCCGGGATCCTGAAGTCCCTCACCGACGCCGACCTCGACGGGCTGAAGTACTACGCCGGCCTGCCCGGCACCGTCGCCGGGGTCCCGGCCCTGATCGCCCGCACCGGTTACACCGGCGAGGACGGCTTCGAGCTGTTCGTGAAGCCGGAGCACGCGGTCGAGGTGTGGCAGGCCCTGACCAAGGCGGGCGAGGGCGCCGGACTGGTCCCGTGCGGGCTGTCCTGCCGCGACACGCTGCGCCTGGAGGCGGGCATGCCGCTGTACGGGCACGAGCTGAGCACCTCCCTGACGCCTTTCGACGCCGGTCTCGGCCGGGTGGTGAAGTTCGAGAAGGAGGGCGACTTCGTGGGGCGCGAGGCCCTGCGCGAGGCCGCCGCCCGGGCCGAGCAGAACCCGCCGCGCGTGCTCGTCGGGCTCGTCGCCGAGGGCCGCCGGGTCCCGCGCGCCGGGTACGCCGTCGTCGCCGGCGGCGAGGTGATCGGCGAGGTCACCTCCGGCGCCCCCTCCCCCACCCTCGGCAAGCCCATCGCCATGGCGTACGTCGACGCCGCGCACGCCGCGCCCGGGACGCCAGGCGTGGCCGTGGACATCCGGGGCAGTCACGAGCCGTACGAGGTCGTGGCGCTGCCGTTCTACAAGCGGCAGAAGTAGACACTGGCCGGGGGCCGCGGCAAGCGCCCCCGTCGCCCTTCGTCCCAGCTCACCAGCAGTCCCCCGTCAACAGCACTCCCGCGCGTACAGGAGAATCCAGGCCATGAGCAACCCCCAGCAGCTGCGTTACAGCAAGGAGCACGAGTGGCTGTCGGCCGCCGAGGACGGCGTCTCGACGGTCGGCATCACGGAGCACGCGGCCAACGCGCTCGGCGACGTGGTCTTCGTCCAGCTCCCCGAGGTCGGTGACTCGGTGTCCGCGGGCGAGACCTGCGGTGAGCTGGAGTCGACCAAGTCGGTGTCCGACCTCTACTCCCCCGTCTCCGGTGAGGTCACCGAGGTCAACGAGGACGTCGTGAACGACCCGTCGCTGGTGAACTCGGCGCCCTTCGAGGGCGGCTGGCTGTTCAAGGTGCGGGTCGCGGAGGAGCCGGGCGACCTGCTCTCCGCCGACGAGTACACCGCGTTCTCCGCCGGCTGAGGAGTCGTAGCCGTATGTCCGTCCTGAACACACCCCTGCACGAGCTCGACCCGGCCGTGGCCGCCGCGGTCGACGCCGAGCTGCACCGCCAGCAGTCCACGCTCGAGATGATCGCCTCGGAGAACTTCGCCCCGGTCGCGGTCATGGAGGCGCAGGGCTCGGTCCTCACCAACAAGTACGCCGAGGGCTACCCGGGCCGCCGCTACTACGGTGGCTGCGAGCACGTCGACGTGGTCGAGCAGATCGCGATCGACCGCGTCAAGGAGCTGTTCGGCGCCGAGCACGCCAACGTGCAGCCGCACTCGGGCGCCCAGGCCAACGCGGCCGCGATGTTCGCGCTGCTCAAGCCGGGCGACACCATCATGGGTCTGAACCTCGCGCACGGCGGGCACCTGACCCACGGCATGAAGATCAACTTCTCCGGCAAGCTCTACGACGTCGTCGCCTACCACGTCGGCGAAGACGGCCGGGTCGACATGGCCGAGGTGGAACGGCTGGCGAAGGAGTCGAAGCCGAAGCTGATCGTCGCGGGCTGGTCGGCCTACCCGCGGCAGCTGGACTTCGCCGCGTTCCGCCGGATCGCGGACGAGGTCGGCGCGTACCTGATGGTCGACATGGCGCACTTCGCGGGGCTCGTCGCGGCCGGGCTGCACCCGAACCCGGTCCCGCACGCGCACGTGGTGACCACGACCACCCACAAGACGCTGGGCGGCCCGCGCGGCGGTGTGATCCTCTCCACGGCCGAGCTCGCCAAGAAGATCAACTCCGCTGTCTTCCCCGGTCAGCAGGGCGGTCCGCTGGAGCACGTGATCGCGGCCAAGGCGGTCGCCTTCAAGGTCGCGGCCTCGGAGGACTTCAAGGAGCGCCAGCGCCGTACGCTGGAGGGTGCCCGCATCCTGGCCGAGCGTCTGGTGAAGGACGACGTCCGGGCCGTGGGCGTGGACGTTCTGTCCGGCGGCACGGACGTGCACCTGGTCCTGGTGGACCTGCGTCACTCGGAGCTGGACGGGCGGCAGGCCGAGGACCGCCTCCACGAGGTGGGCATCACGGTCAACCGCAACGCGATCCCGAACGACCCGCGCCCGCCGATGGTGACGTCGGGCCTTCGGATCGGCACGCCGGCCCTGGCCACCCGCGGGTTCCAGGCCGAGGACTTCGCGGAGGTCGCGGACGTCATCGCCGAGGCGCTGAAGCCGTCCCACGACGCCGAGGCCCTCAAGGCCCGGGTGAAGGCCCTGGCCGACAAGCACCCGCTGTACCCGGGTCTGAACACATAACGAAGAAACCTTTCAGGGCGCCCCGTCCCGCGTGGGCGGGGCGCCCTGCCCCCTCGCACCACCCCCGTAGTCAGGAGTCCCCGTGGCCATCTCGGTCTTCGACCTGTTCTCGATCGGCATCGGCCCGTCCAGCTCCCACACGGTCGGCCCCATGCGCGCCGCCCGGATGTTCGCCAGGCGGCTGCGCAACGAGGAACTGCTGGCCCCGACCGCGAAAGTCCGCGCCGAGCTCTACGGCTCGCTCGGCGCCACCGGGCACGGCCACGGCACGCCCAAGGCGGTGCTGCTCGGCCTGGAGGGCGACTCGCCGCGCACGGTGGACGTGGAGACGGCCGAAGAACGGGTGGAGACGATCAAGGCCGACGGCCGGATGAGGCTGCTGGGCGAACACGAGATCGCGTTCTCCTACGACGACGACATGGTCCTGCACCGCCGCAAGGCCCTGCCGTACCACGCGAACGGCATGACCCTGTGGGCGTACGACGCCTCGGGCGCGGAGCTGCTGACGAAGACGTACTACTCGGTCGGCGGCGGCTTCGTCGTCGACGAGGAGGCGGTCGGCGCGGACCGCATCAAGCTCGACGACACCGTGCTGAAGTACCCCTTCCGCACGGGCGACGAGCTCCTGCGCCTCACCGAGGAGACGGGCCTGTCGATCTCCGCGCTGATGCTGGAGAACGAGCGGGCCTGGCGCACCGAGGAGGAGATCCGCGCCGGCCTGCTGGAGATCTGGCGGGTGATGGAGGCGTGCGTGGCGCGCGGCATGTCCCGCGAGGGAATCCTGCCGGGCGGTCTGAAGGTGCGCCGCCGGGCCGCCAACACCGCGCGCAAGCTGCGCTCCGAGGGCGACCCGAAGGCCCTCGCCATGGAGTGGATCACGCTCTACGCGATGGCGGTCAACGAGGAGAACGCGGCCGGCGGCCGGGTCGTCACCGCCCCGACGAACGGCGCGGCCGGCATCATCCCGGCGGTCCTGCACTACTACGTCAACTTCGTGCCCGGCGCGGACGAGGAGGGCGTGGTCCGCTTCCTGCTCGCCGCGGGCGCGATCGGCATGCTGTTCAAGGAGAACGCCTCCATCTCCGGCGCCGAGGTCGGCTGCCAGGGCGAGGTCGGCTCCGCCTGTTCGATGGCGGCGGGCGCGCTGGCCGAGGTGCTCGGCGGCTCCCCGGAGCAGGTCGAGAACGCCGCCGAGATCGGCATGGAGCACAACCTCGGCCTGACCTGCGACCCGGTCGGCGGCCTCGTCCAGATCCCGTGCATCGAGCGCAACGGCATGGCCGCGGTGAAGGCCGTCACGGCCGCGCGCATGGCGATGCGCGGCGACGGCTCCCACAAGGTGTCCCTGGACAAGGTCATCAAGACGATGAAGGACACCGGCGCGGACATGTCGGTGAAGTACAAGGAGACGGCGCGGGGCGGGCTGGCGGTCAACATCATCGAGTGCTGACGGCCCGCACGACGCAGGGCAGCGGTCGTCGCGGTCGTGGTGGAAGACGCGGTCCCCGCCCGTGCCGGTGAGGCGCGTCAGCTCCTCGAAGGCCGGACGCGGTTGCGGGGCCGGCGGTCCCCGGCCGACTCGCGGACGTCCGCGACGGCCGCGGGCAGATCGGCCGGGTCCTCGGTGACCACGACCGCCACCACGGTGTCCGTATCGGGCCAGTCCTCGGCGAGGACGACCCGCGGGTGGGCGAGCGCCGCCACGGCCACCTCGGCCGCCGGGCGCCCGTCCTTGGACAGCAGCACCATGGCCGCGCCGCGGCCCGGCTCGGGGGTCTCGCCGGGCAGCTCTCCGTCGGTGAGCAGGGCGAGCAGCGCCTCGTACGGCCGGACGGCCCCCTGGTGCGCGTACGGGATGAGGTGGGAGTTGATCAGGTCGCCGCCGAGCCGTCCGCCGACCTCCAGGACGACGGGGCCCGCGGAGCCGAGCCGCAGGTCGACGTGGAACCCCCCGCTCCCGAGGCCGACGGCGAGCACGGCCTGTTCGGCGGCCCGCATCAGGTCCTTGACCTGAGTGTCCGCCAGGGCGGAGGGGACAGCCGTGGCCCACGACGGGGACAACGGCCCGTCGACGCTCTTGTCGGTGACACCGAGGATCCGCACCGTGCCGTCGGAGACGACGCCGGAGACGGAGTGCTCGGAGCCGTCGACGTACTCCTCGACCAGGAAGTCGCTGGTCTTGGAGTAGTTGGCGGCCGTGAGCGTGAACACCTCGTCCAGGCCGGTGTCCTGGGTGATCAGCGCCATGCCGCGACCGCCGGAGCAGTGGGCGGGCTTGAACACCAGGGGCCGGCCCGCGGCGCCGAGCTCCGAGGTGGCGGCGCGCAGGTCGTCGAGCGTGCGGCCCGCCCGCCAGGGCGGGTTGAGCCCGTACGGCTCCATGGCCCGGCGCTGGGCCGCCTTGTCCGTGGTGACGGCCGCGGCGTCGGTACCGATGCCGCGCACTCCGAACCGCTCGGCGAGCAGCGCGGTGAGGCCGACGTACTTGTCGCCCCAGCAGGCGACAGCGGCGGGGGCCTGGTCCGGGGAGGCCTGAGCGGCCTGCTCCGGGAGCGAGGAGCCGCAGTCGAAGGAGCCGATCCGGTGGTCGGGCAGCCCGGTGTGGGAGACGTCGGTGTCGGACGCGACGTGGACGCCGAGTCCCCGTGCGGCGGCGGCGTCGAGTTCCGCGCGCCATTCGAGGGGGGAGCTCCGCAGGCCGAGGTAGAGCACCGTGCTGCTCCCGGCCTCGCCGCCGTCGTCCGCTGCCGTCGGGTTCACCGCGGGGGTGTGTGCTGTCGTCATCTGGTCAGACACCGTTCTCGTTCGTCGTCGTGGCCTGCGCTACGCTCACCCGGACCACCGCCTTCCGCACAGTCTGGGCCCTCCGAGCACCAGGCGGTGGGCACTGTGGCGAGACGGACCGGAAAACACCGATGTCGTGGCGGCGGTACGGCGGGCCCACCCGAGTCGGCATTTCCACGGCAGCCCACGGCAGCCCGTGCCATGGTGGTAGGCACCATCCAACTCCCCTCCCCTCACCAGCACTTCAGGGAGACCCCATGCTGCGCGGCATCGACGTGAGCGCCTACCAGTCCTCCTCCTACGACACCGACGGCCTCTCCTTCGTCTTCGTCAAGGCGACCGAGGGGCGTTCCTACGTCAACCCCAGACTCGCCGCCCAGACGAAGCGGGCCCGCGACGCCGGTCTGGTCGTCGGCTTCTACCACTTCCTGTGGCCCGGCAACCTCACCGCCCAGGCCGAGTACTTCGTCGCCAAGGCCCCGGACCGGCCGGGCGACATCCTCGCCGTCGACTGGGAGACGACCAGCAACGGGACGCACGCGAGCAACGCGGAGAAGGACCTGTTCATCCGGAAACTGAAGGACCTTCGGCCGGACAACCAGGTCATTCTCTATGCGAACAGGCACTTTTGGCTGACCATTGACAAAACCTCCTACGCGGGCGACGGCCTGTGGATCGCCGACTACGTCAGTGCCGGGAAGCCGCGCATCAAGGCCAAGTGGCGATTCCACCAGTACACCGACGATCCGCTGGACAAGAACGTGGCGGACTTCGAGAGCAAGGCGGCACTGCGGAAGTGGGCGGCGGATGCCTGAGTGCAGGTCCTAGCCGCTGAACTCCGGCGTGCGTTCCGGGGACGCCTCCGCCAGGGCCTTCGTGACCACCTCGACACCGCCGCGCAGGCCGTAGACCGGGGTGTCGGGCTGCTGGCGCCAGGAGTCGTCGATGCCTCCCGCGTCGACGGTGTCGAAGCCGAGTTCGTCGACCAGGTCCCGTACCTTGCGCTTGGCCGCCTCGTCGTCGCCCGCGACCGGGAGGGCGATGCGGTCGGGGTCGCCGGCCGGGAGCGGGCGGTCCAGGATGTCCTGGGCGTACGTGCCGTTGAAGGCCTTGATCACGGGGTGGCCGATCTGGCGTTCCGTCCAGCGGCTCTCGGTGAGACCCTCGTCCTCGATCGCGGCGATCCTGCCGTCCCGGTGCCGGGGATAGTAGTTGCCGGTGTCGATGACCGCCACGCCATCCGCCACCTCGTCGAACAGGCCGGACGGCAGGTCCGGGACCGCCTTCAGCGGAACGGTGACGACGACGATCTCGGCACCCCGCGGTGCCTCCTCGACCGTCACGGGTGTCGCGCCGGTCTCCTCCGCCAGGGCCGTGAGCGTGTGCGGGCCTCGGGAGTTGGCGACGTACACGTCGTGACCGAGGGCGGTGAGCCGCCGGGTCAGATTGCCGCCGATGTTGCCCGCTCCGATGATGCCGATCTTCATGTCCTCGCCTCGCCCTTCCGGGAGTCGGTGACGCCTGGGCCTCCTGGCGGGGCCCTCGTGACCAGGCCAACCTCCGGGGCAGGCGGGCTATTCCGGGTCCCGGGCGGGCGCGGACGGGCCTCCGGGGGCTACTCCGGGTCCCGGGTCGGGGCCGGCGCGAACGGATCCTCCAGTTCCCCGCGCAGCACCTCCGCCGCCCCCTCCGCGTTCCCGTCCGCCACCGCCCGGACGAGGGCCTCGTGCGCCTCGTCGCCGGTGTCCGGGTCGTCGGCGCGCAGGCCGGTCAGGGACAGGAGCTCGATCAGGCCCTCGCGCAGGACGGGGGTGAACTCGGCGAACAGGTCGGCGAGCACCGGGTTGTGGGCGGCGGCGACCACGGCGGCGTGGAAGGCGATGTCCGCGTCGACGAAGGCGGCGTCGTCGGCCGTACCGGCGGCGCGGCGGCCCTCCAGCGCGGCCCGGAGCGCCGTGACGTCCTCGGGGGTGCGGCGGCGCGCGGCGAGCCGGGCCGCGTGCACCTCGACGGCCATCCGGACCTCGTAGACGTCGGTCACGGCGGCCCGGCGCAGACGGGTCGGCCAGTCCTCGACCGGCTCGGTCGCGATGACGAAGACGCCGGCGCCCTGGCGGGGCCGGACCAGTCCGGCTCCGGCGAGCGCGCGCAGCGCCTCACGAACGGTGGAGCGGCCCACGCCCAGTTCCTTCGCCAGTGTGGTCTCGCCCGGCAGCCGGGTGCCGACCGGCCAGTCGCCGCCGGCGATCTGCTCGCGCAGCCGGGCGGCGGCCTGCTCGACCAGGGGGCTGGGGCGGACGGCGCCGAGCGGCATGTGGTTCACCAACTTGTCTGAGAAGTGGAGGGGATTCGACTTGTCTGAGGACCTGAGTGGTGGATAGCGTACTGCGCATGACGTTCCGTGGTCTCCTTCTTCTCGGCTGCCGCGGCGGGGCCTGACGCGACCGGCACCCCGCCGCGGGGCGCCGTGCTGCCGGTCAGCGTCCGACCGAGCCGAAGGCGACAGCCGACGATGACCACCACCCCTGCCCCGGCCTGGAACCCCCAGCGCCCGGGCCCCATGCCCTTCCACCGCTACCGTCCCTTTCAGGAGCGCGTGCCCGTGCCCGCCGCGGACCGCGACTGGCCCGCCGCCCGCGTCGAGCGCGCCCCCCTTTGGGTCCCCGTCGACCTGCGCGACGGCAACCAGGCCCTCGCCGAGCCGATGGACACGCCCCGCAAACGCCGTTTCTTCGACCTGCTGACCGGCATGGGCTTCAAGGAGATCGAGGTCGGCTACCCCTCGGCGAGCCGCACCGACTTCGACTTCGTACGCCACCTGGTGACCTCCGGCGCCGTCCCGGACGATGTCACGCCCGTCGTGTTCACCGCGGCCCGCCGGGACCTGATCGACCGCACCTTCGAGGCGATCGAGGGGCTGCCCAGGGCTGTCGTGCATCTGTACATGGCGACCTCGCCGGTGTGGCGGGACGTCGTCCTGGGGCGGGACCGGGCCGAGGTGTGGCGGACCGTTCGGGAGGCCGCCGAGCACATGGCCCGCCGGGCGGACCGGGCCTCGTACGTCCGCTTCCAGTTCTCCCCGGAGACCTTCAACCTGACCGAGCCGGACTTCGTCCTGGAGCTGTGCGACGGGCTGACCGAGCTGTGGGACGCGAGCCCGGACCGACCGGTCACCCACAACCTCCCGGCGACCGTGGAGATCGCGACACCGAACGTCTACGCCGACCAGATCGAGTACGTGCACCGACATCTGGCCCGCCGCGACAGCGTGATCCTCTCCGTGCACCCGCACAACGACCGGGGCACCGGCGTCGCCTGCGCCGAACTGGCCGTGCTGGCCGGTGCCCAGCGCATCGAGGGCTGCCTGTTCGGCAACGGGGAGCGCACCGGCAACGTCGACCTGGTGACCCTGGCGCTCAACCTGTACGCCCAAGGCGTCGACCCGATGATCGACTTCAGGGACATCGACACGGTCAGGGAGACGGTCGAGCACTGCAACCGGCTGCCCGTGCACCCACGCCACCCGTACGCCGGGGACCTCGTCCACACCGCCTTCTCGGGCACCCACCAGGACGCGATCAGCAAGGGACTGGCCCGGCATGCCGAACGGGCCCGGGAGCTGGGCGTGCCCGAGCGGCAGGCCCCCTGGTCGGTGCCGTACCTGCCGATCGACCCGGCCGACGTGGGCCGCTCCTACGAGGCGGTGATCCGCGTGAACTCGCAGTCGGGCAAGGGCGGCATGGCCTACCTGCTGCACACCCACCACGGCGTCGACATCCCCGCGCGCATGCGCCCGGACTTCTCCCGGGCCGTGCAGGAGGCGACGGACGACAGCGGGCGGGAGATGACGGCGAAGGAGCTGTACGCGCTGTTCCGGGCGACGTACGTCGTGGAGGACGGGGAGGTGGGGCTGGAGGCCTGGTCCGTGCACCGGGACGAGGCCGGCGGCCATCGCTTCGTGTGCACGCTGCGGACCGGCGAGCGCACCGGCGACTACGAGGGCACCGGCAGCGGCCCGGTCTCCGCGTTCGTCGACGCGCTGGCCGGGGCCGGGATCGGCGTCGACGTGCTCGACTTCTGCGAACAGAGCGGCGACGAGGGCACGAACGCCTTCGCCGAGTGCCGTGTCGGCGGCAGGACGTGCTGGGGCGCGGGCCGGGACTCCTCGGCCCTGGGCGCCTCGGTCCAGGCGGTGCTGTCCGCGGTGAACAGGGCGCTGGGGTGACGCCGGTCGTCCTGCGCGCCGAGGACGTCCACGTCGTACGCGACGGCCGGCCGATCCTGGCGGAGGTGTCGCTGACCGTCCGGGCCGGTGAGCACTGGGCGTTGCTCGGCGCGAACGGCGCGGGCAAGTCGACCCTGCTCGGCCTGCTCGGCGCGCTCGTCCACCCGACCCGGGGCTCCGTGGAGGTGCTGGGCCACCGGCTGGGCCGGGTCGACATGCGGGAGCTGCGGGCGCACGTCGGGCATGTCGACCCGCGGCATCCGCTCACCTCACCGCTGCGGGTACGGGACGTCGTCCTGACCGGCCTGACCAACTCGGTGGAGCCGCTGCCCCGGTGGCGTCCGGCGCAGGAGCAGCGGGAGCGGGCGGAGCGGCTGATCCGGACGCTGGGGCTGGCCGGGCACCGTGAGGCGCGCTGGCCCACGCTCTCCCAGGGGCAGCGCGGCCGGGCCCTGATCGCCCGGGCGCTGATGCCCGAGCCGCGGCTGCTGCTCCTGGACGAGCCGGCGACCGGACTGGATCTGCCGGGCCGTGAGCAGCTGCTCCGGGCGCTGGAGGATCTGAGCCGGGAGCATCCGCACCTGGCGACGGTCCTGGTCACCCACCACTTGGAGGAGCTGCCGGCCCACACGACGCACGCCCTGCTGCTGCGCGAGGGGCGTCCGCTCGCGGGCGGCCCGGTGGCCGGGGTGCTGACCGCCGACCAGCTCGGCAAGTGCTTCGACCTGTCGCTGACGCTGGAACGGCACGACGGCCGCTGGAGCGTACGCACGGCACGGCGGGTGTGAGGAGGAGGGGCCCGGTCCGTCCGAGGACGGACCGGGCCCCTCCTCACAGCGCCGGCGTCACTTGTTCAGGTAGCCCCAGAACTCGTCGAAGCTCAGCTTCTTGTCGCCGTCGAGGTCGCGGGCCTTGATGACGACCTCGGCGACCGACTCGGTGACGTTCCAGTCGCCCGACCGGGCCAGGGCGGACTTGAACTCGGCAGCGGTGATGAATCCGTCACCGTCCGTATCGATCTGCTCGAACTGCTTGCGTGCTTCCTCGATGTCCGCCACCGATTCGCCCCTACTCTCGTGTTCTGCGTCTTACTGACGCAGGTCAGATTAACTGCCCGTATGCGCCTCCAGTGCGGCGACCACCCAGGCGAACTCCTCGCGGTATGCCGCGTCGGGCCCGGTTCCCTTCACGACGGCGAGCAACTCTCGGTAGCGGGCGACCCGGTTGGTGGCGTGCGACCGCAACCGGTCCAGCACGGTGCCGGGGTCGGCGTCGCCGAGCAGTTCGCGCAGCACCTCCGCGGCCTCCGGGGAGTCGGGGGCGATGCCGCGCTCGCGGGCCCGGGCTCCCAGTTGTACGAGCCGCCGGGAGAACCACAGGGACGCCCCGGCGGGCGTGTCATGCCCCCGGTCAGCCGCGTTGAACTCGGCGACCTTGCGCATCTCGGCCCGGAAGCCCGGGTCCTGGAGCATCTCGGCCAGCTCCAGCCAGGCGTCCACCTGCTCGGGTGTCGGTTCCTCGGGCAGGTCGGCGGCGGTGCTCCGCATGCGTTCACGGATCACCGGGTCCGCGGTGTCCAGCCCGCGGAACACCTCGTCCACGAACTCCTCCACGATGCGCCGCCGTTCGGCCGCCGACAGGCGTGCCAGTCTGTTCATGAGCGTCATCTCCTCCGCGCCGGAACCACGTTTCGCCACTGTCGACAGCACCGCACGGGTCACCTTGAGCGACCGGATCCGCGCGTCCAGCGCGACCACGTGCGCGGCCGCGACCTGCGCGACCGTCGCCTCACCGGCCAGCACCCGGCGGACGTCCGCCAGCCCGAGGCCGAGTTCGCGCAGGGTACGAATCAGCTCCAGGCGGGCCACGGACGCGGCGTCGTACAGCCGGTAACCGCCCGCGGACCGGGCCACCGGGGGCAGCGCGCCCTCGTCGGACCAGTACCGGATGGTGCGCACGGTCAGTCCGGTGACCCGGGCCAGTTCGCCGATGGTGAGCAGTCCGGTGCCGTCGTCGATCATGTCTGGGAGTCTGGGCCTTCCAGTGGGTGGAGACTCAAGGAGGCGTCCGTGGCGGCAGCTCTGCGGGACATTCTCGACGCGGCGGCACGGAACGTCTTCCCGCCGGCGGACGGCGGGACGACGATCGTGAGCCAGCCCTCCGCCCGGGACGCCGGGGTCATCGCCTTCACGGCTCACTCGGTCGTCTTCACGGACGAGGATCCGGACTGGGTGCGCCGGACGCTGGCCGGGACCGACTGCGACCGGCTCGCGGCCACGATGAACGCCCGCTTCCTGACGGCACTGATGGACCGGACGGGCCGTGCGTCCGACACGGTCGACGTGCTGCTGACCGGTGCGGCGCTGCCCGGGGAGCCTCCGCTCGCGCTGACTGAGATCGACGATCCCGGCCATCCACGGGTGGTGTCCGCACGCCGGCGGCGTAACGACGTGCGGGTGTGGGCGGCGGACGGCGGGGTGCTCGTGCTGGGCCGGGGCGTGGCCGGGCGGTGGGAGGTCGCCGTCGAGGTGACCGAGGGGGCGCGGCACCGGGGGCTGGGGCGGCGGCTGGTGACGGCGGCGCGGCAGCTGGCCGGAGGTGCGCCGGTGTGGGCCCAGGTGTCGCCAGGGAACGCCCGCAGTCTGCGGGCGTTCCAGGCGGCCGGTTACCGGCCCGTGGGCTCGGAGGTGCTGCTCAGTGCCAGGGCTCGTAGTGCGGGTTGCTCTCGCACTCGCTCATGATCTCGGTCTTGGTCTGCTTGTCGACCGGGCAGACCCCGACGATGTACTCGCGGGCGATGCCGCCGGGGAAGGCGACCTCCTGCTGGTCGGCCCACTTGTGGGTGTCGCCGATGGTCTTGTTGACGTCGACTCCGCCGGGGGCGTCGACGTAGTAGTTGAAAGCGGACTTCCACTTCTTGAACAGGTCGAGGTCGTACGTGGTCGACACATACGGGGACGGCTGGTTGACCAGGACGTACTTCTCCAGGTCGTACTGGCCGTCGGCCACGTCCCGGGGGTGGAAGCCCTCCTCGAAGATCACGGACGGGCCGCGGCCGTCGGCGCGGTAGAGGGTGCCGCAGCTGGTGCGCCAGGACGGGTCGGGGGTGATGCGGTCGACCTGGACCCGGCGGTCGGCGGCGGCCTTGATCTTGTCGTCGAACTGGACGGGACAGGCTGCCGGTCCGGGGGCGGCGGCCTTGGCGGCCGTCGTCGCGGAAGCCGCAGAAGCCGCGGGTGCCTGGCCGGGCGTGCCGGCCGTGGTCGTGAGGACGGCCGCGAGGGAGAGGGCGACGGCAGCCCGATCCAGGGCGTGTCAACTGCCCCTGGGTGGACGGCGATCACCGGAAGATGCCCGTGTGGCCGAGCGAGTAGCGGCCGGGCTGCGGGTAGACCGCGAGGCCGTGCGGGCCGCTGCCGACGGGGATGCGGGCGAGCTGGGTGCCGGTGCGGGTGTCGATGGCGTAGACCTCGGCATCGTAGCGGCCGGACAGCCACAGCACCTTGCCGTCGGCGGATACACCGCCCATGTCGGGGCTGCCGCCGTCGGGCAGCCGCCACTTCTTGGTCAGCTTGTCCTGTGTGAAGTCGAAGACGGAGATCGTGCCCTCGCCGCGGTTGGTCACGCACATCTCGCGGGAGTCGCGGCTGACGTACAGGCCGTGGCAGCCCTTGCCGGTGGGCAGCAGGGTGGGCTCGGTGAACTTGTCGCCGTCCAGGACCCACATGCCGTGGGCCATCATGTCGGCGATGTAGAACTTCTTGCCGTCGGGCGAGACCTTCACGTCCTGCGGCATGGCGCCCTCGAACGGCAGCCTCTGCTGTCCGACGACCTTCATCTTCTCGGTGTCCACCTTGAGCAGTTCGCCGCTGAACTCGCAGGAGACGATGAAGTAGCGGCCGTCGAGGGAGAAGTCGGCGTGGTTGACACCGTAGCAGGAGACCGGGACCGTCTTCTCGATCTCCATGGTGTGCGGGTCGCGGAAGACCAGTTCGCGGTCGAGGGAGGCCATGACGACGGCGTACTTGCCGTGCGGTGTGAAGTAGAGGTTGTAGGGGTCGTGGACCTCGACCTCCTTGCCCGCCTTGCCGGTCTTCGGGTCGATCGGGGTGAGCGTGTGGCCGCGGTTGTTGTTGACCCAGAGCGTCTTCAGGTCCCAGGAGGGGACGACGTGCTGGGGCTGCCGGCCCACGGGGATCGTCTCGATGATCTCGTACGTCTTCGGGTCGATGACGGAGACGGTGTCGGACTCGGTGTTGGGGACGTAGACCCGGGACGGGAAGTCCTTGACCACGGGCGACAGTTTGTTCGGGCGGTCGGCCGCGTACACGTCCTCCGGGTCGAGGACGGGCGGCATCCCGGGCAGCCCCTGAACCGGCTTCTTCTCGCGCGGCGCGGGCACGGCGGCCTTGGTGCCGCGTGCTTCGGAGGCACGTTCCCCGCCCTGGGTGCCGCAGGCGGCGAGGCAGGCGAGGGCGGCGCCCACGACGAGGGCGCTTTTGACAGGGTGGCGGTGCATTCCACCATTTAAGGTCCGCTTCGCGGGGAAACCGGCGATTCGCCCGTTCGGCGGCCAGGCGAGCTGTCGCAGGTCACGCCCTTCGTCGAGCCCGGCCGCCGGCGATGGTCCTCAGCGGTCGGTGACCCGCATCTCGAACCACGTGGTCTTCCCGCGGGGCAGCAGATCGACCCCCCAGCGGTCGGCCAGCTTGTCGACGAGGAACAGGCCCCGGCCGCTGATGTCCATCGCCTGGACCGGCATCAGACAGGGCAGACCCCGGGACGGGTCACGGACCTCGACGCGGATCCAGCCGCGACGCCGGTGCAGGCGCAGCCCGAAGACACGGGCGCCGGTGTGGCGTACGGCGTTGCCCACCAGCTCGGAGACGAGCAGGACCGCGTCCTCGGTGGTCTTGGGGGTGAGTCCCCAGTGACGCAGGACGACGACCTGGGTCAGCCGTCTGGCGGTGGCCGCGGACTCGGGCCGGGACGGCAGTGGAACCTCTGCCTCCGCCGGGTTGCCGTACAACTCCATTGCCTTCAGCGCACGTTCGTCCTCGACGGTCGGCGACCAGCGTGCCGCGGCCGCATGCGCGTGTCCCCGCGGCTGTTCCATACCCTCCAGCCCCGCCATGCCCCCATCATGGCCGCCCGGAACGCCCTTGGAGGTCCTTCCCGGGGAATACGCCCCCGGGAACGGGGCCTGGACCGGCGAGCCGAAGGCATATGCCAAAGGCGCTCCGAAGCCACCCGTAGCCCGCATGACCTGCGGTGATGGCCCGTTTCGCGGCAATCGACGGGCTCCCTCGACCGGACACGCTCAAGGCTGCCTTAAGGCTGCCATAAACCGCCCCATCGAGGGACCCCAATCAGACACCGCGTCAATTGCAAGCCCCGGAAGGGGGATTCAGAGGAACTTGGCCTTGCCCGGCCCCTCCTCCACGAAGCTCCGCATGCCGCGCTCGCGGTCCTCGGTGGCGAACAGGCCCGCGAACCAGTTCCGTTCGATCGCCAGGCCCGTGTCGATGTCCGCCTCCAGGCCCGTGTCGATCGACTCCTTCGCGGCACGCAGCGCGAGGGCCGGGCCCTGCGCCAGCTTCGCCGCCCAGGCGTGCGCCTGCGTGTACACCTCGTCGGCGGGCACGACCCGGTCCACCAGGCCGATCTCCTTCGCCTCGTCGGCCTTCACCATCCGGCCGGTGAAGATCATGTCCTTGGCCTTGGAGGGGCCGATCAGGCGGGCCAGGCGCTGGGTGCCGCCCGCGCCGGGGATCAGCCCGAGCAGGATCTCCGGCTGGCCGAGCTTGGCGTTCTCGCCGGCGATGCGGTAGTCCGCGCACAGCGCGAGTTCACAGCCGCCGCCGAGCGCGTAGCCGGTCACGGCCGCGACGACCGGCTTTGGGATCCGGGCCACCGCCGTGAACGAGTCCTGCAGGGCGCGGGCGCGCAGGACCATCGCGGTGTGGTCCATCGCCTGCATCTCCTTGATGTCCGCACCGGCCGCGAACACCTTCTCACCGCCGTAGACCACCACGGCCCGCACGTCCTCACGGCGCGTGGCCTCCTCGGCGAGTTCCTTCAGCCGGTCCTGCGTGGCGATGTCCAGCGCGTTCATGGGCGGGCGGTCGAGACGAAGCGTGCCGACGCCTTCAGCGACTTCGAGAGAGACGGTCATACGCAGCAGGTTAACGGGGGCTAACGGCTGTCGGGCCGGTGCGGTGGGTCACATCCGGCCGGGGCTCTGGGGGGCGGCCCCCAGGCAGGCACAGCACGGGGACCAACGGCCATGGGCCCCGGTGCTGTCCGTCACACCGGGGCCCGTGGCCGTCAGGTCAGAGCTACTTCTTCCACTTCTCCCACGACATGTTCCAGCCGTTGAGCCCGTTGTCCGGGTCGACGATGCGGTCCTCGGACTTCTTGACGATCACGACGTCGCCGACCATCGAGTGGTTGAAGAACCACGCGGCCGGCACCTTCTTGTCCCAGCCGCCGCGCACGTCGCGCAGGCCGATGCAGCCGTGGCTGGCGTTGTAGTTGCCGAAGGCGCCGCTCGCCCAGTAGTTGCCGTGCAGGAAGGTGCCGGAGGTGGTGAGGCGCACGGCGTGCGGGACGTCCTTGATGTCGTACTCGCCGCCGTAGCCGACCGTCTCGCCGTTCATCCGGGTCACCGTGAGCATCTCGCTGATGACCATCTGGCCGTTCCAGGTCGCCATGCCGGGCTTGCCGGTGGTGACGGGGATCGTCTTGATCACCTTCCCGTCGCGCATGACCTTCATCGTGAGCTTCTTGGCGTCGACGACGGAGACCTGGTTGCGGCCGATGGTGAAGGAGACGGTCTTGTTCTGCTCGCCGTAGACGCCGGGACGGCCTTCGACGCCGTCGAGGTCGAGGTCGACGGTCACCTTGGTGCCGGGCTTCCAGTACTTCTCGGGGCGGAAGTCGAGACGGTCGTTGCCGAACCAGTGGCCCTCGACGTCCACGGCCGGTTCCGTCTTGATGCGGATGGCCTTCTCGACGTCGTCGGGACTGGTGATGCCCCGGCTGAAGCGGATGGAGAACGGCATGCCCACGCCGACCTTGGCGCCGTCCTCGGGGGTGAAGGTGCCGATGAAGGTGTTCTTCGGCGTCAGGGTCGTGAAGCCCGCGTCCTCCGCGGCCGTGCGGCCCTCGGAGTCCTTGGCGACCGCGTGGACCGTGTACTTGGTGGCGGCGGCCAGGTGGGTGGACGGTGTCCAGGTGGCGCCGTCCCCGGATATCTCGCCGTCGACCTTCTTGCCCTTGGCGTCCTTGACCTCGACCTCGGTCAGCTTGCCCTTGGCGGCGGTCACCTTCAGCGCCCCGCTGGTGTCGACGGACTTGGCGCCGTCCTTGGGGGTGATGCCGACGACGGCCTCGGACTGCTTGCTCTGCGCGGCGTCCCCGTCCTTGCCGGCGCCCGCACCGGAACCGGAGCCGGTCCCCCCGCCGCCGCACGCCGTGACGGCGAGCAGCAGCACGCCCAGTATCAGCGCGAGCAGTCCGTGCCTGCCGCCAACCGACGCCCCCGATATCGGTCGCCCGTTCAAGTTGTTCTCCCCTCCCCGGGCCTGGTCAGGCCCGCACCCCTGCGCGTCCCCCGCGCACCGGCGAATATTAACCACAAGGCGCCGGACCCCGGCGGCCTGCGATTGTCACTGTTCAGTCCCAACTTCGACGGAAAGTCGATGCAACCCGCCCCCCTGTCGTGCTACTTCACCGCACCGCCCGCCTTCCAGGCGTTCCAGCCCATATTCCAGCCTCCGAGACCGTTGTCGGGAGCGACCTGTTTGTCATTGCTGTGGACGACCTCGACGACGTCCCCGATGAGGCTGCGGTCGAAGAACCAGCCGGCCGGGGTGTGGGAACCGCCGCCCTTCACATCGCGCAGTCCGACGCAGCCGTGGCTGACGTTGGTATGTCCGAAGACGGTGTGGTGCGCCCAGTAGTTGCCGTGCAGGAAGGTGCCGGATTCGGTCAGGCGCATGGCGTGCGGGACGTCCGGGATGTCGTACTCGCCCTTGCCGTCGCGCTTCTTGAAGCCGACCGTGGCGCCGTTCATCCGGGTGACCTCGAGCATCTCGGTCACCACCATCTTGCCGTTGTACGTGGCGGTCCTGGGGGCGCCTGCCGTGACCGGCACGGTGGCGAGCACCTCGCCGTCGCGCCGCACCTCCATGGTGTGCCGGGCGGCGTCGACCAGGGAGACCTGGCTGCGGCCGACGGTGAAGGAGAACGTCTTGTGCTGGAGGCCGTAGACCCCGGGCGCCCCCTCGACGTCCCGCAGGCGCAGGTCGACGGTGACCCGGGTGCCGGGTTTCCAGTAGTGCTCGGGGCGGAAGTCGAGGCGGGTCCCGCCGAACCAGTGCGGGCGGATCTCCACGGCCGGGCGGGCGGTGACCCGCACCGCGCGTTCGACGGCGGCGCGGTTGGCGATCTCGCGGCTGAACTCCAGCGAGACGATCATGCCGGTGCCGACCGTGGCCCGGTTCTCGGGGCTGACGTAGCCGATGAAGCGTTCCTCCGGGACGTACGTCGTGAAAGAGGTGTGCCGGGCGGAGCGGCGTCCGTCGCCGTCCACGGCCACCGCGTCGATCGTGTACTTGGCGGCCAGCGCGAGCCGCTTCTCGTCGGGTTCCCAGGTCAGTCCGTCGGCGGAGAGCCGGCCGGGCACCGGGGACTCCTGCGCGTCCTGCGACCGGACGACCTTCACCGACTCCAGCCTGCCGTCGGGCACATGCACCCGCAGCTTCTTCCCGGGGCGCACGCCCTTGCTGCCGTCGTCGGGCGAGACCCGGATGACGTCCTCGGGCGCCGGGGGCGCGCCGAACGCACCGGCGAGCCCGCCCGCGTCGTCCGAGGTACAGCCGGTGGCCCCGGTCAGGAGCCCTGCCCATGTCACTACGGCGGCCAGCGCGGCCCTCGCGCGCCGCGCGCGCCCTTGTACGTGCCTCACGAGGTGCCCAACGACCGGCCGCGTCCCCGGGAAACGACCATGCCCGCCCCCGGGGAAACGTGAGTGCGACCCACGCTCTGGGCAGAACAGTGGGGAGGACGACGCGCAGGGGAGCCGCGACCCGGGCCGGAGCACAGGACCGCACCCCTCTGTCCCCCGTCGTTCCACGAGCCGCGGGAGGCTGACAGGTGTCCAGCGCAGCCGAGCAGGAGGCGGTGGCCGGTCATCAGGCCACCGAGAACGGGCGCCAGGCCGCAGCCGCGAACGGCGCACGGCGGGCCGTGCCACCACCCACGGTGCCCGCCCGGCCGGGCGCGCCGACGCCGCTGGGCGCCCGGTTCCGGGTCGGCCCGGACGGGGTGGCGGGGACCAACTTCGCCCTGTGGGCGCGCGGGGCCGAAGGGGTCGAGCTGTGCCTCTTCGACGAGGCCGGCAAGGAGTCGCGGGTCCGGCTCGCCGAGCTGACCCACGAGATCTGGCACGGCTTCGTCCCGGGCGTGCTGCCCGGCCAGCGCTACGGCTATCGGGTGCACGGCCGCTGGGACCCGTGGACCGGCGCTCGCTGGAACCCGGCGAAGCTGCTGCTCGACCCGTACGCGCGCGCGGTCGACGCCGCCCGGGGAAACGACTACAGCAGCCTGCCGCCGGAGGTGTACGGGCACGTGCGCGACTGGCCGCAGCAGCACGTCGCCGACACCGTGCGCGACGACCGGGACTCGGCGCCGTACGTCCCCAAGGGGGTCGTCGTCCACGATGGCGGAACCGAGGACGAATGGACGTACGACCGCCGCCCGAAGACGCCGTGGGCGGACTCGGTGATCTACGAGCTGCACGTCAAGGGCTTCACCCGGCTGCACCCGGGCATCCCCGAGGAGCTGCGCGGCACCTACGCCGGCCTCGCGCACCCGGCGGCGATCGAGCACCTGGTGAAGCTTGGCGTGACGGCGGTGGAGCTGCTGCCGGTACACCAGTTCGCGCACGAGGACCATCTGCTGCGCAGAGGCCTCAGGAACTACTGGGGCTACAACTCCATCGGTTACTTCGCCCCGCACGCGGCCTACGCGGCCTCCGGGACGACAGGCCAGCAGGTCGGCGAGTTCAAGCGCATGGTGCGCGCCCTGCACGCGGCCGGGATCGAGGTCATCCTCGACGTGGTCTACAACCACACGGCGGAGGCGGGCGAACTCGGCCCGACGCTGTCCCTGAAGGGCATCGACAACCGCGGCTACTACCGCCTCCAGGACGACGCCCGCCGCTACGCCGACTACACCGGCTGCGGCAACACCCTGCACGTCGTCCAGCCGCACGTCCTGCGCCTGATAACGGACTCACTGCGCTACTGGGTGACCGAGATGGGCGTGGACGGCTTCCGCTTCGACCTCGCCGCCGCGCTGGCCCGCTCCATGCACGACGTCGACATGCTCTCCCCGTTCCTGGCGGTCATCGCCCAGGACCCGGTGCTGCGCCGGGTGAAGCTGATCGCCGAGCCGTGGGACGTCGGGTCGGGCGGCTACCAGGTGGGGGCGTTCCCGCCGCTGTGGACGGAGTGGAACGACCGGTACCGCAACGCCGTACGGGACTTCTGGCGGCACGCGCTGCCGGACGTACGGGAGATGGGCTACCGCCTGTCGGGCTCCAGCGACCTGTACGCCTGGGGCGGGCGCAGGCCGTACGCGTCCGTCAACTTCATCACCGCGCACGACGGCTTCACCCTGCGCGACCTGGTGAGTTACGAGCGCAAGCACAACGAGGCCAACGGCGAGGGCAACCGCGACGGCACGGACGACAACCGGGCCTGGAACCACGGCGCCGAGGGCGAGACGGACGACGAGGGCGTACGGGCGCTCAGGCGGCGCCAGCTCAGGAACCTGCTGACCACGCTGCTGCTGTCCACCGGTGTGCCGATGCTGCTCGCGGGTGACGAACTGGGCCGTACGCAGGGCGGCAACAACAACGCGTACTGCCAGGACAACGAGATCAGCTGGGTGGACTGGGGCCTGCTGGAGGACCCGGGCTGGAAGGCGCTGTTCGAGCTGACCTCCCGGCTGATCGAGCTGCGCCACCGGCACCCGGTGCTCCGGCGCCGGGCCTTCTTCTCGGGCCGGGCCCAGACCGCGGACGGCCTGCGCGACCTGGCCTGGTTCACGTCCCGGGGCACCGAGATGACGGAGCAGGACTGGTACGCGCCCGCCGCGACGCTGGGCATGTACCTCTCCGGCCGGGACATCCCGGGCCGGGACGAGCACGGTGACCAGATCCTCGACGACAGCTTCCTCGCGGTCCTGCACGCGGGCGAGGAGCCGGTGAGCTTCGTGCTGCCGGGGCCGCCCTGGGCGGAGCGGTACGAGGTCGTCGTCGACACGAGCCTGGAGGAGCAGAGGGAGGCGCCGGGGGTGGAGCACCGGGCGGGGACGGAGATCACGATGCCGGCGCGGGCGGTGCTGCTGCTGCGGGTGGCGGGCTGAGGCATCGTTTCGCCGGGCAGGGCGGCGGTTCGTCCCGGGGGCTCGTTTCGGCTCCGTGAACTCGGCGGGGATCTTCTTGACCTCGCCGCCGCCCCGCTGGCACCGTCCATGGTCATGAGGCCGACCGCTGATCTCCGGTGCGCACGTGTCGCGCTCGTCGAGCGGCGCCATGTCGACCTGTGCCGTCAGTCGAGCGCGGTCTGTCGCTGAACCGCGACCGCGTCCCTCCCTGCTGCCTCTGATTCCCAGGACCCCGCATGCCCGACATATCCCGCCGTGCCCTCGGTGCTCTCGTCGGCGGTGGTGCCGTCACCGCCGTCGCCGGTACGCCCACCGCCGCCGAAGCCGCCCTCGCGGAGCGCCCGTTCGAGGCCCGCCCCGGTGCCACGTCCGGCCGTCGCCCCAACTTCCTCGTCATTCTCGGCGACGACCTCGGCTGGGCCGACCTGTCCTCCTACGGCGCCCCGCACATCAGCACGCCGAACCTGGACCGGCTGGCCCGCCAGGGCGTGCGCTTCACCAACGCCTACTCCGGCTCCTCGACCTGCTCCCCGACCCGGTTCAGCCTCTACACCGGGCGTTATCCGGGCCGTACGAAGGGCGGGCTGGCCGAGCCGATCGCCGACAGGTCGCAGGGCCTGGACCCGAACCACCCGACCCTGGCCTCCCTGCTGACGCGGGCGGGATACGCCACCGCGCTCATCGGCAAGTGGCACTGCGGCTGGCTGCCCGACCACAGTCCCACCAAGTCGGGCTGGGACGAGTTCTTCGGGAACTTCGGGGGCGTGCTGGAGTACTTCTCCAAGCTCGGCCAGCTCGGCGACCACGACCTGTACGAGGGGGACGCCGAGTACAAGGACCTGCGCTACTACACGACGGTCCTCACCGAGCGGGCCGTCGAGTACGTGCGCCGGGAGCACGAGCGGCCCTGGCTGCTCAACCTCAACTTCACCACCCCGCACTGGCCCTGGCTCGCGGAGGACGACGCGGAGACCGGTGCCGGGATCGCGGCGAAGATCAGGGCGGCCACGTCCCAGGCCGAGGTGAGCAAGGCCCTGAACCACTACGACGGCGGCTCGGTCGCGACGTACACGCGGATGGTGGAGAGCCTGGACGCGGCGGTCGGCGAGGTGCTCGCCGCCCTGCGCCGCTCCGGGCAGGAGGAGAACACCGTCGTGCTGTTCGCCAGCGACAACGGCGGTGAGCGGTTCTCCTACAACTGGCCGCTCAGCGGCGAGAAGTTCGTGCTGCTGGAGGGCGGCATCCGCGTGCCGACGATCCTGCGCTGGCCCGCCCGGATCGACGGCCGTCAGGTCAGCCACGAACCGAACTTCTCCCCCGACTGGACCGCGACGCTGCTGGAGCTGGGCGGCGCCCGCCCCGACCCGGCGTACCCGCTGGACGGCACGAGCCTCACCGGATACCTGCTGCGGGGCGAACGGCTGCCCGAGCGCGACCTCTTCTGGCGGGTGCGGGACAACCGGGCGCTCAGGCGCGGCAACTGGAAGTACTACCGGGACGCCCACGGCGAGGACCATCTGTACGACCTCGCCGCCGACGCACGCGAACAGGCCGATCTCGCCCCCGACCGGCCGGAGTTGCTGGCCGAGCTCAAGGCCGCCTGGGAGAAGACCGACGGCACTCTGCTGCCCTACCCGGACTAGCCGAGGATCCCCCGGTCGTACGCCACCGCCACCGCCGCCGCGCGGTCCTTGACGCCGAGCTTGGCGTAGAGGTGGGTGAGGTGGGTCTTCACGGTCGCCTCGCTGATGAACAGTTCACGGGCGATCTCGCGGTTGGGCGTGCCCCTGGCGACCAGGGCCAGCACCTCGCGTTCGCGCGCGGAGAGCGGCTCGTTGCCGGGGGACCTGGGAGTCCGGACCGCGGAGACCAGTCGGGAGGCCACGGCCGGGGAGAGGACCGTACGGCCCTGCGCCGCCGCCCGTACGGCGGTGAACAGCTCCTCGCGGGGCGCGTCCTTCAGCAGGTAGCCGGTGGCGCCCGCCTCGATCGCGGGGAGGGTGTCGGAGTCGGTGTCGTAGGTGGTGAGGACGAGGACCTTGGCGCGGGCGCCGGTGCGCGTCAGTTCACGGATGGCGTCCACTCCCCCGCCGCCGGGCATGCGCAGGTCCATCAGGATCACGTCCGGGTCCAGGCCGGTGGCGAGCGCGAGCGCCTCGACGCCGTTCGACGCCTCTGCCAGGACCGTGAACCCCGGGGCGGACTCGAACATGCCGCGCAGGCCGTCCCGTACGACGGGGTGGTCGTCGACGATGAGCAGGGTGATCGCGGCGTCGTCAGTCATGGCGGACCAACGGTACGCGAGCGGAGACCGCCGTACCGTGGCCCGGCTCGGACTCGATGGTGAGGGCACCGGCGACGCGTTCGGCGCGGGCGCGCATGCCGTCGAGGCCGAAGCCGCCGGAGCCGGTGCGTTCGGGGACGGCGAGGGGGTCGAAGCCCCGGCCGTCGTCGCGGATGTCGAGGATGACCTCGTCGCCGAGGAAGGTGAGGGTCACGCCGACGCGGTCGGCGGCCGCGTGCCGGGAGGTGTTGGAGAGGGCCTCCTGGGCGATCCGCAGAAGGGTGGCCGCGACTTCGTCGTGGAGTTGCTCGGCGGTACCGGCGACCGTGAACTCGGCGCGCACGCCCGTCCGTTCCCCCCACTCGGCGACCGTCTTCTTCAGAGCCTCCGGCAGGCCCGCGTCGGCCAGCGCCACGGGCGCGAGGTTGTGCACGGAGCGGCGGGCCTCGCCGAGGCTGTGCCGGGCCAGGTCCGAGGCGCGTTCGAGATGCGTGCGGGCCACGGCCAGGTCGGGGGCGTTCGCGACGACCTGGAGCTGGGCGATGATGCCGGTCAGGCCCTGGGCGATGGTGTCGTGGATCTCGGCGGCGAGCCGCCGGCGTTCGTCGGCGACGCCCGCCTCCCGTGCCTGGACGAGGAGTTGGGCGTGCAGGGCGGCGTTCTCGTCGAGGGCCTGTTGCAGGGCGGCGTTGGTGCGTTCGAGTTCGGTGATGGTGACGGCCCGCTCGCGGGAGCGCTGTTCCTCCTGCTGGGTGATGCGGCCGACCACCATCACCAGGCCGAAGTTCGTGACCAGCAGCACGCCGAACAGCAGCCACTGGATGGGGCTGCTGATCGGCATCCCGCCGCACTGCGAGCCCGCCACCACGACGACGGTGGCGAGGAGACCGAGCCACTGCCGGCGCCTTCCGGCGATCAGTTCTTCGCTGTCGAAGTAGCCGGCGGACGCGTAGAACCCGAAGAACGGGGTCAGCCATGTGAGGGCGAAGGAGATCGCCCAGCGCAGGACGTAGTAGACGGTCCCGCGGCGGGACGGGGTCCGGCGGCCGCGGCGGGGCCCGTGCCACAGCTGGAGCAGTACCGCGGCGACGACCAGCGCCCCGCCCGCATACCACTCGGCGGGGCTCGTCATCAGCTCGTGCGCGGCGACCGAGAGGAGGGCGGAGACGGCGAGCAGTCCGTAGACGCCCCAGGTCTGGAACTGGTTCTGACGGTGCTCGATCTGCTCGTCCGCCGCGGTCATCTCCCCAGTCTGCACGGCTTTTCGCCTACTCCCAGCGGAACCAGCGCGAGGCACCGGCCGTCAGCAGCACGGTCCAGGCCGCGAGCACCCCGAGGTGGTCCCAGCCCGGCCAGTCCCCCGCCGCGGCCTGGTTCAGGGCCTCGGCCGCCGCACCGGACGGCGTGAAGCCGACGGACGTGGCCAGTGCGTCCGGCATGGTCTGCACCGGCATCCACACGCCCGCGCAGAACATCGCCGGGAAGGCCACGGCCGACCCGATGCCGCCGGCGATCTTCGTGGACCGGGACAGCGCGGAGGTCACCGCACCCAACGCGAGGGCGGCCAGCACAGCCAGGAGCAGGGCGAGGGCGTATCCGAAGCCCTGCCGCGGCAGCCGTACGTCGAAGGCGAGCCGGCCGACCGCGAGGACGAGCAACGCCGACACCAGGGCGGCCCCTCCGTACAGCAGCATCTGCGCGGACAGCAGGGCGGCGGGCCGGACCGGCGTCGTGGACATCCGGCGCAGGATGCCGTGCTCGCGGTAGCTGGTGAGGGTGTACGGCATCGCCTGCATCCCGGCCATGATCAGGCCGAGCAGCACGCCGACCGGGACGTAACCGTCGACGGGGCGCAGCCCGCCGAAGGACGGGTCGGCCTCGCGGAAGGACGGGATCGATCCGAGGATCACCAGCAGCAGGGTCGGGAACACCAGGATCCAGAAGAGGCTGCCGGGCTCCCGGCGGAAGAGGCGGACCTCACTCTTCAGTAGGGCGGTGTTGACGAGGGCCGTGATCATGCCGCCGCCTCCTTCGTGAGGTCGAGGAACGCGTCGTCCAGGGTGGCGTCGGTGACCCGGAGCTGGTGGGCCGTGACGTGGGTGCGGGCGAGGAGGGTGATGACGGCGTTGACGGTCTCGTCGGTGCCGGACAGGGTGACGTGGCCGTCCTTGTGCCCGACCGACGCGAGCCCGGGCAGCGCGTTCAGGTCGGCCGCCTCCAGCGGGGCGGACGGCGTGAAGCTGATGACGGTGGCGCCCGCCGAGCGCCGGATCAGACCGGCCGGGGTGTCCAGGGCGGCCACCCGGCCCTTGTCGATCACGGCGATCCGGTCGCACAGCCGCTGCGCCTCCTCCATGAAGTGGGTGACGAGGAGGACGGTCACGCCGTTCGCGCGGATGTCCTCGATCAGCTCCCAGGTGTCCCGGCGGGCGCGCGGGTCCAGGCCGGTGGTCAGCTCGTCCAGGACGACCGCCCGGGGGTTGCCCACCAGGGCGAGCGCGATGAACAGCCGCTGCTTCTGGCCGCCGGAGAGCTTGGCGAAGCGGGTCGTCAACTTGGCCGTGAGGCCGAGGCGTTCGGCGAGGGGCCGCCAGTCGAGCGGGCTCGGGTAGAAGGCGCTGTACAGCTCCAGCGCCTCGCGGACGGTGAGCTTGGCCTGCAGCTCGCTCTCCTGGAGCTGCGCGCCGAGCACGCGGCGGGTGGCCTCGTGTTCGGTGACGGGGTCGAGGCCGGTGACGCGGACCCGGCCGGCGTCGGGCACGCGCAGCCCCTCGACACACTCCACGGTGGTGGTCTTGCCGGCGCCGTTCGGCCCGAGGATCCCGAAGATCTCCCCCTCCTCCACGGCGAAGGAGACACCGTCGACGGCGGGGCGTCCGGCGTAACTCTTGCGCAACTCGGTGACTTCGATGACAGGTGCGGTCGGCATGCGACGAGAGTCGCGGCAGGGCGGGCACCGGCGCATCGGCCGTCGCGCTCGAACGGGCATCATCCGATCGGCTGATGCCGCCCTACGACCCCTTGAACGCGCAGGTCGTAGGACCAACGGCCGACGCCGGTACGGCGAAAACTCGGTGGGCGGTGTCAGTGGCGATCCGTAGGCTCGCTGCTGATGGCCACGACACCCGCCCCCGCCCAGGACCGTTCCGCCGTGCGTACTCTGCTGCGCCTGTGGCCGTACGTGCGGCCCGTGCGGGTGCGGCTGTTCACCGCCGCGTTCGTCGCGATACTCGCCTCCTGCGTGGGGCTGGTCATCCCGCTCGTGCTGAAGTGGATGGTGGACGGACCCGTCGCCGACCGGGACCCGGGCGGGGTCTGGCTCGGCGCGCTGTACCTGCTGCTGCTCGGCTTCGCGGAGGCCCTGCTGTTCGGGCTGCGGCGGTGGCTGGTGGCCCGGCCGCTGTCCCACGTCGAGGCGTCCATGCGGGCGGATCTGTACCGGCACCTCCAGCGGCTGCCGGTGGCCTTCCACGACCGGTGGGCCTCGGGGCAGTTGCTGTCCAGGGGGACGACGGACCTGAGTCTGCTGCGCATGTTCCTCGCCTTCCCGCTGACGTTCCTGCTGGTCAACGGGGTGACCATCCTCGTCGGCGTGGTCATCATGCTGCTCCAGGACTGGACCTTGGGGCTGGTGATCCTCGGGCCCGCCGTGCCCGTCATGGTCACCTGCGTGATCTTCGAGAAGCGGTACGCCAAGGTGGCCCGGCTCGCCCAGGACCAGGTCGGCGACCTGACCACGGTCGTCGAGGAGAGCGTGCTCGGCGTCCGCATCATCAAGGGCTTCGGCCGGCACCGGAGCCAGGCCCGTGCGTTCCGGGAGTCGTCGGAGACCCTGCGCGGCACGGAGCTGCGCAAGGCACGGCTGCTGGCGACGATCTGGGGCGTCATCGTGACGTTGCCGGAGGTCGCGATCGGGGCGGCACTGGTGGTGGGTGTCGTGCAGGTGGCCGACGGTGGATTGTCGGCGGGGACGTTGGTGGCGTTCCTGTCCACGGCCCTGGCGTTGCGGTGGCCGGTGGAGTCGATCGGTTTCCTGCTGGCGATGAGCCAGGAGGCGGCGACGGCGACGGAGCGGTACTTCGAGGTGATGGACGAGAGCGTCGAGGAGCGGGAGGCACCGGGTGACTCGGCGTCGCTGCCCGCAGCCGGGTCCGGTCTCCGGTTCCACGACGTCACCTTCCGCTACCCGGACGCCCCACCACACTCCCCTCCCGTGCTGGACGGGGTCGACCTCCACATCCGCCCCGGTGAATCCATGGCCCTGGTCGGAGCGACAGGCAGCGGCAAGACGACCCTCACCGCGCTCATCCCCCGCTTCTACGAGGTGGCCTCGGGCCGCATCACCCTCGACGGCGCCGACATCACGGCCCTGTCCAGAGAGGCGCTGCGCGCCAAGGTCGCGGTCGCCTTCGAGGAGCCCACGCTGTTCTCGGCCGCGGTCGGCGACAACGTTCTCATGGGGGCCGACGACACGGCCGGCCCGGCGGAGTTGGAGCGCGCCCTGTCGGTCGCACAGGCCGGCTTCGTGTACGCCCTGCCGCAGGGGACGGACACCCAGGTGGGCGAGCAGGGCCTCAGCCTCTCCGGCGGGCAGCGGCAGCGCCTGGCGCTGGCCAGAGCTGTCGTCGGACAGCCGGAGTTCCTCGTCCTGGACGACCCGCTGTCGGCCCTGGACGTGCACACCGAGGCCGCCGTGGAGGCCGCCCTGCGGCAGGTCCTCGCGGACACCACCGCCCTGATCGTGGCGCACCGCCCGTCCACCGTGCTGCTCGCCGACCGGGTCGCGCTGCTGTCCGGCGGCCGGATCGCCGCGGTCGGCACTCACCACGAACTGCTGCATACGAACGCCGAGTACGCGCACTTGATGTCAGGGGAACAGTCGGGCGAACCGCCCGCCGAACACTCAGGCGAACAGGAGGACGCACGATGACGGCGGCCACCACCGCACCGGCCGACGGGACACCCGACGACGACGAACCCGACGACGAGAAAGCCGCCGCTCGGACCCCCGCCATCGGCGACCCCTTCGACCGCGACGTCCTGCCCACTCCCCCGGGCGCCACCGCCGCCCTGCTGCGCTCCCTGCTCGCGCCCATGAAGGCCCGCGTCACGGTCACCACGCTCCTGCTGCTGCTCCAGCAGGCGGTCGTGCAGGCGGGCCCGCTGCTCGTGGCGTACGCCATCGACCGTGCCGTGCCGGCGTTCCGGGCGCAGGACCACGGGCCGCTGACCGCGGTGGCCGTCGGCTATCTGGCGTGCGCGCTGGCCGCGGGCGGGCTCCAGTTCGCGTTCGTCGCCGCCGCGGCCCACGTCAGCCAGGACGTGCTGCTCGACCTGCGCGGCCGGATCTTCCGCCACGCACAGACGCTGAGCGTCGACTTCCACGAGCGCTACACCTCGGGCCGGCTCATCTCCCGCTCCACCACGGACGTGGAGTCGCTGCGCGAGCTGCTGGACGAGGGCCTTCAGGAACTCGTGACGGTCATCCTGTCCTTCGTCTACATCTCGGCGATGCTGCTCTGGCTCGATCTGGGCCTCGGTGGCGTGGCGGTGGCGTCCCTGGTGCCGCTCTACGCCCTGGTGCGGCTGTACCAGCGGCGCGCCGGGCGGGTGTACCGGGCACGGTCGACCGCCATCGCCGGAGTCATCGTCAAGTTCGTCGAGACCATGAACGGCATCCGCCCGGTACACGCCTTCCGCCGCGAGGCCGTCAACGACGCGGACTTCGGCGTGCTCAACCAGCGGCACGAGCGGACCAACGGTGACGCGACGCTGGAGATGGCCCGGTACGTCACCGGTTCACGGCTGGTCGCCAACACGGCGGTCTCCGCGATCGTGCTGTGGGGCGCCTACCGGGTCGCGGACGGCACGCTCGCCCTCGGTGTGCTGGCGGCAGCCGTGCTGTACCTGCGGCGGCTGTACGACCCCATCGACCGGCTCGGGATGTTCCTCAACTCCTACCAGTCGGCGGCGGCCTCGCTGGAGAAGATCGCCGGGCTGCTCGCCCAGACCCCGTCCGTGCCCGAGCCGTCGAGTCCGCGACAGCTCCCCCCGCCGGCGAGCGAACACCCGGGCCGCGAGGTCGTCTTCGACGGCGTCCGCTTCGGCTACCGCACCGGCGGCGAGGTGCTGCCCCGCTTCGACCTCACGATCCCGGCCGGACAGACGGTCGCGGTCGTCGGCTCCACGGGCGCCGGCAAGTCGACGCTGGCCAAGCTGCTGGCCCGGTTCTACGACCCTTCCGACGGCCGGGTGCTGCTGGACGGCGTCGACCTGCGCGATCTCGCCGTGCCCGAACTGCGGCGCGGGGTGGTCATGGTGACGCAGGAGGCGTTCCTGTTCTCCGGCACGGTCGCGGAGAACATCGCGATCGGCCGCCCGGACGCCTCGCGCGAGGAGATGGAGCGGGCGGCGAAGGAGATCGGCGCGCACGACTTCATCAGCTCCCTGCCAGACGGCTACGACACCGACGTACGCAAGCGGGGTGGCCGTATTTCGGCCGGTCAGCGGCAACTGGTCGCGTTCGCACGGGCGTTGCTGGCCGACCCGGCGGTGCTGATCCTCGACGAGGCGACCAGCTCACTGGACATCCCGGGCGAGCGCGCGGTGCAGCGGGCGATGGCGACGGTGCTGAAGGGCCGTACGGCCGTGGTCATCGCGCACCGGCTGTCGACCGTCGAGATCGCGGACCGTGTCCTGGTCATGGAACACGGGAAGATCGTCGAGGACGGCGAACCGGCCGAACTCATCGCGGGCACGGGCAGGTTCGCGGATCTGCACCGGGCCTGGCGGGACAGCCTGGCGTAGGACGGTGGCGGAGGGCGGCGGAGGCGGGCGGATGATCGACGCGTACGAGGACCCCGGCACACCAACTCCCGGAGCGGCGGCCGTTACCTGTGGCCTTGCCTGAAAGCCCGGAGCTCACGCCGGGGATGAAACGCATCTCAGGACTGCTCTGACCAGCAGCCTGGAGCGGACCGCTTCGAAGTCCTCGCAGCGAGTGATCCCTTCGCGGCGTCTCGGCATCTCATTCTTGAGGCTCCGCGCCGGCGCGACCGTCGACTCGAACACACTTGCTCACATCGCGTGCAATTCCAGTTAAATGTGATCTTTCGCCGCAAGCGGCCATGAAGCGTCCATACGGTGATCGGCATGCGGCTCCGCTACAACTACCGGGCCTATCCGGATGCCACCCAGCGCCGTGCGCTGGCCAGGGCGTTCGGGTGCGCCCGTGTGGTGTGGAACGACTGCCTACGCGACCGCAGGGAAGCGCATGCGGCCGGGCTGCCGTATGTGAAGTCGGCGGAGTTGTCCCGGCTTCGCATCACCCAGGCCAAGCGCACCGAGGAACGCGCCTGGCTCGCCGACGTGTCAGCAGTCGTCCTGCAACAGTCCCTGCGGGACCTGGACACCGCCTACAAGAACTTCTTCGACTCGCTCACGGGCAAGCGGCAGGGCCGGAAAGCAGGGCCGCCCCGCTACAAGTCGAAGAAGGACACCCGGCAGTCGATCCGCCTGACCACCAACGCCTTTTCCCTCCAGGACGACGGCACGGTGTCCGTGGCCAGGGTCGGCAACCTCAGGGTCAAGTGGTCCCGTCGGCTTCCAGCCGCACCCACGTCCCTGACCGTCACCAAGGACAGCTCCGGCCGTTACTTCCTCAGCTTCGCCGTGGACACCGAGCCGGACATCCTCCCCCAGGTGGGGACCGATGCTGGTATCGACCTCGGCCTGTCCGCCTTCGCGGTCCTTTCAGACGGGACGCAGATCAACAGCCTTCAGCAGGAGCTGTCCCGCAAGCAGAAAGGGTCGAAGAACCGGGCCAAGGCCCGCATCAAGGTCGCACGCCAACACGCCAAGGTGGCCAACCGGCGCCGGGACTTCCACCACAAGGCTTCCACCCAGATCATTCGCGACAACCAAGCGGTGTACGTGGAAGACCTCGCGGTGTCCGGCCTCGGCCGCACCCGGCTCGCCAAGTCCGTGCACGACGCGGGCTGGTCCTCGTTCGTCGGCATGCTGGGATACGAGGCGGTCAAGCACGGCCGCACCTTCGCCAAGGTGGACCGCGCCTTCCCGTCTTCTCAGATCTGCTCGGCCTGCGGATTCAGGGACGGTCCCAAGCCCCTGCACGTTCGGCATTGGACGCGCAGGGCATGCGGAACGGTGCATGACCGTGACCACAACGCAGTTCGCAACGTCCTCTTCGAAGGACGCCGTATCGTCGCCGCCGGACGGGCGGAGACGCTGAACGCCTGTGGAGCGCCGGTGAGACGGGCATACGTGCCCGCACAGCGCGGTGAAGCAGGAAGCCCCCGGAAGGGTCAGCCGACCCAGGCCGGAATCCCTGGACTTTAGGCCAGGGAGCACGTCAAGGACGCCAACTTCCGCACGGTGAAGGTCGTCGTCGGCCAGGCGGTGCGGCCCGGCACACCGAGCGCGCCCTGGCCGCCGTGCTCGAAGGGCGCACCGTCATCGCCGTCGCGCACCGGCTGCACACCGCGCACGACGCCGACCGGGTGGCGGTGATGGAGGACGGCAGGCTGACCGAACTCGGCACGCACGACGAGCTGGTGGCGGCCGGCGGGGCCTACGCGGCGCTGTGGCACTCCTGGCACGGGGACCTGCCGGACGACCGCGAAGCGTCCGTATAGCGAACATGAACTTCCGGTCAACGAACCGTTTCCGGCCATACTGTTGACGCGCTCCTGACAGAAAGCGCACTCCCCTGCCACGCTTCCCACGACTGCTCCACAGCAACCCCACAGCAACACCTCCACCTCCCCAGGCCGGGCGACCCCCGGTCCCGCAGAAGGAGTCAGTGTTGAGAAGCAGTTCCTCGCGAAGAAGCACCTCTCACAGACGCACTCCCCACACCCCCCGCCGCACCGCGGCCGTGGCCCTCGCCGGCGTCGCCGCGCTGATCGCCGCCGCCGTGCAGAGCGGCACCGCCACCGCTGCCCCGGAGAAGGCACCGTCGGCCGCGAGCAAGGCGAACCCCGGCTCGGAGTCGGTCGAGCTCACCCCCGCCCAGCGCGCCGCGCTGATCCGCGAGGCCGACGCCGGCAGGGCCGAGACGGCGAAGGACCTCGGCCTCGGCGCCAAGGAGAAGCTGGTCGTACGCGACGTCCTCAAGGACCGCGACGGCACCGTGCACACGCGCTACGAGCGCACCTACGACGGCCTGCCGGTCCTCGGCGGCGACCTGGTCGTGGAGAGCACGAAGGCGGACGCCACCGCGGCCGTCGTGAAGGCAAGCCGCCCCGCGATCAAGCCGGCCACGACGAAGGCCTCGGTATCCACCGCGAAGGCCCGGCAGCAGGCCCTGGCCGCGGGGAAGGCCGAGAACGCCAAGAGCCCGGCCGTCAACCGGGAGCCCCGGAAGGTGATCTGGGCCGCGAACGGCAAACCGGTCGTGGCGTACGAGACGGTCGTCGGCGGTTTCCAGCACGACGGCACCCCGCAGGAGCTGCACGTCGTCACCGACGCCACCACCGGCGAGAAGCTCTACGAGTGGGAGGCCATCGAGACCGGCACCGGCAACACGGTGTACTCCGGCACGGTCGACCTCACCACCACGCAGTCCGGTTCGACGTACAGCCTCACCGACGGCGCCCGCGGCAACCACAAGACGTACAACCTGAACCGCGGCACCTCCGGCACCGGCACGCTCTTCTCCGGCTCCGACGACATCTGGGGCAACGGCACCCCCTCCAACCTGGAGTCGGCCGCCGCCGATGCCCACTACGGCGCCGCCCTGACGTGGGACTACTACAAGAACGTGCACGGCCGCAGCGGCATCCGCGGCGACGGCGTGGGCGCCTACTCGCGCGTCCACTACGGCAACAACTACGTCAACGCGTTCTGGTCGGACAGCTGCTTCTGCATGACGTACGGCGACGGCTCGGGCAACGCGAACCCGCTGACGTCGATCGACGTGGCCGCGCACGAGATGACCCACGGGCTCACCTCCAACACCGCGGGTCTCAACTACAGCGGCGAGTCCGGCGGCCTGAACGAGGCGACCTCCGACATCTTCGGCTCGACCGTCGAGTTCTACGCGAAGAACTCCTCCGACGTCGGTGACTACCTCATCGGCGAGGAGATCGACATCAACGGCGACGGCACCCCGCTGCGCTACATGGACAAGCCCAGCCAGGACGGTTCGTCCAAGGACGCCTGGTACTCCGGCATCGGCTCGATCGACGTGCACTACTCCTCGGGCCCCGCGAACCACTTCTTCTACCTGCTGAGCGAGGGCAGCGGCACCAAGACCATCAACGGTGTCACCTACGACTCGCCCACCTCGGACGGGCTTCCGGTCACCGGCATCGGCCGGGACAAGGCGGAGAAGATCTGGTTCCGCGCGCTGACCACCAAGTTCACCTCGACCACCAACTACGCGGGCGCCCGTACCGGCACCCTCGCGGCGACCGGTGAGCTCTACGGCACCGACAGCGCCGAGTACAAGGCGGTCCAGGACGCGTGGGCGGGCGTGAACGTCGGCGCCCGCTCCGGTGGCGGAGGCGGGGGCGGTACGTCCTTCGAGAACACCGCCGACGTGGCGATCCCGGACCGGGGCGCCGCGGTCACGTCGTCGGTCACCGTCTCCGGCCGGACGGGCAACGCGCCCTCCAACCTCCAGGTCGCCGTGGACATCGTCCACACCTACATCGGCGACCTCCAGGTGCAGCTCGTCGCCCCCGACGGCACGGCGTACACGCTGAAGGGCTACGGCACCGGCGGCAGCGCGGACGACATCGACACCACGTACACGGTGAACGCTTCCTCCGAGCCCGCCAACGGCGTCTGGCAGCTGCGGGTCCAGGACAACGCGGCCCGCGACACCGGACACATCAACAGCTGGAAGCTCACCTTCCCGTAGGCCCGTTCGCGGTCTGCCCAGGGCAGGGCGCCGCCCCGGTGGGTTCGACTCCCCCGGGGCGGCGCCCGCTTCGTGTGTCCGGGCGTACACCTCGTCGTCGATTTCCGGCCAACATCACGCGTGCCTCTGACATGTACGCGCCTCAGATGCCACTCTTCCCCCACCCGCCGCACAGCACCCCAGCACTTCCCCCACATCTAGGAGCTTGTGTGTCCACCCCTCTCTACGCGCGTCACAAGCGCACCACGCTCGCCATCGCCACCGCCGTCGCGGCCGGGGCCCTGCTGACCACCGGTCTGACCTCCGGCAGCAGCGTCGCCGCCGACTCCTCCGCCGCCGGCAAGCCGGCCCTCGCCGCCGCACCCGTCCTGCTGACCGCGCCCGCCCGCACGGCCCTCATCAAGGAGCAGCAGGCGGACGCCACCGGGACCGCCGACGAGATAGGCCTCGGCGCACAGGAGAAGCTGGTCGTCAGGGACGTCGTGAAGGACGCCGACGGCACGGTCCACACCCGCTACGAGCGCACCTACGCGGGCCTGCCGGTCCTCGGCGGCGACCTCGTCGTGCACGAGTCGAAATCCGGCGAGACCAAGGGCGTCACCAGAGCGACGAAGGCCGCCCTGAAGGTCGACTCGCTCAAGCCCGCGGTCACCGCCGCCAAGGCCGAGAAGCAGGCCGTGACGCTCGCCAAGGCGGCCGGCTCGGAGAAGACCGAGGCGAACTCCACGCCCCGGAAGGTGATCTGGGCGGCCGACGGCAAGCCCACCCTCGCCTACGAGACGGTCGTCGGCGGCCTCCAGGAGGACGGCACCCCGAACGAGCTGCACGTCATCACCGACGCCGCCACCGGCAAGAAGCTCTACGAGTACCAGGGCATCGAGACCGGCACGGGCAACACCACCTACAGCGGCAAGGTCACCCTCGGCACCACGAAGTCCGGGTCGTCGTACACCCTGTCGGACGGCACGCGCGGCGGCAACAAGACGTACAACCTCAACCGCGGCACCTCCGGCACCGGCACGCTCTTCTCCGGCTCCGACGACATCTGGGGCAACGGCAACCCCTCCAACCTGGAGACCGCCGCCGCCGACGCCCACTACGGCGCCCAGATCACCTGGGACTTCTACAAGAACACCTTCGGCCGCAACGGCATCCGCAACGACGGCAAGGCCGCCTACTCGCGCGTCCACTACGGCAACAACTTCAACAACGCCTTCTGGTCGGACAGCTGCTTCTGCATGACCTACGGCGACGGCTCGGGCAACACCCACCCGCTGACCTCGCTCGACGTGGCCGCCCACGAGATGAGCCACGGCCTGACGTCGGCCACGGCGCGCCTCAACTACAGCGGCGAGTCCGGCGGCCTGAACGAGGCGACCAGCGACATCTTCGCCGCGGGCGCGGAGTTCTACGCCAACAACTCCTCCGACGTCGGTGACTACCTCGTCGGCGAGAAGATCGACATCAACGGCGACGGCACCCCGCTGCGCTACATGGACAAGCCCAGCAAGGACGGCGACTCCGCGGACGCGTGGTCCTCCAGCCTCGGCAGCATGGACGTCCACTACTCCTCCGGTCCCGCCAACCACTTCTTCTACCTGCTGTCCGAGGGCAGCGGCTCGAAGACCATCAACGGCGTGACCTACAACTCGCCGACGTCCAACGGCTCCACGGTCACCGGCATCGGCCGCACCAAGGCGCTCCAGGTCTGGTACAAGGCGCTGACGACCTACATGACGTCGACGACCAAGTACGCGGGCGCCCGCACGGCGACCCTGAACGCGGCCTCGGCGCTGTACGGCGCGTCCAGCACCGAGTACAAGGCGGTCGCGGCCGCCTGGTCCGCCGTCAACGTGGGCTGACCTTCAGCACGGCAGAGGGCGGTACCCGGAGCGAAGGCACATCCGGGTACCGCCCTACTCTTGGTGACCGTGTCTCATCCGGATCCGAAAGACTTCACCTACGCCGACGTCGGCGCCACGCGCGACGAGGGCTTCTGCCCGCCGGGCTTCCACCCCATGAACGTGCGCACCCGCCTCGGGGAGGGCGAGGAGGTCTTCCGCCGGGCCTCGGAGGCGGTGCTCACCTGGGAGATGCACCGGACCCTGGGCGTCGGCATAGACGCCGGCGCGGACCGGGCCGCCCCCGGCATCGACGTCACCGTCACCCTCGCCGGGATCAAGGCCCCCTGCCGTGTGGTGTGGACGGTCGAGGAACCCCGCCGCGCCGGCTGGGCCTACGGCACGTTGGCCGGCCACCCCGAGTGCGGCGAGGAGTCCTTCGTGGTCGACCGTACGGGGGACGGCACGGTCTGGCTGACGGTGAACGCGTTCAGCCGCGCAGCCAAGTGGTACGCGAAGGCGGGCGGGCCGGCGACCAGGGGGTTCCAGCACGCGTACGCACGCAGGTGCGGCACCGTCCTACGGAACCTGGCAACGCAGGGTGGTGAGTTCGCCTGAGGGACGCGGGGCTGTGTCGATCTGCGGCTCCGCCGCGTGGGCGCGACCAGCCCCCGCGCACCCCCAGACGGCAGCTCACCGCATCAACAACCCCGCAGCCTCCACCAGTTCCTCAGAGGGCCCGGCCACCAGACCCAGCTCCGCACCAGAGGCCAAAAGCCGATGCGCGGGAAGGATCCGCACCGTATACCCAAAAGGCCCGGTGCGATCCAGAGACAAGGGCCCCTCATACACCCAGCGCCCGTCCTGGTCGGGAGACCCCACCGGCTTCAGCGGCACAGCCGACGCGTCGGCAATGCGATCCTCCTCGTCCACCCGCCCCGCAACCACCTGAACCTCGACGTCATCAGGCCCGAGCGCACCGAGCCCCACCCGCACCCGCAACCCCAGCGTCGTACCGAGCTCCGCCAGCGCCGCCGACGCAGACGTCTCCACATGGTCGACGGTGACCCCCGGCCACGCCGCCCGCACCCGGCCCTTCCACTCGGCGAGCTCCCGCGCCGCGTCCGGATCCATGGACCGGTGGGCGAGCGCCGCCGGCGTGTAGAGCCGCTCGACGTACTCGCGGACCATGCGCCCGGCCAGCACCTTGGGCCCGAGCAGGCTCAAGGTCTGGCGGACCATCTCGATCCAGCGGTCGGGCAGCCCGCTCTGCCCGCCGCGCTCGTAGAAGCGCGGCGTCACCCGCTGCTCCAGCAGGTCGTACAGCGCCGCGGCCTCTATGTCGTCGCGGTGGTCCGGATCGGTCCCCACACCGTCGGCCGTGGGGATGGCCCAGCCGAAGTCGGACTGGAACCACTCGTCCCACCAGCCGTCCAGGACGGACAGATTCAGACAGCCGTTGAGCGCCGCCTTCATCCCGGACGTGCCGCAGGCCTCCAGCGGGCGCAGAGGGTTGTTCAGCCAGATGTCGCACCCCGGGTACAGCTTCTGCGCCATGCCCATGCCGTAGTCCGGCAGGAACACGATCCGGTGCCGTACCCGCGGATCGTCCGCGAACCGCACCAGCTCCTGCACCAGCCGCTTCCCGCCGTCGTCCGCGGGATGCGCCTTGCCCGCCACGACGATCTGGATCGGCCGCTCGGGATGCAGCAGCAGCTCCATCAGCCGGTCGCGGTCGCGCAGCATCAGCGTCAGGCGCTTGTACGACGGGACGCGCCGGGCGAAGCCGATGGTGAGGACGTCCGGGTCGAGCACGCCGTCGATCCACCCCAGCTCGGCCGTGCCGGCCCCGCGCTGCCGCCAGGATGCCCGCAGCCGCTCCCGCACCTCCGTCACGAGCTGCTCGCGCAGCCCCCGCCGCAGCTCCCAGATGTCCTGGTCGGAGATGTCCGCCACCGCGTCCCAGCGGTCCGGGCCGCCGACGGTCAGCGCGTCCTCGGCGCGGTGGACGCCGATCTGCCGGGCGCCGAGCCGGAACACCTCCGGGGCGACCCAGGTCGGCGCGTGCACCCCGTTGGTCACGGACGTGATCGGCACCTCGTCGGGGTCGAATCCGGGCCACAGGCCGGAGAACATCTCGCGGCTGACGTTGCCGTGCAGCAGGGAGACGCCGTTGGCGCGCTGGGCGAGGCGCAGGCCCATCACGGCCATGTTGAACAGGTTGGGCTCCCCGCCGGGGTAGGTCTCCATGCCGAGCCTGAGGACGCGCTCGACGTCGATGCGGGGCAGCTCGGCGTCGGGGCCGAAGTGGCGGGCGACCAGCTCGCGGTCGAAGCGGTCGATGCCGGCCGGGACGGGGGTGTGCGTGGTGAAGACGGTCCCGGCGCGGACCGCCTCCAGCGCCGAGTCGAAGTCCAGGCCCTCGGCGCAGAGCTCGGCGATCCGCTCCAGGCCGAGGAACCCGGCGTGTCCCTCGTTCGTGTGGAACACCTCCGGCTCGGGGTGCCTGGTCAGCCGGCAGTACGTGCGCACCGCCCGGACCCCTCCTATGCCGAGCAGCATCTCCTGGAGCAGCCGGTGCTCGCTGCCGCCGCCGTAGAGGCGGTCGGTCACGCCGCGCTCGCCGAGGTCGTTCTCCTCGACGTCCGAGTCCAGCATCAGCAGCGGGACCCGGCCGACCTGCGCCAGCCAGATCCGGGCGTGCAGCTGCTTGCCACCGGGCAGGGCGAGGGCGACCTGGGCGGGGGAGCCGTCGGCCTCCTCCAGGAGGGCCACGGGCAGCTCGTTGGGGTCGAGGACGGGGTAGTGCTCCTGCTGCCAGCCGTCCCGGGACAGGGTCTGGCGGAAGTAGCCGTGCCGGTAGAGCAGACCGACGCCGATCAGCGGGACGCCGAGGTCGCTGGCCGCCTTCAGGTGGTCGCCTGCCAGGATGCCGAGGCCGCCGGAGTACTGCGGCAGGGCGGCCGTGATGCCGAACTCGGGTGAGAAGTAGGCGATCGCGGCGGGGAGTTCGTCGGGCTGGGCCTGGTACCAGCGCTCGCCGGTCATGTAGTCGTTCAGATCGCCCGCGACCGCGGCGAGGCGGCGCAGGAAGCGGCGGTCTCCGGCCAGGTCCGCGAGCCGCGCGGGCGGCACGCTGCCCAGCAGCCGGACCGGGTCGCCGCCCGAGGCGGCCCAGCGCTCGGGGTCGACGGACTCGAACAGGTCACGGGTCTCCACATGCCACGACCAGCGCAGATTGCGGGCCAGACCACTGAGCGGCCGGAGGGGTTCGGGGAGAACGGGTCGGACGGTGAATCGACGGATCGCCTTCACTGGTTCCACCTCGGCGCGTTCGCAGGATGACGCAGGGTTCTGACACAGGGCTTCATCGACGTCACCTACGACAGTACCGGCGTCGGTGCCGCCGCCGCTGAAGCTCCGCCCCTCGACCCTCGATCGGCCGGAACCGCCCCCTCCACGGATATGGCCGATTCCGCCCCCGTAGGCGTCCTTGTGGCGCTTCACACGCCACGAGAGGCTGCCCCTGGCGTACCGGCCCGCGCCTGCCGCACGCGGTGCTGCGCGGCAGCCGTACGCCGAGTCGAGGAGGGGAACTCGGACCATGGCACGGACGCGCACACGGCGTCTGCGCTGGACGGGGGGCCTGGCGGCGGCGATCTGTGCCGCGGCGTTTTCGGCCATCACCCTGCCCGCGCACGCCGTACCGGAGGGGCGGATACTCGGCGCCGGACAACCCGGCTCCGTGGACGGAAGTTACCTGGTGACACTGAAGGAGGGCACACGGGCTCCGTCGGCGGCCGGGAGGGCCCTCGCCGAGAAGTACGGGGTGAACATCAGCCACACCTACGGCACCGTCCTGAACGGCTACGCGATCAGGACCGACGCGAGACGGGCCGGGCGGCTCGCCGCCGACCCCCGGGTCGCCTCGGTCGTCCAGGACACCCGCGTGCGGCTGGACCGCACACGGCCCGAGCCGCCCTCCTGGGGGCTGGACCGCGTCGACCAGCCGAGTCTGCCGCTGGACCGGAGCTACACCTGGCCCGCGTCGGCGGGCGCCGGAGTGACCGTGTACGTGATCGACACCGGCGTCAGGACCACGCACCAGGACTTCGGCGGCCGGGCGGGCCACGGCTGGGACTTCGTCGGGAACGACAAGGTCGCGTCGGACGCCAACGGCCACGGCACGCACGTCGCCGGCACGGTCTCCGGGAAGACCCACGGTGTCGCCAAGCGGGCCCGCGTCGTCTCGGTACGCGTCCTCGACGCCGCGGGCGGTGGTACCACGGCCCGGGTGATCGCCGGGATCGACTGGGTGACCCGGCACGCGAAGAAGCCCGCCGTCGCCAACCTCAGCCTGGGCGGCCCGCGCAACGACCGGCTGGACGCCGCCGTCCGCGCCTCCATCGCCGCCGGCGTCACCTACACGGTCGCCGCGGGCAACGACGGCAGGCCGGCCGGCCTGTACTCCCCCGGGAGCGTCAAGCAGGCGATCACGGTCGGCGCGACCGACCGGAGGGATGCGAAACCGGCCTTCTCCAACCACGGCCCGGCCCTCGATCTCTTCGCGCCGGGCGTGCACATCACCGCGGCGTCCGCCGCGAACGACACCGCACGGGCCACGTTCTCGGGTACCTCGATGGCGGCACCGCACGCCGCGGGCGCGGCCGCGCTGTATCTGGCCGACCACCCGAGGGCGGCTCCGGCCCAGGTCGGAAGGGCCCTGACCACGGGAGCGGCGACCGGGAAGATCTCCGGCCGGGGTCCCGGTTCGCCGGACAGGTTACTGCGGGTGCCGCACGCCTAGGGCGAAGGAGCAGCCACGCGAAGGGGCCGGCCTCGTCCGCCGCGGACGAGGCCGGTCTTGTGTGTCGACATACGCGTGAGTAGTTAACAAAGTGCCGGATTGCCCACCCGAATAGGGTGGGAAGGCTCCTCCGGGTACCCCTCTCAGGAGCACCATGCAGGACCCACCTCCCCACAGACATCCGCCCACCCACGTTGACGCGGACAGGAGCGGTCATGCCCGCCAAGCACCATTCGCCAGCACCCCCCAACCGCCGCACCACCGGGGCGCGCGCGCCCGGCGGCGAAGCACGCCCCGCGCGCCCGGCCGATGCCGGTCCGCCGGTCCCGCAGCCACCCCTCGTGGGCGACGCGACCGCCGTCGGGCGCATACCCGTTCTCGATGTCCGCCCGGTCGTCCAGCGCGGACGCCGGCCGGCCAAGGCCGTGACCGGCGAGACCTTCGAGATCTCGGCGACCGTGTTCCGGGAGGGGCACGACGCGGTCGCCGCCAATGTCGTCCTGAGGGACCCCGAGGGCCGCCCCGGCCCGTGGACGCCGATGCGTGAGCTGGCCCCCGGGACGGACCGGTGGGGCGCCGAGGTCGCCGCCGGAGAGCCCGGTCTGTGGACGTTCACCGTGGAGGCGTGGGGCGACCCCGTCAGCACCTGGCGCCATCACGCGCAGATCAAGATCCCGGCGGGCATGGACACGGACGTCGTCCTGGAGGAGGGTGCGCGCCTGCACGAGAGGGCGGCCGCCGGTGTGCCCGAGGAAGGGGGCCGACGGGCCGTGATTCTCGCGGCCGTCGAATCCCTGCGGGACGAGAACCGCCCGGCTGCGGCGCGGCTGGCGGCGGCGCTGACGCCGGAGGTGGACGAGGTCCTGGCCCGGCATCCGCTGCGGGACCTGCTCACCACCTCCGAGCCGCTGCCCCTGCTCGTCGAGCGGGAGCGGGCGCTGTACGGCTCCTGGTACGAGTTCTTCCCGCGCTCGGAGGGCACCCGGCAGCAGCCGCACGGCACCTTCCGCACCGCCGCCCGCCGGTTGCCGGCGATCGCGGCGATGGGCTTCGACGTGGTCTACCTGCCCCCGATCCACCCGATCGGCACGACCTTCCGCAAGGGGAGGAACAACACCCTCTCCCCCGGCCCCGACGACGTCGGCGTGCCCTGGGCGATCGGCTCGCCCGAGGGCGGCCACGACGCCGTGCACCCCGCCCTGGGCACCCTGGAGGACTTCACCTGGTTCGTGGACCGGGCCCGCGACCTGGGGCTGGAGATCGCGCTGGACTTCGCGTTGCAGTGCTCCCCGGACCACCCCTGGGTGCACAAACACCCCGAGTGGTTCCACCACCGCCCGGACGGCACCATCGCCTACGCGGAGAACCCGCCCAAGAAGTACCAGGACATCTACCCCATCGCCTTCGACGCCGACCTGGACGGCCTGATCGCCGAGACCTGCCGGGTGCTGCGGCACTGGATGGACTGCGGCGTGCGGATCTTCCGGGTGGACAATCCGCACACCAAGCCGGTCGTCTTCTGGGAGCGGGTCATCGCGGACATCAACCGCACCGACCCCGACGTGATCTTCCTGGCCGAGGCGTTCACCCGCCCGGCGATGATGCACACCCTCGCCCAGATCGGCTTCCAGCAGTCCTACACGTACTTCACCTGGCGCAACTCCAAAGAGGAGCTGACCGAATACCTCACGGAGCTGTCGGGGGAGGCCGCCTCCTACATGCGGCCGAACTTCTTCGCCAACACTCCCGACATCCTGCACGCCTACCTCCAGCACGGCGGCCGCCCCGCCTTCGAGGTCCGGGCCGTCCTCGCCGCCACGCTGTCGCCGACCTGGGGCATCTACTCCGGCTACGAGCTGTGCGAGAACACCCCGCTCAGGGAGGGCGGCGAGGAGTACCTCGACTCGGAGAAGTACCAGCTCAGGCACCGCGACTGGGCGGCTGCCGAGCGCGAGGGACGCACCATCACCCCGCTGCTGACCAGGCTCAACACCATCCGGCGGGAGAACCCGGCCCTCCAGCAGCTGCGCGACCTCCACTTCCACCACGCGGACCAGGAAGCGGTGATCGCCTATTCGAAACGGCAGGGTTCGAACACGGTTCTGGTGGTCGCCAACCTCGACCCGCACCACACCCAGGAGGCCACGGTCTCGTTGGACATGCCGCAACTCGGCCTGGACTGGCACGAGTCGGTGCCGGTGCGCGACGAGCTCACCGGCGAGACCTATCACTGGGGCAGGGCCAACTATGTGCGCCTCGAACCGGGCCATAGGCCCGCGCATGTCTTCTCGGTTCTGCGACCGTCCACCCCGCAGATCGGAGGGTCACCCACAACATGATCGTCAACGAACCCGTGCCGGACACCTTCGAGGACACTCCCGCCAGGGACCGGGACCCGGAGTGGTTCAAGCGCGCCGTCTTCTACGAGGTGCTCGTCCGCTCGTTCCAGGACAGCAACGGTGACGGCGTCGGTGACCTGAAGGGCCTGACCGCCAAACTCGACTACCTCCAGTGGCTCGGCGTCGACTGCCTGTGGCTGCCCCCGTTCTTCAAGTCGCCCCTGCGCGACGGCGGCTACGACGTCTCCGACTACACCGCCGTGCTGCCGGAGTTCGGTGACCTGGCCGACTTCGTGGAGTTCGTCGACGCCGCCCACCAACGCGGCATGCGCGTGATCATCGACTTCGTCATGAACCACACCAGCGACCAGCACCCCTGGTTCCAGGAGTCGAGGAAGGACCCCGACGGGCCCTACGGCGACTACTACGTGTGGGCCGACGACGACAAGCAGTATCCGGGCGCCCGGATCATCTTCGTCGACACCGAGGCCTCCAACTGGACCTTCGACCCGGTCCGCAAGCAGTACTACTGGCACCGGTTCTTCTCCCACCAGCCGGACCTCAACTACGAGAACCCGGCCGTGCAGGAGGAGATGATCTCCGCGCTGAAGTTCTGGCTGGACCTGGGCATCGACGGATTCCGGCTGGACGCGGTGCCGTACCTGTACCAGGAGGAGGGCACGAACTGCGAGAACCTCCCGGCGACGCACGACTTCCTGAAGCGGGTGCGCAAGGAGATCGACGCGCAGTACCCGGACACCGTGCTGCTCGCCGAGGCCAACCAGTGGCCCGAGGACGTCGTCGACTACTTCGGCGACTATCCGAGCGGCGGCGACGAGTGCCACATGGCCTTCCACTTCCCCGTCATGCCGCGCATCTTCATGGCCGTACGACGGGAATCCCGCTATCCGGTCTCCGAGATCCTGGCCAAGACCCCGGCCATCCCCTCGGGCTGCCAGTGGGGCATCTTCCTGCGCAACCACGACGAGCTGACGCTCGAAATGGTCACCGACGAAGAGCGCGACTACATGTGGGCCGAGTACGCCAAGGACCCACGGATGCGCGCCAACATCGGCATCCGCAGGCGCCTCGCCCCGCTGCTGGACAACGACCGCAACCAGATCGAGCTGTTCACCGCCCTGCTGCTGTCGCTGCCGGGCTCGCCGATCCTGTACTACGGCGACGAGATCGGCATGGGCGACAACATCTGGCTCGGCGACCGGGACGCGGTGCGCACGCCGATGCAGTGGACCCCGGACCGCAACGCCGGGTTCTCCTCGTCCGATCCGGGACGGCTGTTCCTCCCCACGATCATGGACCCGGTCTACGGCTACCAGGTCACGAACGTCGAGGCGTCCATGGCCTCGCCGTCGTCCCTGCTGCACTGGACCCGCCGCATGATCGAGATCCGCAAGCAGAACCCTGCCTTCGGCCTCGGCTCGTACACCGAGCTGCCGTCGACGAACCCGGCGGTGCTGGCCTTCCTACGGGAGTACGAGGACGACCTGGTGCTGTGCGTGAACAACTTCTCGCGTTTCGCGCAGCCCACGGAGCTGGATCTGAGCGCCTTCGAGGGGCGGCACCCGGTGGAGCTGTTCGGCGGGGTCCGTTTCCCGGCGATCGGCGAGCTGCCGTATCTGCTGACCCTCGGGGGCCACGGTTTCTACTGGTTCCGGCTCCGCCGGGACGCCCTGTGAGGCCTGAGACGGCCTGAGACGGCCTGACTCGGCCTGAATTACGGGGCGGGACGCAAACCCCCGTGGCGGGGCGTTTCTCCCGCCCCGCCCGGGGCACGCATCAGTAACACCCCGCCCACCCGCGTGAGCCGGAGGGGCGCCGCCGGCACCTGCTGAAGGCCCCGGAGGCGCACCAATCATGGGTGAAAGGACGCGACGCCATGTCGGAAGCCGTCACACGCACCGTCACCACCCCGCCCGGCCTCCTTGCCTCCCTCGATCCGCTGCTGCGGGAGTGGCTGCCGCGGCAGCGCTGGTTCGCGGGCAAAGGACGTCCGGTCACCGGATTCACGCTGGTCGACGCCACCGAGCTGCTCCCGGCCACAGGCAAGCTCGGCCTGTACCACCTGCTCGTCCGCGCCCATCAGCCGCTCGTGCCGTCCCATGGCGCGCCCGGCCATCCCGGCGACTGCTACCAACTGCTGATAGGCGTGCGCGAGGCGTTGCCGCCTCGGCTGGCGCCCGCGCTGATCGGACACCTGTCGACGGGGCCGCTGGCCGGACGGACGGTCTACGACGCCCTGCACGACGCCAGGCCCGCCGAGCTGCTCCTGGAGGCGCTGCGCACCCAGGCCCGGATCGGCGGGCTCCGCTTCGAGCGGGACCTTGCCCAGGACATCCGGCCCGGTCTGGTGCCGCGCCTGGTGACCGCGGAACAGTCCAACTCGTCGATCGTCTACGGAGATACGTTCATCCTGAAGCTGTTGCGCCGGATAGTGCCCGGGGTCAACCCGGACCTGGAGCTGCCGCTGGCGCTGGCGCGCGAGGGCTGCCCCCGGGTGCCCGCGCCGACGGCCTGGATGGTCGCGGACGTCGATCCCACGGCGGACCCGGTGATCTCGGGAGGTCCGGCCGACCTGGCCGGCCAGCCGTATGTGCTGGGCGTGCTCCAGCCGTTCGTGCAGGGCGCCTCCGACGGCTGGGAGCTGGCGCTGCGCGAGCTGGCCAAGGGCGAGGACTTCGGCGCCGAGGCGCGGGCGCTGGGGCGGGCCACCGCCGAGGTGCACACCGCGCTGGCCCGGGCGCTGCCGACGGCCACGCTCGGTCACATGCAGCTCCAGCTCATGGTGGACGGCATGATCGAGCGGCTGGAGGCGGCCGTCCAGGCTGTGCCCGCGCTGCGGCCGTACGCCGACGGGCTGCGGTCGGCGTTCGCGGCGCTGGGCGATCTGGCCGCCGAGGGCCGCACCTGGACCGCGCAGCGTGTGCACGGCGATCTGCACCTCGGGCAGTGCCTGCGCTCGCCGGCCGGCGAGTGGTGGCTGATCGACTTCGAGGGTGAGCCGGCCCGGCCGCTGGCCGAGCGGCGCATGCCGCAGCCGGCGGTGCGGGACGTCGCAGGCATGCTGCGGTCCTTCGACTACGCGGCACGCTCGGCCGATCCGCCCCAGCCGGACTGGGCCGAGACCTGCCGGTCCGCCTACTGCTCCGGGTACGCGGAGGCCTCCGGCCTCGATCCGCGCACCGACCCGGTGCTGCTGCGCGCCTACGAGACGGACAAGGCGATCTACGAGGTGGTGTACGAGGCCCGGCACCGCCCCGACTGGCTGCCGGTGCCCCTGGCCGCCATAGACCGCCTCGCCTCGTCCGGCCACCTGACCTGACTGACCCACCTGCGCCCTGGAGGCTCCGCCCGTGACCCCCCGCCCTGAGTCCAGCGGTTCCCGTCCCAAGGGGACGGCCGGGGAGAAGATCCCCGAGCAGCCCACGGCCGCCCAGAAGAAGAGTGCCGCGAAGAAGACGGCCGTGCCGAAACAGGCAGTGGCCAAGAAGGCGACGGCCCCCGCGAAGAAGGCCGCCGCCAAGAAGACGGCCGCAACGCAGTCACCCGCGGCGAAGTCCACGGCCAAGAAGGCGGCCCCGGCGAAGACGACCGCGAAGAAGGCCGTCGGGAAAAAGGCCGTCGCGAAGAAGGCGGCTCCTGAGAAGGCGACCGCGACGAAGGCCACGGCCGAGAAGACGACCGCGAAGAAGACTGCCGCCAAGAAGACGACCGCGACGAAGGCCACGACGGCGAAGGCCACAGCCACCAAGGCGACGGCCACGAAGGCGGTAGCCAAGAAGGCGACAGCCAAGAAGGCGGTCGCGAAGAAGGCCACGACGGCGAAGGCGGCGGCCACCAAGGCGACCGCCAGCAAGGCCACCGCCGCCAAGCCTCCCGCCAAGAAGGCACCCGCGAAGAAGGCCACAGCCAAGAAGGCCACCGCAGGGACAGCCACCGCGGGGAAGGCCAGCGCCGCCCCGGCTCAGACCGTCCCGCCGGAGATGGAGATCGCCGTCTCGCCCGCCCTCGGCACGCCGGACCGGGACCGGCTGCTCAGCGGCACGCATCACGACCCGCACTCCGTGCTCGGCGCACACCCCGTGCCCGGCGGGATCGCGTTCCGGGCGTTCCGGCCGTACGCCCTGTCGGTGACCGTCGTCGCCGGTGAGGTGCGGGCGGAGCTGCAGGACGACGGGGAGGGGTTCTTCTCCGGGTTGCTGCCGCTGCGGGAGGTCCCGGAGTACCGGCTACTCGTGGAGTACGAGGGGACGGTCCTGGACACCGAGGACGCCTACCGTTTCCTGCCCACGCTGGGCGACCTCGACCTGCACCTGATCGGCGAGGGCCGGCACGAGGAACTGTGGACGGCGCTGGGCGCGCACCCGATGACCCACCAGGGCGTGACCGGCACCCGGTTCTCGGTGTGGGCGCCGAACGCGCTCGGCGTGCGCGTGGCCGGCACCTTCAACTTCTGGGACGGCACCGGCCACGTCATGCGGTCGCTGGGCGCGTCGGGCGTGTGGGAGCTGTTCCTGCCGGACATCGGCGAGGGCGAGCTGTACAAGTTCGAGATCACCCGTTCCGACGGTTCGAAGACGATGCGCGCCGACCCGCTGGCCCGCCGCACGGAGGTGCCGCCCGCGACCTCGTCGGTCATCACGTCCTCGCGGTACGAGTGGGGCGACGCCGAGTGGCTGGCCCGGCGTGCGGAGGCACCGGCGCACGAGGCGCCGTTCTCTGTGTACGAGGTGCATCTGCCGTCCTGGCGACCGGGACTGACGTACCGTCAACTGGCCGAGCAGCTCCCGGGGTATGTGAAGAACCTGGGCTTCACGCACGTGGAGCTGATGCCGGTCGCCGAGCATCCGTTCGGCGGCTCCTGGGGCTACCAGGTCACCGGCTTCTACGCGCCGACGGCCCGGCTGGGCACGCCCGACGACTTCCGGTACCTGGTCGACTCGCTGCACCGGGCCGGCGTCGGCGTGCTGATGGACTGGGTGCCCGCGCACTTCCCGCGCGACGACTGGGCACTGGCCGAGTTCGACGGCCGGCCCCTGTACGAGCACGCGGATCCGCTGCGGGCCGCGCACCCCGACTGGGGCACGCTGGAGTTCGACTACGGGCGCAACGAGGTGCGCAACTTCCTCGTCGCGAACGCCCTGTACTGGTGCGAGGAGTTCCACATCGACGGGCTGCGCGTGGACGCGGTGGCGTCGATGCTCTACCTCGACTACTCGCGTGAGCCGGGCCAGTGGACGCCCAACGAGCACGGCGGCCGGGAGAACCTGGACGCGGTGGCGTTCCTGCAGGAGATGAACGCGACGCTCTACCGCAGGGTGCCCGGCGTGGTCACGGTCGCCGAGGAGTCGACCGCCTGGGACGGGGTCACCCGGGCCACCCACCACAAGGGCCCGAGCGGCTTCGGTGGGCTCGGGTTCGGGCTGAAGTGGAACATGGGCTGGATGCACGACTCGCTCCAGTACATGAGCCACGAGCCGGTGCACCGCAAGTACCACCACCACGAGATGACGTTCTCGATGGTGTACGCGTACAGCGAGAACTACGTCCTGCCGATCTCCCACGACGAGGTCGTGCACGGCAAGCGCTCCCTGGTGTCGAAGATGCCCGGCGACTGGTGGCAGCAGCGCGCGGGCCACCGGGCGTACCTGGGCTTCATGTGGGCCCACCCCGGCAAGCAACTGCTGTTCATGGGGCAGGAGTTCGCCCAGGGCGCCGAGTGGTCCGAGGCGCACGGCCCGGACTGGTGGCTCCTCGATCCGGGCTACGGGGCCGAGGCCGAGCACCGGGGCGTGCGTGACCTGGTCCGCGACCTCAACACCGTCTACCGCGCGACGCCCGCGCTGTGGCGGCTCGACACGGACCCGGCCGGTTTCGAGTGGGTGGTCGGGGACGCCGCCGACGACAACGTCCTGGCGTTCCTGAGGCTCGACCCGGAGGGCAACCCGCTGCTGTCGGTGTCCAACTTCGCGCCGGTCGTCCGCCCCGACTACCGCCTGGGCGTGCCCGAGGACGTCCCCGCCTGGCACGAGGCCGTCAACACCGACGCCGCCGCCTACGGCGGCAGCGACGTCACCAACCCCGACCCGGTCAAGCCGGAGGCCCAGCCCTGGCACGGCCGTCCGGCGAGCATCCGGCTGACCCTGCCGCCGCTGTCGACGGTGTGGCTGCGGCCGGCCTAGGAGGACGGCGTGGGGCGGCTGCTGCGGTCGCTCCAGGTCAGTGTGTGCGCGATGTGGTCGGTGAGGGGGGACAGCCAGTCGCTCCGTGCGTTGCCGAGCAGGTGGTCGCCATGGGGGACGGACAGGTGGGTGCCGTGCGGTGCCAGGCGGGCCAGTGGCTCGCCGTTCGTGACGCCGGGGATGACGTCCTGGCCACCGTCCACGACGAGCAGGGGCGCGGCGATGCGCGGTGCGAGGTCGGCGAGGTCCACGTGGCGGGCGAAGTCGCGGGCGGCGCCGGCTCCGCCGGCCCGTCGGGTCATGATGTCCCGTACCGGCGGCGGGAGTTCGTCCCAGTCCAGGCGGAAGGGGCCGCTGACGGTGGCGACGGCCGCCACGCGGGGTTCCAGCGCCGCGGTCCGGGCCGCGTAGTAGCCGCCCAGACTGAGGCCGACGAGCCCGACGCGCGCCACGCCGAGCGCGTCGACGACCCGGCCGACGACCCTCTCGTAGTGGTGCGTGAGGGTGGTCGTGGCCGCGAGCACACCCTGCCCGGGGCCGTCCATCGCGAACACCGCCAGCCCCCTGGCCAGCAGCGCGGACACCAGGCCGAGGAACTCCTCCTTGGCCGAGTCCAGGCCGGGGACGACGATCACGGTGCCGGCGTCGGAGGGGCCGCCGCGCAGCCAGCCGGTGAAGCCCTCACCACTCACCCGCCGCGCCTCGGGTTCCAGCAGGGTCAACGCCCGGCTCAGGGCATGGTCCGCGTCGGCTGCGGCACGGTCCGCCTCCGCGTACGGCGCGAGCGTGGAGAGGTGGAACCACCGGGCCGCCATCAGGAGGTGTTCACCCGCCGAGACGGACGAGCCGGCCGTCTCCGCACGCCGTAGGCAGGCGTGCCCGGCGCGGGAGAGGGCCGGTCCCCAGTCGGTGACGGAGGAGAGGCCGGCGGTGACGCGGCGGTACTCATCAGGATCGACGCCCGCGCCGGTGGCGCGTGTCCACTGGGCGGCGGCGAACTCGGGGACGTTCACGGGGTTCCTTCCGTCAGCAGCACGGCCTTGCCGCGTATGCGGCGCTCGCGCAGATCGATCAGTGTGTCGGCGGTACGCGTCCAGTCGGCGACCCGGCCGATCTCCGGGTGCAGCCGCTCCTGTTCGACAAGGCGCACCAAGGCCGCGAGGTCGGGGCCGTAGGGGGCACCGGCGTAATGGAAGTGCTGGAGGGTGACGCGCTCGGGCCCGCCGAGGAGCTGGAAGAAGTCGAGGGTCACCGGAGTGCGGCTCGCCTGGCCGAACCAGACGAGCGTGCCGCCCGGGCGCGCTTTCGCCAGCGCCCTGGGCAGGTCCGGTCCGCCAGTGGACTCGAGTACGACGTCGAACGGCCCTTCGGCCGCCGCCACCTCGTGGACCACCCGGGCACCGAGCTCCGCGAGCCGCTCTCCGCGCACCGGCGTGGCCGTCACCGCGGTCAGTTCGGCTCCGGCGCCGACGGCCAGTTCGGTGACGTAGTGGCCGACCCCGCCCGAGGCACCGGTCAGCAGCACCCGCCTGCCGGCCAGGGAACCGGCCGTACGCAGCAGGCGCAGAGCGGTGATGCCGGCGAGGGGCAGGGCTGCTGCCCGGACGCTGTCGACGCTGTCGGGGAGTACGGCGAGGGAATGCGTGGGCACGGCCGCGTATGCGGCCCAGCCGCCCTGTGCCGGGTGCCCGGCGACGCGGGTGCCTGCGGCGGGGCCCGAGCCGTCGGCCGCCGCCTGCACGACGAGCCCCGCGATGTCCTTTCCGGGCAGCAGCCCCGGGCGAGGGTGTTCCAGCAGGAACGTCTCGCCCCGGTTCGGTGCGAACGCCTCGACCTTGACCAGTGCCTCATGCGGCTCCGGGACCGGCGGTGGGACCTCGGCGAAGGCGACCGGACGCGCCGCCTCTCCCGTGGGAATCAGTCTTCGCATGCCGGGCATGCAACCCCCGTGGCACCCCGGTGATCCAACAACGGACAGGCGAGAACGACAACTTTCGGTTGTCACCTAAGGTGAGGGGCCATGGATCTCGACATGGCGCAGGTACGTGGCTTTGTCCGCGCCGCCGAGGAACTGCACTTCGGGCGGGCGGCCGGGACGCTCGCCATCTCCCAGCAGGCGCTGTCCAAGAGGATCGCGCGGCTGGAATCCCTGCTCGGCACCGAGTTGTTCCGGCGCAGCGGCAAGGCCGTGGCCCTCACCGAGGCCGGACGGCGTTTCCTCCCGCCGGCCCGGCAGGCCCTGGCCGCAGCCGATGCCGCGGTCGCGGCGGCGGCCGGCACGGACCGTCCCCTGCGCGTGGATGTCTGGGGGCACCTCTACGCGCCGATGCGGACGCTTGCCCGGGTCGCCGGGCAGGCCGGGGATCTGGTGCTGGGGCACGGGCGCGATCTGCCGTCGGTGTCGGCGGCACTGCTGCACGGCGACATCGACGCGGCCTTCGGCCGGGTCCACCCTCCACTGGACTCCGGGCTGGCGCACCGCCTGGTCCGCCTCGAACCGGTGGACGCCGTACTCAGCGCGGACCATCCGCTCGCCTCCGAGCCGGCCCTGCGACCCGGCCGGTTGAGCGGCAGCGTGCTCTTGGCCCCCGGCGCGCTGGACCGCCTCGACTTCCTCCACCAGTTCGCCGAGCGTTTCGGCATCCCCACCACGGCCATGACCATCAACCTGGGCCTCGCCCACTTCCTCACCGAGGTGGCGCAGAACCCACGACGCTTCTCACTGCTGCCCGCCGACGTGCCCCTGCCGGACGTGCCCGGGCTGCGGTCCGTTCCGCTGGTCGATCCCACGCCGCTGTACGCCTGGTCGCTGCTGTGGCGCACCGGCAGCGGGCACCCGGGGCTGAGCGGCCTCACCACCGCCTTCGCCGCTCAAGCGGTGCGGAGCCGATGGCTGGAGTACGACCCGGCACGCGACTGGCTGCCCGAGCCGCCCCCGAATCCACCGGCGGGCGACCGGGGTTGAGCACGGGCGCCTGTGACGCCGCTGTGACGGGAGGAGTGGCTTCGGCGTTCAGCCCTGGCTTCGGAACATCAACCTCCTGAGCCCGGCCAGCAGGCCCGTGCCCTGGCGGTCCGGTTCCTGGAACACGCCGGCCCGGTGCTGCCGTGCGGGCCGGCTCAACTCGTACCGCACCGGCAGCAGCCGCAGGCCCCGGACCACCGGGCCCGTCCGCCACGGCAACTGGTCGTGCGGCAGGGCGAGTTCCACGGTGGCGAAGTGGTCGAGGATCCGGCCCACCGCGTGGGTCACGAGCACGCCGGCGAGTTCGCGCGCGGCGGCGGGGCACTGGTGCTGACCGGCGCCCCAGCCCAGGTGGGAGCGGGTCCTGAGGGCCGGGTCGACGAGGTGGGAGGTGCCGATCGCCAGCAGGTCCCGGTGGGCGGCAGCGGCGGACGGTGAGACGGCGTCCCCGGCCCGGATCCAGTAGTGGCCCAGCGGGACGTCCCGCGCGGCGAAGCGGAAGCACATGTTGGCCACCGGCGGGTTGGCGAGGGCGGCCCGGTCGACCGCCTCGCCCAGCTGCCCCGCCGACAGGCTGCGGCGGACGGTGGCGTTGCCCCGGATGACCTCCAGCAGCGTGTTGAGGACCATGTTGCCGGTGATGTCGTTGAGATAGACCGCGTTCATGAACAGCTCCCGGCCGAGCTGTTCGTCGGACAGGTGCGGGTCGGCCAGCAGCATGTACGAGGTGAGGTCGTCCCCGGGACGGGCCCGGCGGTGGGCGGCGAGCCGGGTGAAGGCCGCCAGGGCGCGGGCGGTGGCGGGCTCGGCGCCCCGGCCGCCGTCGAGCATCCGCCACAGGTCCATGACCAGTTCGTCGCCCAGCTCCACCGGGCAGCCGAAGAGCCTGGTGGTGACCATGAGCAGCAGCGGCCGGGTGTACTGGGCGCCCAGGTCGGCGAAGCCGGCCGTGCCGGACTCGGCGGCCAGCAGCGCGACGAGGTCGTCCGCGTAGCGGGAGACGGCCGCCCGCAGCTCCCAGCCCTGCGGGCCGCGCGCCTCCTGGAAGGGGCGCAGCGCCGAGTGCAGGGTCTGGCGGGCGGCGCGGTGCTCCTCGTCGTCCATGAACATCGTCTGCCGCACTTCGTACCCGGCCAGCAGCGGCCATTCGGACGGCAGTTCGCCCTGCGCGCGGGCCCGCCAGTAGCGGATGTCGCGCCGCCACTGGCACTCGTTGCGCAGGACGTCGAGGACCTCGCGGTAGTCGAGCACCAGCCACACGGGCACACCCATCAGCCCGACCGGTGCCACGGGCCCGTGCTGACGGCGCAGTCGCCGGTAGACCGCGCCGGGGTCGGCGTCGAACTCCGAGGTGAGCAGCGGCTCGACGGGCAGGGATCCGAGCGCCGGGCTGTCGGCCGGCGCGGCCGCGAAGGGCTGGGCTTCCATACGGCAACGCTTACCGCACCGGCCGTGCACAGGCAGTGACTACGACACGAACTGTTACCTCTCCTACACGAAGTGCTCGGCCAGAGCCTCCGGCAGCTCCCCGGTGTGCAGCACCCCGAGCCGCTGGGTGGCCCGGGTCAGGGCGACGTACAGGTCGCTGGTGCCGTAGCGGCCGGGCTCGACCACGAGGACGGAGTCGAACTCCAGGCCCTTGGCCTGGCGCGGGTCGAGGAGGACGACCGTCTGTGTGAGGTCGGGTTCGGCGCCCGCCGTCACGCCGTCCAGCCGTGCCGCGAGGCCGCGGTGGAGGTCGCGCGGCGCGATCACCGCGAGCCGTCCCTCGGCCGGGGTGAGCTCCTCGACCGCCTTGGCGACGGCGCCCGGGAGGTCGTCGGTGGCGCGTGCCCAGGGGCGTACGCCCGTGGAGCGGACCGAGCTCGGCGGCTCGAACCCCGGGTGCTCGGCGCGGACCACTGCCGCGGCCGCGTCCATGATCTCGGCCGGGGTGCGGTAGTTGACGCCCAGCCGGGTGTGCTCCCAGCGGTCCTCGACGTACGGGGCGAGGATGCCCGCCCAGGAGCCGACACCGGCCGCCTCCGCGGTCTGTGCGGGGTCGCCGACGAGGGTCATCGAGCGGGTCGGACTGCGCCGCATCAGCAGCCGCCACGCCATCGGCGACAGCTCCTGCGCCTCGTCCACGATGATGTGCCCGAACGCCCAGGTGCGGTCGGCCGCGGCGCGCTCGGCGGCACTGCGGTGGTCGTCCTCCTCGTGCCGCTCGGCGAACCGCTCGGCGTCGATGATGTCGTGCGCGGACAGCACCTCGGAGGACTCGGGGTCGTCCTCCTCCTTGTCCTCGAACTCGTACGTCCGGGACGCGTACGACACGTCCAGCACGCCCTGCGCGTAGGCGATCTGCCGCTCCCGCTCGCGCTGCGCGCGCTCCCGGGCCAGCCGGTCGTCCTCGCCGAGGAGTTCGGCGGCCTCGTCGAGCAGCGGCACGTCCGCGACGGTCCAGCGCCGGGTCACCGGGCGGCGTACGGCCCCGGCGTCCTCGGCGGACAGGAACTCCTCGGGCGCGGCGAGGAAGTCGGCGACGAGCCCCTGCGGGGTCAGCAGCGGCCACAGCTGGTCGATGGCTGCCCAGACCTCGGGGTTCTCGGCGAGGTCGTCGCGGATCTGGGTGATGTCGCTGGGGTCGAGCAGGCTGGACCCGTCGAAGGGGTCGGTGCCGATCCGCTCGGCGTACAGCTCGGTGAGGGTGTTGAGGATGTGCCCCTCGAAGTGCTCGCGGGCCGCGTTGTGCGGCAGCTTCGCGGCGCGGGTGCGTTCACGGGCGACGCCGACGAGGCCGTCGTCCAGCATGAGCACTTCGCGTTCGTGCTCGATGGCGATCACCGGGTCGGGCAGCGCCTGCCGGCTGCGGACGACCTCGGCGAGGACGTCGGCCATCTCGGCGCGGCCCTTCACGGCGGCGGCCTCGGGCGTGTCGGTGGCGGTCGCCTTCACCCCGGGGAACAGCTCGCCGACGGTCGCGAGGAGCACACCGGTCTCGCCGAGGGAGGGCAGCACCTCGCCGATGTAGCCGAGGAACGCGGGGTTGGGCCCGACGATCAGCACCGCCCGCTTGGCGAGCAGTTCCCGGTGCTCGTACAGCAGGTACGCGGCACGGTGCAGGGCGACGGCCGTCTTGCCGGTGCCCGGGCCGCCCTCCACCACGAGCACGCCGCGGTGCGGGGCGCGGATGATGCGGTCCTGGTCGGCCTGGATGGTCTGGACGATGTCGCTCATGCGGCCGGTGCGCGCGGAGTTGAGCGCGGCGAGCAGCACGGCGTCGCCCGTCGGGTCCTCGTGGCCGGTACGGGTCTCGTCGCCGAGGTCGAGGATCTCGTCGTGCAGGTGGGTGACCCGCCGGCCGTCGGTGGCGATGTGCCGCCGGCGCCTCAGCCCCATCGGGGTGTGGCCGGTGGCCAGGTAGAAGGGGCGGGCGACGTCGGCGCGCCAGTCGATCAGGACCGGTGTGCGCTCGGCGTCGTCCCTGCGCAGGCCGATGCGTCCGATGTGGTGGGTCACGCCCGAGGTGAGGTCGATCCGGCCGAAGCACAGGGAGCCGTCCACCGCGTTCAGCGCGGCGAGCAGCCCGGATCGCTCGGCGACGAGGATGTCCCGCTCCAGTCTGGCCTGCATGGGCGTGTTGCCCTGCGCGAGCGCGTCAGTGACGGAGGTCTCGGTGTCGCCGCGCAGCGCGTCCACGCGCGCGTACAACCCGTCGATGAATTCCTGCTCGTGCCGCAATTCATCGTCCGGAAATTCGGTGTTTGACAATTCCGCTCCCGCCCGGATATACTGTGCTCACTGAACTTAACTGTGACTTCAATCGACTTGAAGTCACGAACAGACAAATATACGCAAGGAAATCCCCCGGGCGCAATTGCTCGGGGGATTTCCTCGTTTCCGGGCCGTTGTCAGGGTCGGCGGCTACAGCACGTCGACGAGCTCCTCCAGCAGCCGCCGCTTGGCCCGCGCCCCCACCATCGCCTTTACCGGCTCACCGCCGCGGAACACCATGAACGTCGGCATCGACAGCACCTTGTAGGCGTTCGTGGTCTCCGGGTTGGAGTCCACGTCGAGCTGCACCACCTTCAGCCGGTCGCCCTCCTCGGAGGCGAGGGCCTTCAGCACCGGCCCCATCTGCTTGCAGGGCGGGCACCAGTCGGCGGTGAACTCCACCAGCACCGGCAGGTCCGCGCCGATCACCTCCGCCTCGAAGTCCGCGTCCGTCACGTCGATCACCACGTGTGCCTCCCCAGCTCGCAACCAGGCTCCGGACCCCCCGGAACCTCCGCCTCGGCGGCCAGCTCGGCCCGCGCCAGCTGCCGGGCGACCGTCTCCCGCACGCTCGTCAGCTGACCGATCAGGGAATCGAGTTCGTCCAGCTTGCGCCGGTAGACCGCGAGCGACGCCGGACATGTGTCGCCCTCGGGGTGCCCGGCCCGCAGACACTCCACGAAGGGACGCGTCTCCTCCAGGTCGAACCCGAAGTCCTGCAACGTCCTGATCTGCTCCAGCAGCTTCAGGTCGCACTCGTCGTACGTCCGGTAACCGTTGCCCTCACGCCGCGCGGGCAGCAGCCCCCGCGACTCGTAGTACCGGAGCGTCCGCGTCGTGGTCCCGGCCCGTGCGGCCAGCTCGCCGATTCGCATGCCGTCGAACGTAGTCCTTGACGCCGACGTCAAGGCAACAGCGGTTTCCGCTCCACCGGGGAGGTCAGCACGATCGACGTCGTGGTGCGGCCCAGCGCGGAGACCGCCTCCAGCACCTCCTCCAGGTGGACGGTGTCCCGGACGGCGACCTTGAGGATCCAGCAGTCCTCCCCGACCACGTGGTGCACCTCGATGATCTCGGGCCGCTCGATCAGCTCCAGGGTTCTGGGGTGCTTCAGGTTGTAGCCGCCGTGCGGGTCGACCCGGATGAACGCCTGGATGCCGTAGCCGAGCCGGGCCGGTACGACCCGGGCCGCGTAGCCGCTGATCACGCCCGCCGTCTCCAGTCGCCGCACCCGCTCGGTGACCGCCGCCGGGCTGAGCCGGACCCGTCGGCCCAGCTCGCTGAGCTTGATCCGGCCGTCGGTCTGGAGCAGCTCGAGGATCTGCCGGTCCAGCGCGTCGAAGGCCACCGATGTTTCGTCGGCGGCGGTGCGCAGATGCCGTGGTTCTTTCGGCGTTGCGGCCTGAACTCCCATGGTTCCCCCTTCAAGGCGTGGCTGTGCGCCAGGAGAATTATGGTCATGGAAAAGGCCCTGGAAGTCCTGGTCATCGGCGGGAACCGTTACGTCGGAAAGCGTCTGATCGCACGGCTGCTCGCCGAAGGGCACCGCGTCACCGTGCTGAACCGGGGGTCCTCCCCGCCGCCCGCCGGAGTGGCGCAGTTGGTCGCCGACCGGGACGACGAGCGGTCCCTGACCGAGGCGCTCGGCTCGCGCGTCTTCGATGTCGTCGTCGACCAGGTCTGCTACACACCACGCCAGGCGGCACTCGCGCGCCGTGTCTTCTCCGGCCGTACCCGCCGCTATGTGATGACCTCCACGGTCGAGGTGTACGAGTACGAGGACTCCCCCGCCCTCGTGCGCGAGGAAGCCGTCGACCCGGCCACGGTCACCGTGGACCTCGGGCTGCCCTGGGACGACCCGGCGTACCTGGAGGCCAACTACGGCGAGGGCAAGCGGCAGGCCGAGGCGGTCCTCGCGGCCGACGGCCCGGCGTTCCCGTACACGGCGGTGCGGGTGGCCCATGTGCTGGGCGGGGCCGACGACTTCACCGGGCGGCTGGCCCACTACGCCGAGCGGATACGCGCCGGCGAGCCGGTCGCCGTGCCGGTGGTGAACCGGCCCGCCACGTACGTGCACGTCGAGGAGATCGCCCGCTTCCTCGCCTGGGCGGCCGGCGAGGACTTCACCGGGCCGGTGAACGCCGCCTCGCACGGGACGCTGAGCACCGAGGAGCTGTGCGAGGCGGTGGCCGCGCACATCCCGGGCGGCCGGGCCGTGTTCCGGCCCGTCGAGGTCGGCGAGGTCTCGCCGTTCTCCTTCCGCCGCGCCTACGGCATGGACAACGCCCGTGCCGCCCGGCTCGGCTTCACCTTCACCGACGCACGGCAGTGGCTGCCGCGTGCCGTCGCCGAGACGCTCGGGAAGGGCGGCTGACATGCGGTACAGGACACTTGGCGGACTGCGGGTGAGCGCGATCGGGCTCGGCGCGATGCCGCTGTCCATCGAGGGCCGGCCGGACGAGGAGCGCGCCCTGGCCACCGTGCACGCCGCGCTCGACGCGGGCGTGACCCTCCTGGACACGGCCGACTCGTACCATCTGCCGGGTGCGGAACCCGGCCACAACGAACGTCTGCTGGCCCGCGCGCTGGCCACGTACGGGGGCGACACCTCCGGCGTGCTGGTGGCGACGAAGGGCGGCCGTGGCCGCCCGGCCGGCGGCGACTGGACGGTGAACGGCTCCCCGGGCCATCTCAAGGCCGCCGCCGAGGCCTCCCGCAAGCGCCTCGGTGTGGAGGCGATCGGCCTCTACCAACTCCACAAGCCGGACCCCGAGGTGCCCTTCGAGGAGTCGGTCGGCGCCCTGCGCGAGCTGCTCGACGCGGGCACGATCCGGCTGGCCGGGGTGTCCAACGCGGACGCGGACCAGATCCGCCGGGCGCGGGAGGTCCTCGGCGAGAAGCTGGTGTCGGTGCAGAACCGGTACTCCCCCGCCGTCCGGGACAGCGAGCCGGAGCTGCGGCTGTGCGCGGAACTGGGGCTGGCGTTCCTGCCGTGGAGCCCGCTGGGCGGGCTGGCCCGCAGCTCCCTGGACGGGCCGTCGCGAACCGAGGGCAGGGAACGCCTGGCCGCCTTCCACGAGGTCGCGGCGGACCGCGGCGTCAGCCCTCAACAGGTCGGCCTGGCCTGGCTGCTGGCGCGCTCCCCCGCCGTCGTCCCGATCCCGGGGGCGAGCCGGCCGGAGACGGCCAGGGACTCGGCGGCCGCGGCGGACCTGCTGCTCGGCGCGGAGGAACGGGCACGCCTGGACGAGGCCGCCGGGCCCTGAGACCTATGGCCCGAAGGCGTCGTCCACTACTCGAAGGCGTCTTCGTCCTGCCACTCCGCCTCGTCCTCCGCGTCCTCGGTGCCTCGCACCCCGAGCAGTCGCCGGGTCAGCCGGTCGTGGTCGGAGAGGAGTTCGTCGAGGGCGGCGCGGACGTCCTGCGCCTCGGTGCGGGGCGACTCGCGCTCGGCGGCGATCAGTACGGACCGGCGTACGAGCTCCTTGGTGAAGGACGCCGTGGTGCCTTCCGTGCGGGCCACCACCGCGTCGGCGATCTCCTTGTCCAGGCCGAGTCCTGAGCCGTACAGACCGAGCAGACGGGCACGGCCGACCGCGTCCGGCAATGGGATCTCCACGGCCAGGTCGACGCGCCCGGGCCGCTGGGCGAGGGCCGGTTCCAGCAGGTCGGCGCGGTTGGTGGTGAGCAGGAAGGCGACGTCGGCGTCGTCGCCGAGGCCGTCCATCTCGTTCAGGACCTGGAAGAGCAGCGGCTGCTCGCCACCGCCGTAGTCACGGGCCTCGGCGATCAGGTCGCAGTCCTCCAGGACGACCAGCGCGGGCTGGAGCATCCGGGCCAGGGCGCAGGCCGGGCCGATGGCCTCGATGCTCGTCCCGGACAGGACGACGACGGTGAACTCGGGCAGGTGGGAGAGGAGGTAGCGGATGGTGTGGGTCTTGCCGGTGCCGGGCGGACCGTAGAGCAGCAGTCCGCGGCGCAGGTGCTGGCCGGCCGCGCGCAGTTGCTCCCGGCGCCGGGCCACGCCCACGACCTGCCGCTCCACCCGCTCCAGCAGCCCCTCGGGGAGCACGATGTCGTCCCGGGTCAGTCCGGGCCTGCGGTGGAAGCGGAACGGTCCGAGGCCGGTGCCGAACTCCGAGCCCTCGAAGGACAGAATCTGCCCCCGGAAGATGTTGAGCTCGCGCACGAGCACGTCGATCTCGGCGAGCAGCCGGTCGGCGAACTCCTTCTCCCCGGCCAGCACCTCGATCTCCACCTTGTTGCGCCCGTACTCGTCCTGCGGCCCGCGCAACAGCACGGCGAACCGCTCCTCGCCCTCCGCCCCGAGGTAGAAACCGCAGGAGACACAGGCGAGTTCGGCATCGGGTGAGACCGGCAGCTGGGCGTAGTCGACGGCCCCGACGGTGAACCTGTCGTACCGGTCGGCCGCTTCGAGGATGTCGCCGAGAGTCAGTTCACCGTGGTGCTGCGCCCCGCGCATACCGATGAGCTCGAACGACCGCCCCTCCCCCGCGAACCAGCGCTCCAGCGCGAGGTGCACGTTGGGCAGGTCGTACGAGGGATAGGCCACCTTGACCACGGGCCGCTCCCCGGCGGTGGCCCCCAGATGCTCCCGGAGCCGCCCGGACAGATCACGGTCACTGTCCCCGTGCCGTCGCCCGGGCCGGGCCACCGCCATCAGGAACTCCTGGAACAGCTCACCGATCTGCTCCATGGACAACGGAGACGCCTCCCGCTCCGCCCCGTACCGAGCCCGGTACGCCTGCGAGCTCAGGATCTCGACCTCGCCCGCTTCCCCCATACGTCCCTCCACAGGTCATGGCCCACTAACCGACGGACTCCAGCTCCCTCTCCTCGGCGCCTTCGTCCACGGGCTTCCCCTTGCGCGGCAGCAACACGGCCACAACCACCGTACCCACACCCAGGATCACGGCCCCGACCAAACTCGTGTGCGCGACCGCGTCCGCGAAGGAGGACCCCACCGCGTCGGCCATCTGCCGGGCCTCGCCGGCCAGTTGCCCGGCCTGCGCCCGCAGCCGCTCCGCCTGCTGCGGATCGCTCGTGTGCGCCGCCCGCTCGGCCAGCTGCCGGGCCCGGTCCCCGATGCCCTGCGCCACGGCGTACCCGGCCCCGACGGAGTCCTGAGCCGTCTCCAGAGAGGAGCCGGGGAGCCGGCTGCCGGCCGTCGCGTCCGAGAGATGCCCGGAGTACGACGTCGCCAGCAGCGAGCCCAGGATGGCGATGCCGAGCGAACCGCCGAGCTCCAGCGACGTGTCGTTCACCGCACCGCCGACCCCCAGCTCCGACTCCGGGAACGCCCCCATGATCGCGTCCGTGCAGGGCGACAGCGCGAGCCCGATCGCGAGGCCGAGCACGATCAGGGGCGCGACGAAGTCGCCGTACGACGACCCGGAGTCGACCTGGGTGAGCAGCGCCAGGGCCGCCGTACCGCCGACCATGCCGGCCGTGACGGTCCACTTCATGCCGACCCGCGGGGTGAGGTAACCGGTGAGGGCGGAGCCCGCGAAGACGGCGCCGGCCAGCGGCAGCATGCGCAGGCCCGTGTCCAGGGCGTCGTAGCCGAGGACGAACTGAAGGTGCTGGGTCAGGTAGTAGAAGGCACCGAAGACGGCCAGGAAGAACAGGGCCACGGCCAGGTTGGACCCCGCGAAGCGGCGGTCGGTGAAGCGGCGCACGTCGAGGACGGGACGCGGGTGGCGCAGCTCCCAGAGCACGAAGGCCACGAGCGCGACGCCCGCGACGACGGCCGCTGTGACGGCCTTGGTGCCCCAGCCGAAGTGCGGACCCTCGATGATCATGTAGACGAGCGCGCCGATCCACACCACGGACAGCAGTCCGCCGCCGTAGTCGATGCGCCCGCGGTGGCCGGCCTTGGACGGCGGTACGAGGACGAGCGTGCCGACGATGGCCAGGACGGCGATGGGGACGTTGATGAGGAACGTCGACGACCAGCCGTGGTGCTCCAGCAGCGCCCCGGCGACCAGCGGACCGGCCGCGATGGCGAGCCCGGCCGTGGCGGTCCACAGGGTGATGGCCTTGGCGCGTTCGGCCCGCGGGAAGGTCGCCGCGAGCAGGGACAGCGTGGCGGGCATGATCATCGCGGCACCGGCGCCCATCACGGCACGCGCCGCGATCACCGCCGTGGCGCTGTCGGCCAGGTAGCCGGAGACGGCACCGCCGCCGAACACGACCAGCCCGAGGATGAGCGCGCCCCGGCGGCTGTACTTGTCGCCTACCGCGCCGAGCAGCAGCATCAGCGCGGCGTACGGGACGGTGTAGCCGTCGATGACCCACTGGAGGTCGGCGCTGGACAGGCCCAGGTCCTCGGTCATCTCGGGCGCGGCGACGGTGAGGGCGGTGTTCGCCATCACGATGATCAGCAGGCTCAGGCAGAGCACGAGGAGCGCCCACCAGCGGCGTGCGTAGGGGCGGTCCATCCTCTCGGCCGGTTCGGTCATGACGAGTCGCATGGCAGGGGTCGCCTTCCTCACTGACTTGCACAGGGGTGTGCATTTGCACAACGATGTGCAATGTACGCCGTTGCACACTGCTGTGCAACTCGATGAAGGAAGGGCACAATGGCGTCCATGACCACGGGCAACACCAGCCGCGCCGACGCCAACCGGCGCCGCATCCTCGACGTCGCCCTCGGCGAACTGCTGCGCGACCCCGACGCGTCCATGGACCAGATCGCACGCGCCGCGGGCGTCGTCCGGCGGACGGTCTACGGGCATTTCCCGAGTCGCGAGGCCCTGATCAGCACGCTCGTCGACGAGGCGGTGGAGGCCCTGTCGGCCGCGCACGCGGCGGGCCGCGAGGGCGTGGAGGACCCGGCGGAGTCGGTGGCCCGCTCGGTGCTGGCGGTGTGGGAGCTCGCCGACCGCTACCGGCTGCTGATCGCGCTCGCCCAGCGCACGGTCACCATGCAGGGCATCCGGGAGCGGCTCGCCCCGGTCCGGGAGGTCGCCACCGGGGTGCTCCGGCGCGGCCTCGACGAGGGCGTCTTCAGCTCACCGCTGCCCGCGCCGGCCCTGGCGTACGTGCACGAGCAGACGGTGGTCGCGCTGATGGAAGCGGTGAACGACGGGCTCGTGGCAGCAGAAGAGGCGGGCCGCTGCGCCGCGGTCACGGTGCTGACCGCGGCGGGCGTGCCCGCCTCAAAGGCCACCGAGCTGGTGGCGAAGCTGAACGATTGATCTTGTCTGAGCGGGGACCGGGCGGCTGAGCGACGGGGGGACACTCAGCCGCCCGGAGTCTCGCGGGGCGCGGCGCGGGGCCGTCAGGTCTTCGCCAGCTCCTTCTCGCCGCCCTGCTCGGGCACCTCGGCGTGGCCGTCGGCCGGGCCGCCGTGCGCGTCGTCCAGCAGTGTCTTCTCGTCGAAGGGCAGCTGACCGGCGAGGACCTGGTTCACGCGGTCCTTGTCGATCTCCTTCGTCCAGGTGCCGATCAGCACGGTGGCCACGGCGTTACCGGCGAAGTTGGTCAGCGCGCGGGCCTCGCTCATGAAGCGGTCGATGCCGACGATGAGGCCGATGCCGTCCACCAGGGCCGGCTTGTGCGACTGGAGACCACCGGCCAGCGTCGCGAGGCCCGCGCCGGTGACACCGGCGGCGCCCTTCGAGGCGACCAGCAGGAAGAGCAGCAGCGGGATCTGCTCGCCGATCGACATCGGCGTGCCCATCGCGTCGGCGATGAACAGGGACGCCATGGTCATGTAGATCATGGTGCCGTCGAGGTTGAAGGAGTAGCCGGTCGGGACGGTGATGCCGACCACCGGCTTGCTGACGCCCATGTGCTCCATCTTCGCGATGAGCCGCGGCAGCGCGGACTCGGACGAGGACGTGGAAAGGATCAGCAGGAACTCCCGGCCCAGGTACTTGAACAGCGTGAGGATGTTCAGGCCGGAGATCACGCGCAGCAGGATGCCGAGCACGATGAACACGAAGAGGAAACAGGTGACGTAGAAGCCGAGCATCAGCACGGCGAGGCTCTTGAGCGCGTCCACGCCGGCGGAGCCGGTGACGGCGGCGATGGCGCCGAAGGCACCGATCGGGGCGGCCCACATCACCATGGCGAGGATGCGGAAGACGAGCCGCTGGATGTGCTCGATACCGCGCAGGATCGGCTGGCCCGCCGAGCCCATGCCCTGCAGCGCGAAGCCGGCGAGCAGGGCGATCAGCAGGGTCTGAAGGACCGACTCGTTGGTGAAGGCGGACACCATCGTGGTCGGGATGATGCCCAGCAGGAAGTCGGCGGTGTTCGTGGTGGCCTCGGGGTCGACCTGTGCGTGACCGGCGTCCTTGACCGCGTCGGTCATCGCGAGGCTCGAGCCCGGGTCCAGGATGTTGCCGACGACCAGGCCGATGCTCAGCGCGACCAGCGACATCACCATGAAGTAGCCGAGGGCGATACCGCCGACGGCACCGACCTTGGTGGCCTTCCGTACCGAGCCGATACCCAGCACGATCGTGCAGAAGATGATCGGCGAGATCATCATCTTGATGAGGTTCACGAAGCCCGTGCCGATCGGCTTCAGCCCGACCGCGAAGTCGGGTGCGGCCAGACCCACCGCGATACCGGCGGCGACTGCGATGATCACCGCGATGTAGAGATAGTGCGTACGGTCCCGCTTGGGTTTGCGTGCGGCAGGTGCCGTATCGGCTGCGCTGGTCACGGCGGCCCTCCTTGACGACGTCGTCGGCATCACCGGCGTGCGGCTCACGTCCGGGAAAAAGGGAGCGGGGCTCCCGGAGATGCGTTATAGGGAATGCCGTGACTATGTCCTGCTGTGTGAGCGCGGTCACCCTTCCGTTCATATAGTTCACAATCAGCCACGAGGCAGACTGACGACATGCGCTTCTCCGTCCCCGGTCCCCGCAGCCTGGCGGGCCAGCTCTTCGCCATGCAGGCCGTCCTGATAGCGGTCGTCGTGGCCGGATACGCACTGTTCACTTATGTCAGTGACCGCAGCCAGGCCGAAGAGGCGGCGCGGCGCCAGGCCAGGGCGGTGGCGCGATCCGTCGCCGACTCCCCTTCGGTGCTGGAGGCGGCCCGCACCTCCGACCCGACCGCCCGGCTCCAGCCGTACGCGCTGCGGGTGATGCGGGACACCGAGGTCGACTTCATAACGATCATGAACCCGCGAGGCATCCGCTGGACGCATCCCGACCCGGACCAGATCGGCCAGCCCTTCCGGGGCCATACCGCGAAGGCTCTGAAGGGCGAGACCTTCGACGAGACCTACACCGGCACGCTCGGCCCCTCGGTCCGCGCGGTCACCCCCATCCAGGACGGCAAGAAGATCGTGGGTCTGGTCAGCGCGGGTATCCGGGTCGAGGAGATCACCCAGCGGGTGCAGGACCAGCTGACGGCCCTGCTCGGCGTCGCGGCCGGCGCGCTGGTGCTGGGCGCGGTCGGCACGTATGTCATCAACGCCCGGCTGCGCCGCCACACCCACGGCATGAACGCCACCGAGCTGAGCCGGATGCACGACTACCACCAGGCCGCCCTGCACGCGGTACGCGAGGGGTTGCTGATGCTGGACGGGCAGTACCGTGTGGCGCTGATCAACGACGGGGGGAGGGAGTTGCTCGGCGTGGCCGGGGACGTGGTGGGCAGGTCGGTGGCGGAGCTGGGGCTGCCGGCCCCGCTGACGGGCGCGCTGCTGGCGTCGGAGCCGCGGGTGGACGAGGTGCATCTGACGGCTTCGCGGGTACTGGTGATCAACACCTCGCCGGTGTCGGGCGGCGAGCGGCGCGGTACGGTCGTCACCTTGCGCGACGTCACCGAACTCCAGTCGCTCATGGGTGAGTTGGACTCCGAACGGGGTTTCACTCAGGCGCTGCGCTCGCAGGCGCACGAGGCGGCGAACCGGCTGCACACGGTCGTCTCGCTGATCGAGCTGGGCCGGTCGGAACAAGCGGTGGAGTTCGCGACGGCCGAGCTGGAGCTGGCACAGGCGTTGACCGACCAGGTCGTGGCGGCGGTGAGCGAGCCGGTGCTGGCGGCGCTGCTGCTGGGCAAGACGGCCCAGGCGAACGAGCGGGGCGTGGAGCTGATGGTGTCGGAGGACAGCAGCCTGGACGACGGTCTGCTGCCGGAGTCCCTCCCGTCGCGGGACCTGGTGACCATCCTGGGCAACCTGATCGACAACGCCGTGGACGCGGCACAGGGCAGCGTGCGGGCTCGGGTGACGGTGGCGGCGTACACCCAGGACATCGAGGACCCCGAGGCGCTCGATGAAACCCCGGAGCTGGTACTACGGGTCTCGGACACGGGCCCGGGCGTGGACCCGGAACACGCCGAGGCCGTCTTCCAGCGGGGCTTCTCGACCAAACCGGCGGGGCCGGGCGGCCGAGGGCTGGGGCTGGCCCTGGTACGGCAGGCGACACAGCGGCACGAGGGGACGCTGTCGGTGTCGGAGGCCGACGGGGGCGGGGCGCAGTTCGAGGTACGGCTGCCGCTGCGGGAGTCGGGGGCGGTGGCCGAGGGCGTGGCATCCAGGGTCTCGGTGTCCAGAGGCGCCGGAGGCAACGCATGACGAGCGACACCACCCCCGAGAAGGCCATCCGCGTCCTGGTCGTCGAGGACGACCCGGTCGCCGCCGACGCCCACGTCCTGTACGTCGGCCGGGTCCCGGGCTTCGTCGCCGTGGGCAAGGCGCACACGGGCGCGGAGGCACGCCGGGCCCTGGAGCGCACGCCTGTCGACCTGCTCCTGCTCGACCTGCACCTGCCGGACGTCCACGGACTGCAACTCGCGCGGTCCCTCCGGGCGGCCGGACACCACGCGGACGTGATCGCGGTGACGTCCGCACGTGATCTGGCGGTCGTGCGCGAGGGCGTCTCACTCGGAGTCGTGCAGTACGTCCTGAAGCCGTTCACCTTCGCGACCCTGCGGGACCGCCTCGTGCGGTACGCCGAGTTCCACGCCTCGGTCGGCGAGGCGAGCGGACAGGACGAGGTCGACCGGGCGCTGGCGGCCCTGCGCGCCCCGGGCCCGGCCGCGCTGCCGAAGGGGCTGAGCGCACCGACGCTGGAGCGGGTGACCGTGGCCCTGCGCGACAGTGCGGAGGGCCTCACGGCCGCCGGTGTGGCGGAGACAGTGGGCATCTCCCGCATCACGGCCCGCCGTTACCTGGAACACCTGGTGGACGCGGGCCGCGCGGCCCGCCGCCCGCAGTACGGCACGGTGGGACGACCGGAGCTGCAGTACCGTTGGGTCACAGGTAATTGACGGATCGTCAGTTGCTGTCGGCCTCGATCAAACCGGCGCACACGCATTGACCTGACTAGACCACTCAACTTAGGTTCACCACGCAGCCGTCCCGGCCACAACGAAGTGCGCCTGTAGGAGGTTCGTGCCGTGCGCCCCACCGCCGCTCTCACACCTCTCGTCGCCTTAGCCCTCGCCGTGACCACCCTCACCGCCTGCGGTGGCGGTTCCGGCAGCGACCCCGACACCGTGAAGGTCTCCTTCAAACAGTCCACGGACAACTCCATCAAGGTGATGGACACCTATCTCGCGGACATCAAGAAGCAGTTCGAGAAGGCCCACCCCGGCAAGAAGGTCGAGCTCGTCCCGATCAAGGCCCCGGACTCGGAGTACTACACCAAGCTCCAGCAGATGCTCCGCTCCCCCAAGACCGCACCCGACCTGGTCTACGAGGACACCTTCCTCATCAACTCGGACATCACCAGCGGCTATCTCAAGCCCCTCGACTCCTACCTGGCCAAGTGGCCGGACTGGAACCGGTTCATCGACACGGCGAAGGCGGCGGCCAAGGGCGAGGACGGCAAGACGTACGGTGTCCCCGACGGCACCGACACCCGCGGGCTCTGGTTCGACAAGGGCATCTTCGCCAAGGCCGGCCTCCCCGCCGACTGGCAGCCGAAGACCTGGAAGGACGTCCTGACCGCGGCCCGCACCATCAAACAGAAGGTCCCCGGCGTCATCCCGCTCAACGTCTACACGGGCAAACCAGTCGGCGAGGCGGCCACCATGCAGACCTTCGAGATGCTGCTCTACGGCACGAACGACGGCCGCACGGACCCCCTGTACGACAAGACGAGCAAGAAGTGGGTCGCCGGCGGCCAGGGCTTCAAGGACGCCCTCGCCTTCGTCGAGACGGTCTACGAGGAGAAACTGGGCCCGGACGTCTCCGACGCGCTCGACCCGAACGTCATGACCCGGGTCCGCGGCGAGTGGCTCCCGCAGGGCAAGCTCGGCATCGCCCTCGACGGCTCCTGGCTCCCGCAGGACTGGCTGCCCGGCAGCGGTCACGAGTGGCCCGAGTGGTCCGAGAAGCTCGGCCTCGCCGCCATGCCCACGCAGCACGGCCAGGCGCCCGGCAGGGTGAGCATGTCCGGCGGCTGGACCTGGTCGATCCCGGCCAAGGCCGGCAACCCGGACCTGGCCTTCGAGTTCATCAAGACGATGCAGACCAAGGCCAACGCGCAGAAGTGGTACGGCGCCAACTCCGGCATCGCGGTCCGCGAGGACGTGGCGAAGGACCCCGGGTACGCCACCGCCCAGCCCGGCACCAAGTTCTTCACCGACCTGGTGCGCAGCACCCACTACCGCCCCGCCTACCCGGCCTACCCCAAGGTCTCCACGGCCATCCAGGAGGCCATGGAGGGCGTGACGACGGGTGACATGTCGGTGGACGAGGCGGCGAGCAACTACGTGGACGCCCTGAAGGACGCCACGGACAACCAGGTCGTCGAGCGGTAGGCGACGGTACGCCCGGATGACCACCACAGCAGCACACCCCGACCTCGGAAAGGCGCCCGGCCCCACGGCTCCGCTCCGCCCTCGGCGGGGCCCGGGCGCGCTGGTCCGAGCCCTCCCCCTCACCCCCGCCGTCGTCCTCCTGCTCCTCTTCCTCGCCGGTCCGATCGCCTACTGCGTCTTCATCGCCTTCACCGACCTCCAGCTCACCGGCCAGGCCCAGGATTCGTTCGTCGGCTTCGCCAACTTCACCCGGGCCTTCGGGGACGAGGCGTTCCTCGACGCCGTATGGCTGACGCTGGTGTTCACCGTCCTGTCGGCACTGGTCGGGCAGAACACGCTCGGCCTCGCCCTGGCGGCGCTGATGCGGCGCGCGTCGAAACCGGTCCGCACGCTGACCGGCGGCATCGTGGTCACGGCCTGGGTGCTGCCGGAGGTGGTGGCCGGCTTCCTCCTCTACGCCTTCTTCCGCCGCGAAGGCACCCTGAACGCCATCCTCGACTGGCTCCACCTGCCCTCCCAGAACTGGCTGTTCACACTGCCGATCCTGGCGGTGTCCTTCGCCAACGTCTGGCGCGGTACGGCGTTCTCCATGCTGGTCTACTCGGCCGCGCTGAACGAGATCCCCAAGGAGATCACCGAGGCCGCCGAGGTCGACGGGGCCGGCGGCTGGCGCCGCATGTGGCACATCACCCTCCCCATGATCCGCCGCTCGATCGGCACGAACCTGATGCTCAACACCCTCCAGACCCTCTCGGTCTTCGGGCTGATCTGGGTGATGACCAGGGGCGGTCCGGGCGGCAAGAGCCAGACGCTCCCGCTCTTCATGTACGAACAGGCCTTCCAGAACAGCCTGATCGGCTACGGCACGGCGGTAGCCCTGCTCCTCCTCCTGGTCGGCTCCCTCTTCTCCCTCGTCTACCTGCGCCTGCTGCGGACGGAGGTCTGACCCGGATGGCAGTCACACTCGCCTCCCGCCGCACGACCCGCCGCCTGGCTGCGGACGCGGGCCTCCTGGTGGTCGCCGCCGCGTTCGTACTCCCCCTGGCCTGGGTCGTCCTGTCCTCCCTGGACCCCCACGCCGACCTCCGGGTCAAGGCTCCCGACGGCCTCACCCTGGACAACTTCGACGCGATCCTGACCCCCGAGATCACCTTCACCCCCCTCCTCAACAGCCTGATCCTGTGCGGCGGCGCAACTCTGCTGACGGTGATCTGCGCGGCCCTCGCGGCCTACCCGCTCTCCCGCTTCCGCTCCCGCTTCAACCGCCCGTTCCTGCTGACGATCCTCTTCGCGACGAGCCTGCCCATCACGGCGATCATGGTCCCGGTCTACGCGCTCTTCGTCCAGGTGGACCTGATCGACACGATGCAGGGCACGATCTTCTTCTTCGCCGCGTCCCAACTGCCGTTCGCCATCTGGCTGATGAAGAACTTCATGGACGGCGTACCGAAGGAACTGGAAGAGGCGGCGTGGACCGACGGGGCTTCGTCCCTCCAGTCCCTGATCCGCATCGTGCTGCCCCTGATGGGCCCGGGCGTGGCCGTCGTGACGGTCTTCTCCTTCGTCATGATGTGGGGCAACTTCTTCGTCCCCTTCATGCTCCTGCTCACACCGGACCAGATGCCGGCGTCCGTCAGCATCAACGACTTCTTCGGGAACCGGGGGATGGTGGCGTACGGGCAGCTGGCGGCGTTCTCGATCGTCTACTCGACGCCGGTGATCCTGCTGTACGTCCTGATCGCCCGGCGTTTGGGAGGGGGCTTCGCACTGGGTGGGGCGGTGAAGGGCTGACCGGCGTCGGTGCCGGGGCCGGGTGGGTCCGCGGCCCGGCGGAACGGGGTGCCTCCCCCAAGCTCTTCGAGCAGGGGGTGCCCCCAGCGCCCACCTGTGCCGCCCTGGGGGCACCTCCCAGGCCCTTAAGGCACTGGGGGAGGCACGACTGCCCGCAGCTCAGCGGGACCTGCGGCCAGCAGCGCCACGGCCTGCGGCAGCTGAGGCGAGACGCGCCCGCACCCGCGCACGGCGAGAAGGGGACGTGTCGGGGGGTGTCCGCCCGCAGCGGTTGGCGCGTCAACGGACAGTCAGTCGGCGTCCGACCCCATCGCGCCGTTCCGAGGACGGACACCCCCCGACGCGGCCCCGACCCACCACCGCGAAGGCGCGACACAAGCCCTCACCGAAGCCGCACAGGCCGCCGCAGGCATCCCGCCCAACCGCCGGAGGCTCACCGCACCAGACACGGCCGCTTGCCGTCGAACTCCCATCCTGGCACCAGGTACCGCATCCCCACCGCATCGTCCCGCGCCCCCAGCGCCTTCTCCCGGTACAGCTCGTGCGCCGCCAGCAGCCGGTCCATGTCGAGCTCGACACCCAGCCCCGGCGCGTCCGGGACGGCGACCTCCCCGCCCACGATGCGGGGAGGCTCGACGGTCAACCGCTCCAGCCCCTCCTGCCAGATCCAGTGCGTGTCCAGCGCGTTGTACTCCCCCGGCGCCGCGGCCCCACAATGCGTCACCATGGCCAGGGAGATGTCGAAGTGGTTGTTGGAGTGACACCCCCAGGTCAGCCCCATCGCGTTGCACAACTGCGCCACCCGCACCGACCCCTGCATGGTCCAGAAGTGCGGATCGGCCAGCGGAATGGAGACCGACTGGAGAGCCAGGGCATGCGCCATCTGCCGCCAGTCGGTCGCGATCATGTTCGTCGCCGTGGGCAGCCCCGTGGCCCGGCGGAACTCCGCGAGGATCTCCCGCCCGGAGTAACCGCCTTCCGCCCCGCAGGGATCCTCGGCATACGCGAGCGTGCCGACCAACGGCCGGCACAGCTCGACCGCCTCACGCAGCGACCACGCCCCGTTCGGGTCCAGGGTGATCCGCGCCTTTGGAAAGCGCTGTTTGAGAGCACGCACGGCCGCGACCTCCTCGGCCCCCGCCAGCACACCCCCCTTGAGCTTGAAGTCCCGGAACCCGTAGTGGTCGTAGGCCGCCTCCGCCTGCCGCACGATCGCCTCCGGCGACAGCGCCTCCTCATGCCGCACCCGGTACCACTCCACGGACGAGCCGGGCTCCCGGACGTACTCCAGATCCGTCCGGTCCGGGTCACCGACGTAGAAGAGGTACCCCAGCACCCGCACGGAGTCCCGCTGCTGCCCGTCGCCCAGCAGCGCCGCCACGGGTACCTCCAGATGCTGCCCGAGAAGGTCGAGCAGCGCCGACTCGATCGCGGTCACCGTGTGGACGGTGGTCCGCAGGTCGAAGGTCTGGGCACCCCGCCCCCCGGCGTCCCGGTCGGCGAACCGGTCACCGATCTCGCGCAGCACCCGCTTGTAGTCACCCACCTTCGCCCCGACGACCAGCGACTGGGCGTCCCGCAGCGTCTGCGTGATCTTCTCCCCGCCGGGCACCTCCCCCAGCCCGGTACGCCCCTCGGAGTCGGTGAGAACGACGACGTTGCGGGTGAAGTACGGGCCGTGCGCGCCGGAGAGGTTCAGCTCCATGCTGTCCCGGCCTGCGACGGGGTAGACGGCGAACGCCGTGACGGTCGGCTGCTGCCTGCTGCTCATCAGGTGCCCTTTCTCAGTTCAAAAGTACGGTTCACAGACCGAAACACGGTTCACAAACTCAGAGCGTCGAGGACCCATTCGACGGCCAGCACCCCGCCCAGCCCGAGCACGGCGAGCACGGTCGTATAGGACGTACGGACCTTGATCGCCTCGATGACGGAGAGGTTGAAGTACTCCTTGAACAGCCAGAATCCGGGGTCGTTGACGTGGGAGAAGGCGATGGAGCCGCAGGCGACGGCCAGCACCATGACCTCCGGGTGCACCCCGCTGCCCGCCAGCAGCGGCAGCGCCACCCCGGAGGCCGTGACGACGGCGACCGTGGCCGAGCCCAGCGCGATGCGCAGGATGACGGCGACGAGCCAGGCGAGGACGATCGGCGAGATGGACCAGCCGTCGGTGACGTCCTTGATGTAGTCGGAGATCCCGCCTTCGACGAGGACGTTCTTGAAGGCCCCGCCCGCGCCGATCACCAGCAGGATCATCGCCATGGCCTGGGCCGCCGAGCCGCAGGAGGCGCCGACGTCGCTCAGGCTGCGCCCGATCCGCGGCCCGAACACCCACACCGCCAGGCACAGGGTCAGCAGCAGGGCGATCGGCGCCGAGCCGGCGAAGGCGACGACGTGGAGGAACGGGCTCTCGCCTGAGGCGGCCATGTCGGTCACGGCGGCGGCCACGATCAGCACGACGGGGAACATCGCCACGAACAGCGACCAGCCGAGGCCCGGCATCTCCTCGTCGGTGAACTCGCGCTCGCTGACCAGGCCCTTGGGGATGGTCGGCGTCAGCCGTGCGACGAACGGAAGGCGAGGCCAGGTCAGGGCGATGAGCGCACCGGCGGGCACAGCGACGAACAGGCCGTAGAACAGCGTCAGTCCGACGGAGGCGTGGAAGGTCGCGGCGACGGCGGTGGGGCCGGGGTGCGGCGGGAGGAAGCTGTGCATGGTGGACAGGGCGATGGACATCGGCAGACCGACCCACAGCAGCTTCGCGCCGGTGACCCTGACCAGGGTGAACGCGATGGGCACGATGATGACGAACGCGACCTCGTAGAACATGGTCACGCCGATCAGCATGGACGTGACCACCATCGCGACCTGTACCCAGCGCGGCCCGAACGCGTCGAGGAGCTTGCCGGCTATCCGCTGCGCGGCGCCCGCGTCCCCCATCACACGGCCGACCATGGCGCCGAGTCCGATGGTCAGCATGGTGTCGCCGATCTGGTCCCCGATGCCCTCGGAGAGGACGTCCGGGATCGTCGCCACCGGGATCCCCTGGACCAGTGCGACCCCGACCGCCACGAGCAGCAGGGCCGCGAAGCCGTTCAGTCTCAGCCTGGTCATGAGCAGGAGCAGAACCAGAACGCTGATCCCGACTACGAGCAGAGGCAAGGCAGTTCCCCTTTGAACCGGTGTCCCATCCCTATATGCAGACGGCGTCCACGTATGAAGATGGAGGCTAAGTGGGTGAACGTGCCGGGTCAATGGCCGGGTGATCACGGATTCGCGCGGACCTACGATGAGCCGCACGCAGGAGAGCAGCGGTGTCCGCGGCGTGAAGCCGGCTCACACGACTGAAGGGTGGGGGCTATGGACGAGAACGAGGACGAGATCCTGGCCGACGAGCTTGCCGCTCTGGGCGCCGCGGGTGGGGGCAACGGTCGCTTGACCCGGCTTGTCGCCAAGGCGCTGAGGAAGAACGTCCATGAGATCGACCTCGTCATGCCGTTGCCGTTCGACGATGCCGTCATGCGTGTCGCCGAAGTGCTTGGCCGAGCCGGGCGGGCGGATGGGCCCATACATGTCGAGCATGGTGTGGACCAGGAGACGATCCGGGTCGTCGCCGGCGGCGGTTTCGGCGGCCTGAATCCCGTGGTGGTTACCGCACTGGTGACAAAAGGCGGGGTGGGCAGCACGGACGTCAGGCTCCGCGCGGCCGCCAAGGAAGGCTTGATCAAACAGCGAGCGGGCGAGAAGACCGCCGCCCGTCTCGCGGCGTCGCTGAGCGAGTAGAGCAGCTGGGGCATTGCGAGCGAGAGGGGCGGGTCGGACCTGTCCGACCCGCCCCCACGACCCCGCGAGCGGCCGACCGCCCGGGCACAGCGCCCCGGCACCGCCGCCCCGCCCAGCCGTGCACTGCGCTCCTCAGCCGGCCGCCCCGTCGACCGCCCCGTCCGGCAGGACCCCCGCCCGGAACGGCTCCACGCCCTCCAGCCTCCGCACCCGCGTCGGCTCGATCAGCAGCATCACCCGGCGCTCCCCGGGCAGCAGCCACGGATAGCGGTCCTCCCCGAGGTACTTCCGCGCGAGCCGGTCCATCGCCCGCTCCGCCTCCTCGCCCTCCACGAAACGGACGACCTTCCCCCGGATCTCCGCCCGGTCGTACGGGTTCTCAGGGTCGTGGTGGGACAGCGAAACGTACGGATTGCGCCGCAGATTCTCCTCCTTCACCCGCCCGATGGAGGTGTTGACCATGACGTACTCCCCTTCGACGTCCGCCCACATGGGCGACACCTGGGGCGCACCGTCCGCACCCACCGTCGCGAGGTGCCAGAAGTTCGTCGCGAGGAGACGCTCGCGAATATGCCCGTTGAGCTTGCCGTTCACCTGAGTAGCCGCCTTTCCGGGCCCGCGATCGCCAGGCCCGGCGCCATCCTCGCCGCACCTCCGCCCCGGCCGACAGACGATCCTCAGCCCCGGTCGAACCCACCGGTAGCCGTAGCTTCCTACAATCCGTGATCCTGGCCGAACAGACCGTAGTCACCGCAGTCCCGCGCCCCTAGCTTGTGGCCCGTGCGCCGACCTTCAGCCCGCCCGAGCCAGCCCGCACCTCACCCCATGCCCGCCACCCCGACGCCCCCGCCCTTCAACGCCCCCGCCGCCCGCCGACTGCGCGCGGCCCTCGGCATGACACCCGAGCACGTCGCCCACGACATACGCGTCTCCTACGGGCACCCCCACGTCACCCCGGACCACGTCATGGCCTGGGAACGCGGGGCGGCGGCCCCTTCCGGCTCCGAGCTCACCGCGCTCGCAGGGGTGTTGTGGTGCTCGCCCGGCGAACTCGTCGGCAGACCCCGCACCCTGCGCGAGCACCGCATCGCCCGCGGTTTCGCCCCGGAGGACGTGGCCCGTGCCGTGGGACACGAACTCCACGCCTATCTGCGCATGGAGGAGACCGACACCTGGCGCGGCACCGACCGTCAGTCCGCCGCCCTCGCCGATCTGCTCGGCCTGCGCCTGCCCGACTTCGTCACCGTCACGGGCCGCGACGCCAAGCTCGGCGAGCTGCTGCGCAACGCCGTCACCACCCGCTGGCAGGCCTACGTACGCCCGGTGGCCAAGGTCGTGCCCCTGGACCGGCGGTTCCTGGAGGGCGCTCTCCAGGGGCTGCACCAGGACTACCAGGGGCACATGGCCGCCACCCTGAGCTGGGGCGGCGGCAGCGGCGAGGCCGGCGACGCCGCCCGCGACTTCCTCGACCGGATCGTCGAGCACTTCTGGACGAGGATCCAGGAGAGCCCGGTCTAGCCCGGCCCAGGCCTGCCCGCTCTAGAAGACCGACTCGGCCTCGTCCATCCGGTCCTTGGGTACGGTCTTCAGCTCGGTCACGGCCTCCGCGAGCGGCACCATCACGATGTCCGTCCCGCGCAGCGCGGTCATCCTGCCGAACTGCTCCTGGTGCGCGGCCTCCACCGCGTGCCAGCCGAACCGGGTGGCGAGCACCCGGTCGTACGCGGTCGGTGAGCCGCCGCGCTGGACGTGGCCGAGAATGACCGGCTTGGCCTCCTTGCCGAGCCGTCGCTCCAGCTCGTGGGCGAGTGCCGTGCCGATGCCCTGGAAGCGCTCGTGGCCGAACTTGTCTATGGCGCCCTTGCCGTAGTCCATGGTGCCGTCGGCGGGGTGGGCCCCCTCGGCGACGCAGACGACCGCGAACTTCTTGCCGCGGGCGAAGCGCTCCTCGACCATCTTCACGAGATCGGCCGGATCGAACGGCCGCTCCGGCAGACAGATCCCGTGCGCGCCGGCCGCCATCCCGGACTCCAGCGCGATCCAGCCCGCGTGGCGCCCCATGACCTCCACCACCATCACCCGCTGGTGGGACTCGGCGGTGGTCTTCAGGCGGTCCATCGCCTCGGTGGCGACCCCGACCGCCGTGTCGAAGCCGAAGGTGCGGTCGGTCGACGAGATGTCGTTGTCGATCGTCTTCGGGACGCCCACGACCGGCAGACCCGCGTCGGACAGCATGCGGGCCGCCGTCAGCGTGCCCTCGCCGCCGATCGGGATCAGCGCGTCGATGCCGAACTCATGGATCATGTCGGAGGCGTTCTCGCAGGCCTCACGGAGACGGTCGCGCTCCAGCCTGGACGATCCGAGGATGGTGCCGCCGCGGGCCAGGATGCCGCTGACCGCGTTCAGGTCGAGGGTGCGGTAGCGGCCGTCCAGCAGCCCCGAGTAACCGTCCTCGAAGCCGATGACCTCGTCGCCGTAGTTGTCGACCGCCCGGTGCACGACCGACCGGATCACGGCGTTCAGGCCGGGGCAGTCGCCGCCTGCGGTGAGAACTCCGATACGCATCGCGCTGTGTCTCCTGCTCGCTGTTGATGCCGGTGAGCCACTGTCGATTGTTTCACGCTCCACAGCCCGGTGCCGCACCCGAGGCTGGCGGGCGCCTTATCTAGCGGCGGAGGTATTGTCAAGAGGGTTCTGCTCACCTCGGTGGGCGATTTTTGTGCCTGTGGCTGGATAGCCATTGGCTTGATATGCATCCCCACTCGAGACGAAACGGAGAGCGCGCGTGACCCGCAGCGTGTACGTGACCGGCATCGACCGCGGCGACGGCCGCCAGGTCGTCGAACTGGGGGTCATGGAGCTCCTCACCCGGCAGGTCGACCGGGTGGGCGTCTTCCGTCCCCTCGTCCATGACGGACCCGACCGCCTCTTCGAGCTGCTGCGCGCCCGCTACCGGCTCACCCAGGACCCGGCGACCGTCTACGGCATGGACTACCACGAGGCGTCCGCCCTCCAGGCCGAGGCCGGCACGGACGAGCTGGTGTCCACGCTCGTCGACCGCTTCCACCTGGTCGCCCGCGACTACGACGTGGTCCTGGTCCTCGGCACCGACTACGCCGGCACCCAGCTCCCGGACGAGCTGTCGCTCAACGCCCGGCTGGCGAACGAGTTCGGCGCGTCCGTGATCCCGGTCGTGGGCGGCCGCAAGCAGACCGTCGAGTCGGTGCTCGCCGAGACGCGCAACGCCTACCGCGCCTACGACACGCTGGGCTGCGACGTCCTGGCCATGGTCACCAACCGGGTGGCCCGCGAGGACCGCGACGAGATCGCCGGCCAGCTCGACTCCCGGCTCCCCGCGCCCTGTTACGTCCTGCCCGACGAGCCCGCGCTGTCCGCCCCGACCGTCTCCCAGATCGGCCACACCCTCGGCGCCAAGGTGGTGCTGGGCGACGACTCGGGGCTGGCCCGGGACGTGCTCGGCTTCGTCTTCGGCGGCGCGATGCTGCCGAACTTCCTGGGCGCCCTGACCCCGGGCTGCCTCGTCGTCACCCCGGGCGACCGGGCCGACCTGGTCGTCGGCTCGCTCGCCGCGCACAGCGCCGGCACCCCGCCGATAGCCGGCGTGCTGCTCACCCTGGACGAGGTGCCCGGCACCGACATCCTCACGCTCGCCGACCGGCTCGCACCCGGCACCCCGGTGCTGTCGGTGGCCGGCACCAGCTTCCCCACCGCCGAGCAGCTGTTCTCCCTGGAGGGCAAGCTCAACGCGGCCACCCCGCGCAAGGCGGAGCGGGCGCTCGGCCTGTTCGAGCGGTACGCCGACACCGCCGAGCTCGCGCGCCGCGTCTCCGCGCCGAGCAGCGACCGCGTCACGCCGATGATGTTCGAGCACAAGCTGCTGGAACAGGCCCGCTCCGACCTGCGCCGCGTGGTGCTGCCCGAGGGCACCGAGGAGCGCGTGCTGCATGCCGCCGAGGTGCTGCTGCGCCGGGGCGTGTGCGAGCTGACCCTGCTCGGCCCGGTCGACCAGATCCGCAAGAAGGCCGCCGACCTCGGCATCGACCTCGGCGAGTCCCAGCTGATCGACCCGGCCGCCTCCGACCTGCGCGACGCCTTCGCCGAGAAGTACGCGTCCCTGCGCGCCCACCGGGGCGTCACCGTGGAACTGGCGTACGACGTCGTCTCGGACGTGAACTACTTCGGCACGCTGATGGTCCAGGAGGGTCTCGCCGACGGCATGGTGTCCGGCTCGGTGCACTCCACGGCCGCGACCATCCGCCCGGCCTTCGAGATCATCAAGACCAAGCCGGACGCCGACATCGTCTCGTCGGTGTTCTTCATGTGCCTGGCCGACAAGGTCCTCGTCTACGGCGACTGCGCGGTCAACCCGGACCCCAACGCCCAGCAGCTCGCCGACATCGCCATCCAGTCGGCGACCACGGCTGAGCAGTTCGGTGTGGAGCCGCGGATCGCGATGTTGTCGTACTCCACGGGTACGTCCGGCTCCGGCGCCGACGTCGACAAGGTCCGCGAGGCCACCGAGCTCGTCCGCTCGCGCCGGCCCGACCTGAAGATCGAGGGCCCGATCCAGTACGACGCCGCCGTGGAGCCGTCGGTCGCGGCGACCAAGCTGCCCGGCTCCGAGGTCGCCGGGCAGGCGAGCGTGCTGATCTTCCCCGACCTGAACACCGGCAACAACACCTACAAGGCCGTGCAGCGCTCGGCCGGCGCGATCGCCGTCGGCCCGGTGCTCCAGGGTCTGCGCAAGCCGGTCAACGACCTGTCCCGGGGCGCCTTGGTCCAGGACATCGTCAACACGGTCGCCATCACGGCCATCCAGGCCCAGTCCCCCGCCCCGTCCCCGAGCGAGAAGGCAACCGCCCAGTGAGCCCCACCCGCGTCCTCGTCCTCAACTCCGGCTCCTCGTCGGTGAAGTACCAGCTTCTCGACATGCGCGACGACAGCCGGCTGGCGGTGGGTCTGGTCGAGCGCATCGGCGAGCAGACCTCCCGCCTGAAGCACACCCCGGCCGGCGGCGAGAGCCGTGAGCGCGGCGGGGCGATCGCCGACCACGACGCCGCCCTGAAGGCCGTCGCCGAGGAGCTCGCCAAGGACGGTCTCGGCCTGGACTCGCCCGAACTGGCCGCGATCGGGCACCGGGTGGTGCACGGCGGGAAGTCCTTCACCGAGCCGACGGTGATCGACGACGCCGTGCTCGCCGAGATCGAGCGGCTCATCCCGGTCGCCCCGCTGCACAACCCGGCCAACCTCACCGGGATCCGCACGGCCCGGGCGCTGCGGCCCGACCTGCCGCAGGTCGCGGTCTTCGACACCGCCTTCCACACCACGATGCCGGAGTCGGCCGCCCGCTACGCGATCGACGTGAAGACGGCCGACGAGCACCGCATCCGGCGCTACGGCTTCCACGGCACGTCCCACGCCTACGTCTCCCGGGCCACCGCCGAGCTGCTCGGCAAGGACCCCGCCGAGACGAACGTGATCGTGCTGCACCTGGGCAACGGGGCGTCCGCCTCGGCCGTGCGGGGCGGTCGTTGCGTGGACACCTCCATGGGACTGACGCCTTTGGAGGGGCTCGTGATGGGTACGCGCTCGGGAGACATGGACCCGGCCGTCATCTTCCATTTGATGCGTGTTGGTGGAATGTCCGCCGACGAGATCGACACTCTTCTCAACAAGAAGAGCGGTCTGATCGGACTGTGCGGCGACAACGACATGAGGGAGATCCGCCGTCGCGTCGACGAGGGCGACGAGCAGGCGGAGCTGGCGTTCGACATCTACATTCACCGCCTGAAGAAGTACATCGGCGCCTATTACGCCGTACTCGGACGGGTGGACGCGGTGGCCTTCACCGCCGGCGTCGGCGAGAACGCGGCGCCCGTGCGGGAGGCCGCCCTGGCGGGCCTGGAGGAACTGGGCCTGGCGGTGGACGGCGAGCGCAACGCCGTACGCGGCGACGGGGCGCGGCTGATCTCGCCCGAGGGTGCCCGGGTCGCGGTGGCGGTGGTGCCTACTGACGAGGAATTGGAGATCGCGACACAGACCTACGCGCTGGTAAATGGTTCGGGGAATCACACCTGAGCGGCATCCCGCCCTTTTGTATTTTCCGCCAGACGGAATATTCCGTTGCGAAACAAACCGATAGGATCGCCCCCATGCGCCGTTCGAAAATCGTCTGTACTCTCGGCCCCGCGGTCGACTCCCACGAGCAGCTTGTCGCGTTGATCGAAGCCGGCATGAACGTGGCCCGCTTCAACTTCAGCCACGGCTCGCACGCCGAGCACCAGGGCCGGTACGACCGGGTCCGTGCCGCCGCCAAGGAGACCGGCCGGGCCATTGGTGTCCTCGCCGACCTCCAGGGCCCCAAGATCCGCCTGGAGACCTTCGCCGAGGGTCCCGTGGAGCTGGTCCGCGGTGACGAGTTCACCATCACCACCGAGGACGTCCCGGGCGACAAGACGATCTGCGGTACCACCTACAAGGGCCTGCCCGGCGATGTGACCAAGGGCGACCAGGTCCTCATCAACGACGGCAACGTCGAGCTGAAGGTCACCGGGGTCGAGGGCCCGCAGGTGAAGACGATCGTCATCGAGGGCGGCGTCATCTCCGACCACAAGGGCATCAACCTGCCCGGCGCGGCCGTCAACGTGCCGGCCCTGTCCGAGAAGGACATCGAGGACCTCCGCTTCGCGCTCCGCATGGGCTGCGACCTGGTCGCGCTGTCGTTCGTCCGGGACGCCAAGGACGTCGCGGACGTGCACCGCATCATGGACGAGGAGGGCCGCCGCGTCCCGGTCATCGCCAAGGTGGAGAAGCCGCAGGCGGTGCAGAACATGGAGGACGTCGTGATGGCGTTCGACGGCGTGATGGTCGCCCGTGGTGACCTCGCCGTCGAGTACCCGCTCGAGAAGGTCCCCATGGTGCAGAAGCGCCTGATCGAGCTGTGCCGGCGCAACGCCAAGCCGGTGATCGTGGCGACCCAGATGATGGAGTCGATGATCACCAACTCCCGTCCGACCCGCGCCGAGGCCTCCGACGTGGCCAACGCGATCCTGGACGGCGCCGACGCGGTCATGCTGTCCGCCGAGTCGAGTGTGGGCGCGTACCCGATCGAGACGGTCAAGACGATGTCGAAGATCGTCACCGCGGCCGAGCAGGAGCTGATGTCCAAGGGCCTCCAGCCGCTCGTCCCGGGCAAGAAGCCGCGCACGCAGGGCGGTTCGGTGGCCCGTGCGGCCTGCGAGATCGCCGACTTCCTCGGCGGCCGGGGCCTGGTGGCCTTCACGCAGTCCGGTGACACCGCCCGCCGGCTGTGCCGCTACCGCGCCGTCCAGCCGATCATCGCGTTCACCACGGACGAGTCCACCCGCAACCAGCTCGCGCTCAGCTGGGGCGTGGAGCCGCACGTCGTGCCGTTCGTGAACAGCACGGACGAGATGGTCGACCTGGTGGACCAGGAGGTGATGAAGCTGAACCGCTTCAACGAGGGCGACACCGTGATCATCACGGCCGGCTCGCCCCCCGGCGTCCCCGGCACCACGAACATGGTGCGCGTCCACCACCTGGGCGGCGCGAAGAGCTGATCCGAGGAGGCCCGTGAAGGCCCCTGTACGCCACTGAGGGCGCCCCCTGCGACAGGGGGCGCCCTCAGCTTGTGTGCGGCTCCCGAACGGGCTCGGAGGGGCGCTCGGTTGGTTACGCGCCTCAGTCCGTGACGTACTGGTGCAGCCCGGGCACGGTCAGCGTGCCGCCGAACTGGCCGGCCTGCGTGACCTTCGCGTTGGTGAAGTAGATCCACGGGATGTTCAGGGGCGGCGGGTGCTCCGGGTCGAACGTGACCGGGACCAGCCCGAGCAGGTTGCCCGAGATCTTCTCCGTGTACATCACCGTCTTGCCGCCGGTGATGGTGGACTCCGAGCCCTTCGCCGCCTGGACATGGTGGGTCTTGCCGGACTGCTTGTCCTTGACGAGCTGGTGCAGGTCCCCGATGACGGTCTTCTTGTTGATGACGTACTTCAGGACCTTCTTGGTGGCACCGCTCGCGGTTTTCACCTCCACGATGCCCTGGTAGTCGGCACCGTCCAGCGTCAACGAGCTGGCTTCCAGGTACCAGGGGTCGTCGGGCACGAGGATCTGGTTGTCGACGCCGCCCTCGGCGTCCGTGGCGGCCGGGCAGTTCTCGGGGTCCACGGAGGGGCTCGCGGACGGGCTGGGGGAGGCGGTGGCCTTGTCCGCCGCCTCCTCGGCCGCCTTCTCTGCGGCCTCGGTGGTGTCCTCGGCCGCCTTCGACGCCGTGTCGGTCGTGTCCTTCACGGTGTCCTTCGCCGTGTCGGTGACCTTGTCGGTGGTCTCCTTGACGGTGTCGGACGCGTCGTCCTTGCTCGTGTCCTCGGACCCGGCCGTGTCTCCGGACGGGGACGGCGTGGGGCTCGGGCTCGCGGTGGACTTGCCGCCGTCGAAGATGCTGCCGATCGCGTCGCCGATGTCCTCCAGCACGTTGCCGCGGCTCTGGGACGGCGACGGGCTCGGCGTTGCCGCGTCGTCCTCGCCCGACGTGCCCGAGGAGGGCGAAGGGGCCGGCGTGGGCTCGGTCTTGTCGCCCGTGTCGCCGGAACCCGAATCCGACGAACCCGACGAGTCCTCAGAGCCCTTGTCCGCGTCCGAGCCGCCCGCGGGCGCCGAGGGAGTCGGCTCGGACGTGTTCTCGTCCTTCTTGCCGTCGTCCTCGCTGCCGCTCGGCGAGGGCGACGGAGAAGCGCCGTCCTTGCCCTTGGCGGCCTCCAGCGCCGCGAGGCACTCCTTGTACTCGTCGGCCTTCAGGCTGTTCGACGTCGACGGCTGGTCGTCGGCGAGGGCGAGCGTCGGGGTGAATCCCATGCCCATGAGGACCGCGGTGGGCATCGCCGCCATGGCTATCGCCTTGCCGGCAGGCATCTGGAACCGGGTGAACAGCGGCTTCTTGGGGGCCGCGTGACGAGGCCCCGTTCTCGGCCGGTCCTGGGTCCCGGGAAACTGGTCGCGGGCGTCAGCCGACACGGTACCCCCCGTGGTGGGCCTCGGGCCGGACGCCGTCCGCCGGTCCGCCGTCGCCGGTCCCGTACGGAGAGTGCGACTGGCTCGGCTCACCGGCCACGCCCTCTGGAGCGGTGTCCACGGCGCCCTCTCCCGTCGGCCCTTGATTCGCCGACTTGCCTTCGCCCCTCGCCGACTCCGCATTGCCCGGTGCCCAGGAGATCGCGAGCGCGCCGCCGAGCAGCGCGAACAGGAAGCCGATGATGAAGCCTCCGATGTTGGAGACCACCAGCGACACCAGAGCGAGGATGATCGCCGCGACACCGGCGAAGACCCGCGTCGCCTGCTGGAACCACATGGTCAGGCCCAGCGTGATCAGCAGGACCCCGATGATGAGGGAGCCGGCACCCGCGGTGGTCGCCATGGTGAGCGACATGGTTCCCAGCTTCAGGGTGGCGTAGGGGAAGTAGGCGATCGGCACCCCGCCGAGGATGGTGAACAGGCCTGCCCAGAACGGCCGGCTGCCCCGCCATTCACGGAATCGCCGACGCAGCCGGGTGAAGGTCCCGGCGCTCTGGACCGGAGTCTCGGCACTCATGGAAAACAGCTCCCTCGGTCCGGTGGAGGTACGTACCGGCTCGGAAGTAGGCGTTCAGTAGCCGGAAGGTGTGAGTCTGTGAAGGCGCCCGGCGGACGGCCGGGCCGGGCCCGCGGGGCGGGGAAACCGCGGTTTCCCCGCCCCTTCGAGACGGCTCAGCCGCCCCGCGGAACCCGTGACACGGAGGCTGTCAGAAGCACTCCATATCCTTGTCCGTGCCGAGACGCATCGACAGGCCGTTGAGCGTGAACGTACCGGCCGTGGTCGCCCACGCCGTCTGCTCGACGTTGGTGAGGTCAGCCGTCTCGGCCTGCTGGGCGAAGCCGCCCGGCATCGTGGTCTTCGTGTCCTTGACCTCCGGGCCACGCGTCTTGTCCTGGACCGCCACACCGATGTCGATGTTCTTGAACTTCGCATCGGCATCGAGCTGGGCGACATCGATGTAGAGGTTCTCGGCCTTGACCGGCTTCTTGGGGTTGTTCCCCGCCTCAAGACGGAGGTAGACCGTCTTGCCTATGAGGGGGATCGGCGTCGCGACCGACTGACACATCTTGGTGATCGTCGCGTCGTCGAACGACGAGATCGCGACGGGAACCTGTGTCTTTTCCTTGCCGTCGGTCTTCGTGTAGACGGAGTCGATCCCGCCGTACTGGGCGAAACCCTCACCGTGCAGGTGAGAGGCCTTCACCTTGAACTGCTGACCGGAAACGCTGAACGATGCGGCCAGCGCCCCCTGCGCGAGTCCGACACCCACACATGCCGCGGCGGTGACGCTGGGCACCATCACCACAGCGAACCGCTTCCATCTGGTCCCGCCACGCACCTGGGACTCCATATTTCCTCCTTCTCGGACGTACATCTCCTGTCCTGGCTCGCCCCGAATCGCGGCTCAGCCGGGCAGGGATGGGAGAAGTGCTACGTCCTCGGGAAGGAGAGCGCCTGCACTCGGCGGCGCAACTCGCGCCCGAATCACCGGCGATCACCCCCGAGCGACAACCACTGGTCGCGCCTGACACGCATCACGCACAACCCTGCTGGACAGGCTTCGCCGAGTGGGCGAAGACCCCCCTGTCCAAGAGCCGGCGCCACTGCCGCCGGCTCTGCTCGGTGGGGACCCAGGACGTCCCGCGACCCAACCGGCTGCCGGGGTACGGGAATGGACCGAGCGTGGCCGATCGTGGTCCATTCTGGCCGCCCGCACAAGGGGGTTCGTTACTGGCTAGTAACGGCCGGATAACCGAACAACGACCCCCCGGTCTCGGACGACGACACAGGGTGTTGCCGGACAGTGGTGCAAAGCTGTTGATCGATGGACAGAAGCCGACAGATCAACGCCCGCGCCTTACTCGCAGTAACAGCGGCCGCGATTACCAAGTTTTGGTAAAACGCGGCCGCGGTGACGCTCCGTGAGCAAATTCTTCACATGGGCACCACAGGCCCGCGTGTTTAACGACTGGTCAGAACAGGGCCCGAGCCAGGGCCCTGCGGGCCGCGATCACGCGCGGATCCTCGGGTCCGACCACCTCGAACAGCTCCAGCAGCCGCTTCCGTACGGTGTCCCGGTCGTCACCCACCGTACGCGCCACGGTCTCGATGAGCCGGCCGAAGGCGTCCTCCACGTGGCCGCCCACCAGGTCCAGGTCGGCGGCGGCGATCTGCGCCTGCACGTCGGCCGGCTTCTCGGCCGCGTCCCTGCGCACCTGCTGTGGGTCGACACCCTGCACCCGCTGGAGCAACTCGGCCTGGGCGAGGCCCAGTTTGGCCTCCTCGTTGCCCGGGTCCTCGCTCAGCACGTTCTTGTAGGCCTGGACGGCACCGCTCAGGTCACCCGAGTCGAGTGCCTGCACGGCGGCTTCGAGGAGCCCGTCGTACGGACCGGCCGGCCGCTCGGGAGCCGGCTGGGCGCCGCCCGCCTCGGCGTCGGGGTCGACGGCGAGGCCGGTCAGGCCGAAGCGCTGCTCGGCGACCTGCACCAGCTGGTCCAGGGTCTGCCGGATCTGCGCCTCGTCCGCGGCCCCCTGGAAGAGCGGCAGCGCCTGCCCCGCGACGACCGCGAACACCGCGGGGATCCCCTGGATGCCGAACTGCTGCATCAGCATCTGGTTGGCGTCGACATCGATCTTGGCGAGCAGGAAACGGCCGCTGTACTCGACGGCCAGCCGCTCCAGGACCGGGCTCAGCTGCTTGCAGGGCTGACACCACTCGGCCCAGAAGTCGATGACGACGGGCACCTCGGCGGACCGCTGGAGGACGTCCCTCTCGAACCCCGCCTCATCGACGTCGATGACGAGATCGGCCGGGGAGATCGCCCCCGTGCCGCCCTCCCGGGCGGCTTGTGCACGCGCCTGCTCCGCCTTCGCCTTGGCCTCCTGGGCCGCCTTCACCGCGGCGAGGTCGACGACTCCGCTCATGGACATGTTCCGTGGCTGCATGCGCCTATCCTCCCCCGTACTGCGCGCGCGTGTGAAAAACGGTGTGAAAGCCGGGCCGGTCGGGTGCCCTTGGCGCCGGGTCCCCACCCCACGCCGTGTCGCCGAAGCCCGTGTACGTCCCTCACGGGCTTTCGCTACGAGACGTAGCGTAATGCCACGCCGAACCGCCGGAACACCACCCCCCGGTGATCTCCCTCACGGCCACACAGGACCCGCCGGTTTATGGTCAGGACATGCAGAGCCGCCGCCCAGCCAGCCGCACCGGGCGCCCGCGCAGCGTCACGGCGGACGCCGCGATCCTGGCCGCGACTCGCGAGGCTCTCGTGGAACTGGGCTGGTCCAAACTCACCCTGGGAGACGTCGCAACACGCGCCGGGGTTGCGAAGACGACCCTTTATCGCCGCTGGGCGGGCAAGAACGAACTGGTCGTCGACGCGGTCGCGGAGCTCTTCGACGAGCTGGAGCTGCCGGACAGCGGCTCACTGGCCGCCGACATCGAGGGCGTCGTCCTCCAGTTCGCCACGATCCTGGCCCGCCCGGAGGCGAGAAGCGGCCTGATGGCAGTGGTCGCGGAGGCCACCCGCGACGACGCCCTGCGCGAACGCATCCGCGAGTCGGTGGTCGACCGCCAGAAACGCCTGGTCCTGGAAGGCAGATCCCGAGCCCAGGCAAGAGGCGAGCTCCCAACCGAACCGGACCCCGCCACGGCGTCCCGCACAGCGGACCTGATCTTCGACATGGTCGCGGGAGCGGTGGTCCACCGCTCGCTGGTGAGCGGGGAGCCGGTGGACGAGGAGTGGGTACGCGGCTTCACCCTGGTGCTGCTCCGGGGACTGGCGGGAGAAGCCGCGCACACGGCCGCCGGCTGAACCGTGCCCGCCCGCCACGCCGGCGAGCGGCCCGGGGCCGGCAAGTCCGTGCCGGCCGCGCCTTTCGTGCTGGGCCCCGCTGACAGACGAAAGAGGTGCTCAGAAGCCGGCCGGCTCGGTGTACACCCCCCACTCGTCCCGCAGCACCCCGCAGATCTCGCCGAGTGTCGCCTCGGCCCGTACCGCCTCCAGCATCGGCTCGATCATGTTGGCGTCCGACCGCGCCGCGGCGATCATGCCGTCGAGCGCCGCACGGACCCGCGCGTCGTCACGCCCGGCCTTCCGCTCCCCGAGCACCCGGACCTGGTCCCGCTCCACCTCGTGACTGACCCGCAGGATCTCCAGATCCCCGGTCACCGACCCGGTGTGGACGTTCACCCCGACGACCTTCTTGTCGCCCTTCTCCAGCGACTGCTGGTACCGGAACGCCGACTCCGCGATCTCCCCGGTGAACCAGCCATCCTCGATGCCCCGCAGGATCCCGGAGGTGATCGGCCCGATCGGGTGCTGCCCGTCGGGGTGCGCCCGCAGCCCGCGCTCCCTTATCTGCTCGAAGATCTTCTCGGCTTCGGCCTCGATCCGGTCCGTCAGCTGCTCGACGTACCAGGAACCGCCCAGCGGGTCGGCCACGTTGGCGACGCCGGTCTCCTCCATCAGCACCTGCTGGGTGCGCAGCGCGATCTCCGCGGCCTGCTCGCTCGGCAGCGCGAGGGTCTCGTCGAGGGCATTGGTGTGCAGCGAGTTCGTCCCGCCGAGCACGGCGGCCAGCGCCTCCACGGCTGTCCGTACGACGTTGTTGTACGGCTGCTGCGCGGTGAGGGAGACACCCGCCGTCTGGGTGTGGAAGCGCAGCCACTGCGCCTTCTCCGACTTCGCCCCGTACACGTCCCGCATCCAGCGGGCCCAGATCCGCCGGCCCGCCCGGAACTTCGCGATCTCCTCGAAGAAGTCGACGTGCGCGTCGAAGAAGAAGGACAGACCGGGGGCGAAGACGTCGACGTCCAGCCCGCGCGACAGCCCCAGCTCCACGTACCCGAAGCCGTCCGCCAGCGTGTACGCCAGTTCCTGCGCGGCCGTCGACCCGGCCTCGCGGATGTGGTAGCCGGAGACCGACAGCGGCTTGTAGGCGGGGATGCCGGCCGCGCAGTGCTCCATCAGGTCGCCGATGAGCCGCAGATGCGGCTCGGGCTGGAAGAGCCACTCCTTCTGGGCGATGTACTCCTTGAAAATGTCCGTCTGGAGCGTGCCGTTCAGGACGGACGGGTCGACGCCCTGCCGTTCGGCGGCGACCAGGTACATGCAGAAGACGGGCACGGCCGGACCGCTGATGGTCATGGATGTCGTCACATCACCCAGCGGGATGTCCTTGAACAGGAGCTCCATGTCGGCCGCCGAGTCGATCGCGACACCGCAGTGTCCGACCTCGCCCAGCGACCGCGGGTCGTCGGAGTCGCGGCCCATGAGCGTCGGCATGTCGAAGGCGACCGAGAGCCCCCCTCCGCCGTTGCGGAGGATCATCTTGTAGCGCTCGTTGGTCTGCTCGGCGTTGCCGAACCCTGCGAACTGCCGGATGGTCCACGTACGCCCCCGGTAGCCGGTCGCGTACAGGCCCCGGGTGAAGGGGTACTCCCCGGGCCAGCCGATCCGCTCGAACCCCTCGTACCTGTCGCCGGGCCGAGGCCCGTACACCGGCTCCACGGGATCGCCGGAGAGCGTGGTGAAGTCTGCGTCGCGCTTGCGCGCGGCGTCGTACCGGGCCTGCCAGCGACGGCGGCCTTCCTCTATGGCGTCAGCGTCCATACTCTCGAATTTACTAGGACGTCCAAGTAAATGTCGATGGCAGACCGCCGTACGTTCGTCCGTACGGCGGTGCGGTTACGCCTTGGCGGTCGCGGGCGAGTCCTCCGCGGCCTTGGCCTCGAGCTCGTGGCTGATCTTGCGCTCCACGAAGAACGCGGCCGTCGGAATGGTCCCGGCGAGCAGTACCCACAGCTGCTTGCCCACCGGCCACTTCGCCTTGGAGCCCAGGTCGAAGGCGAAGATCAGGTACACGACGTACAGCCAGCCGTGCGCGATGCCGACGACGCGCGTGAAGTCGGCGGCACCGTCCATCTCCAGCAGGTACTTGGCGATGACGCCGACGGTCAGCAGGACCAGCAGCACACCGGTGACGTAGGCCATCACGCGGTAGCGGGTCAGCACGCTCTTTTTCATGCCGTCGAGCGTAACGACCCGTTCCGGGAGATCTTGGCCCGGGTCACCCCTCCTCGAAGTCCCCCGCGGCGATCCGCAGCGGCCGGAGCATCGCGAAGATCTCGGCGCACTCCTCCGCGTCGTACACACCGAGCCCGAACTCCATCGCCATCAGGTCACGGGTGGCCGCCTCGACCACCTCGCGGCCCTTGTCGGTGATGCTGGCGAGGGTGCCGCGCCCGTCGTTGGGGTTGGGCCGCTTGTCGACGAGACCCGACTTCACGAGCCGGTCCACGGTGTTCGTCACGGACGTGGGATGCACCATGAGCCGCTCGCCGATCTTGGACATCGGCAGCTCGCCGGACTTGGAGAAGGTGAGCAGCACCAGCGCCTCGTACCGCGCGAACGTCAGCCCGTACGGCTTGACCACCGCGTCGACCTCGGCGAGGAGGATCTGCTGGGCGCGCATGATCGAGGTGATCGCGGCCATGGACGGCACGTTCCCCCAGCGCTGCTTCCAGCGTTCGTCGGCGCGCGCGATCGGATCGAAGGAAAGACTGAGCGGCTTCGGCACGAAGCCGACCTTACCGGCCGGTCACATGGTGGTCAGCCCCGTCTCGGCTTTCGGGCAGCGGTGCCCTCGGGCATGATCTCGAAGACCCCTGTCCACCGGTCGTCATACAGGCAGGCGTTCATCGGCCCGACCAGCGTGGCGTGATCGGGGTCGGTGCGCCACCGTTTGATGGCTTCCAGGCTTTCCCACTCACTGGTGAGCAGCCATTGGCCGGGGTCGTCCACGGAGCGGCAGAGCTGTTCGCGGAGATGCCCCGGAGACCGCACGGCGCGCTCGAGCACGCCGTGATAGGACTCCACGAAATCCGCTTCCCTGCCCTCCCGGACGCGCAGCAGTCGAACCACTCGCACGCGCGCCGGTGCCGGAGCCCGCCCCGTCACGACGGATCGAGGACGACGGGGAGTTCCGCGAGCCCCCGGAAGGCGGGGAACGGCACGGTCAGCCAGCGTGCGTTCTCCGGCTCCCCGGCCAGAGCCATGCGGGGATACCGTCCGAAGAGCGTGGCGAGGGCGATCTGCATCTCCAGACGCGCCAGAGGCGCGCCGATGCAGTAGTGCGGGCCGAGGCCGAATGCGAGGTGCGTCGCCTGGACGTTCGGGCGCTCGACGTCCATGCGGTCCGGGTCGGGGAACATGTCCGGGTCCCGGTTGGCCGACGTGAGCGAAATCTGCACCAGCGCGCCCTTGGGGATGCGCGTGTCGCGGATCTCGATGTCTTCCGTCGCGTAGCGGAATGTCGAGTTCTCCACGGAGGTCTCGAACCGGAAGATCTCTTCGACGGCCGCGGCCGTCGCCTTCGGGTCCCGGAATGCCAGGCGCTTCTGCTCAGGCTGGCTGAGCAGGTGATAGACGGCGTTGCCGATCTGGTACGCGGTCGACTTGTGGCCCGCGAACAGCAGCACCCACGCGGTGGAGACGAGTTCGTGGTCGGTGAGCGCGCCGTCCTGGTCCTGCGCCGTGACGAGTGCGCTGAGCAGAGCTCCGTCCGGCTCCTTGCGCTTCCGTGCGATCAGGTCCACCAGATAGTCGCGCAGGTTTCCCTCGGCCAGTTCCAGCGCCTTTCTCGCCTCCGGCCCGAAGCCGGTCTGAGCGACGGTGGCGGACCATTCCTGGGCTTGCTTGCGTTCGTTCTCCGGGACGCCCAGGAGCTCACAGATCACGTGGAGCGGCAGCGGGAAGCAGAACTCCGGGAGGAGGTTCACGGGCTCGGACGCCGGGCACCGGTCCAGCAGGTCGTCAGTGATCTCCTGGACCCGCTGACGCAGCGACTCCACCCTCTTGGGGGTGAAGGTACTGCCGACGATCCTCCGGAGCCTGGTGTGCTTCGGAGGGTCCGAGAAGAGCATGTTGTCGTCCAGCGCGATCGACGAGTCACCGAAGATGCGGTGATAGGCGTCGATGGCGCCGTACATGTCCTTGCTCAGCCGGGGGTCGGCCAAGGCGGCACGGGCGTCGTCGTACCGGGTGATGAGGTACGTGTCGACCCCGTGAGGCGGCGACAGCGGGCACACCGGTGCTGTCGCCCTGAGCGCGGAGTAAACGGGATGCGGGTTCGCGCGAAACTCCCGACTACAGGCCGAGGCCGCGGCAGCGGCCTCTTCGGACGACATTTCCTCGGATGCGAACGCTTGCGTCATGGCTGGTCCCCGGGGTCGAGAGTTCCGTCGGTCGGTCACACGATTTCCCGGTCGGCACTGTGCCGCAAACGCTGCTGGGCCATATGAGTTCGGGCGCCGCAGGATCTGCGCAATATCGCTCCGGTTACCCGGCCGGCGTACCCCAGAGCGCCCCGGATCGCGCGCGTAAGTCCTGCTTGATAAACATCATGGACGGGCCAGTCCACCGTTCCCGGGCTGGGCAGTCGCCGGATGACGAGGAAACCAGTGAGCGGACGCGCAGCGGAATCTGTACCAGTTCTCATCGTAGGCGGATCCCTGGTGGGTCTGTCCACGTCCGTGTTCCTGGGGCGGCTCGGAATCGAGCACATGCTCGTGGAGCGGCATGCCGAGACATCGACCCACCCACGCGGCCGTGGGAACAACGTGCGCACCATGGAGATTTTCCGGACCGCCGGACTCGAGCAGAGCGTGCGGGAGGCGGCCTTCGCTCTCGCCGGAAACGACGGTGTTCTCCAGGTGGACACCCTCACCGGGGACCAGCGCCGCTGGATCATCAAGGACATCTCCGCAGGCATGGACATCTCCCGCATCAGCTCTTCGAACTGGTGCCTGTGCAGCCAGAACGACCTGGAGCCGGTCCTGCTGGCCCGCGCCCGCCAGGGCGGAGACATCCGCTTCGGCACGGAGCTGCTTTCCTTCACGCAGGACGAAGACGGAGTCCAGGCCCAGGTCATGAGCCGGGAAACCGGTGAGACTTATACCGTGAACGCCGATTTCCTGGTGGCCGCCGACGGCCCCAGAAGCCCGGTTCGAAAGCGCCTGGGAATCGGCCAGTCGGGGCCCGGCGCTCTGTTCCACAACATCAGCGTCACGTTCCGGAGCAAGACGCTCAAGGAATACGTCGGACCGAAGCGCTTCATCGTCTGCTATATCACCGATCCGCGGGGGGAAGGCGCCCTGCTGCCCGTGGACAACGAGGAGCGATGGGTCGTCCACATCCCTTGGTTCCCCGATCGAGGCGAGTCCCTGGAGGACTTCGGCGACGAGCGCTGCACGGCGCATATTCGCGCGGCCGTCGGCGTTCCGGACGTCGATGTCGAGATCACGGGAAAGGCCCCTTGGCATGCGGCGAAGCGGGTCGCGGACAGCTACCGGCAGGGCCGGGTCTTTCTGGCCGGGGATTCAGCACATGAAATGCCGCCCACCGGGGCGTTCGGCTCCAACACCGGAATCCAGGACGCTCACAACCTCGCCTGGAAACTCGCCGCGGTACTCCGTGGATGGTCCGGCGTGCCGCTGCTCGACACCTACGAGTGCGAACGCCGGCCTGTCGCTGTCACGACGAGCGCACGGGCCTCTCAGCAGGCAGCCGAGGAGGAGCACCCCGGATTCAGTCCGGCAGCGGGGCGCAACGACGATCCGGCGGATCTCATGACGGTCGCGCTCTGCTACCGGTACGCGTCGAATGCCGTGGTGGGTGGCTCCCCTCAGCAGCCGGTCGTCCCGGAAGCCTTCCGGCTCGGCGGAGAGCCGGGCACGCGCGCACCCCACATGTGGGTCGGGAGAGACGGCGCCAGGATCTCCACCCTGGATCTGTACGAGCGTTCCTTCGTCCTGCTCGCCGGGCCCACGGGCCAGGAGTGGCGCCGCGCGGCGGAGCAGGCCTCCCGGAGTCTGGGCGTTCCGGTCGAGGCGTACCTCGTGGGAGACGGCCCCGACCACGACCTGGTTCCCGAGACGGATGCCGACTGGGCAGCGCTGCACGGCACGGCCGAGGACGGTGCCGTGCTCGTGCGCCCGGACGGCTTCGTCGCATGGCGCGCGCACACCGGCATGCCGTCCGCGGACGGGGGGCTGACGAACGTGCTGCGGACCGTGCTCTGTCTCGACTGAAGACCCCCTGCACACCCACAGCGAGGACACGCCAATGGCATTCGAAGACGGCCCCGTCGCGGGCCGAGTGGACGTCCACCACCATTTCACCGCGCCGGCCTGGCTGGACTGGGCCGAGGAACGCGGCGTCGTCGACCGCGGAAAGCTGCCCTGGTGGACGCACTGGGACATGAACGCGGCCCTGGAAGTCATGGACAAGACGGGCATCGGCACCGCCGTCATGACCGTCGCGATGCTCGGGCGGTTCAGCGAGCGCACGGAGCGTCAGGAGAGCGCGCGGATCGCCCTGCGGGCAGCGGCCGATGTCGTCGCGGAACGTCCCTCACGCTTCGCCTTCTTCACCCCGGTGTTCCTCGACGACCTGGAACTCTCCCGGTGGAGCCTCCGCTACGGACTCGACGAGCTCGGCGCCGTAGGGGTGAGCACGCGAACGAGCATGGACGGTGTCTACCTGGGCGACGACTCCCACGACCACCTCCTGCGGGAGCTGAACGACCGGTCCGCCGTCATCAGCACGCACCCCATGGAAGTGCCGGCCGGCAAGGGCGGCGGTCCCGGACTGCCGGGGGTGCCGCCCTTCCTGTGCGACTTCCTCATGGACACCACACGTGCGGCCATCAACCTGATCAAAAACGGCACCCTGGACCGCTACCCGAACCTCAGCTTCGTCCTTCCGCACGGAGGAGGCTTCCTTCCGTACATCGCCACCAGGCTCGAACTCTTCGGCGGGCACCTCACCCCCGAGATCGAGCCGGGCCGGGTCCGTGACTACCTGCACCGGTTCTACTTCGACACGGCGGGCCCCATGTCCCCCTCCTCCACTCCCACGCTGCTGGCCACGGTGGATCCCGGCCGCATCCTCTTCGGCACGGACTGGCCGCCCACGCCCGCACAGGTCGTCGCCGACATCGCGGCACCCGCTCTGGACAGCGACCCCTCCCTCTCAGCGGAGCAACTCCGGGGCATCAACCGGGACAACGCCCTGCGTCTGCTGCCGGTACTGGACCGCCCCTCCTCGTAGCCGCACGCACGAGAAGAAAGCCGCTGCCCGCGCTTCGTCCGCGCGGGCAGCGGCTTTCTTCCTCGGCTTCACCGGGTGGCCGGGGCCGGGTCCCTCTCCCAGTGGTAGAAGCACTGCGCCATCGCGTCCTTCGGACCGCGCCAGGTCTGCGGGTCGTACGGCCTGACGTACGCCTCGAGCCTCTTGCTGATGTCGAGGAACTCGGGGTGCCCGGCCACCCGCGCGATGGCGGGGCCCGGGTCCTGCTCGGCCTCGATGAAGTGCATGTACACATCGCCGAACTGGAAGAGGGAGCGCTGGGTCACCCCGACGAGGTGGGGCAGGTCGCCGCGGTCGGAGGCCGCGAAGACCTCGGCGATGTCCGGAGCCGACTGCGGGGCCATCCGGGCGACGATCAGGGCGTGGTGCATGAGGTCTCCTTACGCGGCGGCGTCGTTCAGGCGGGCGTGACGGGCGCGGTCCGCCGCTCGCCGGCGGCCTGCTCGATGCGGTCACGGATGAGGGCCATCTGGACGGGCGAGTTGCGGTTGATGATGTCCGTCATCCCGGCGTCGTCGACGGGCGCGTCGGGCTTCATGGCGAAGTCCTGGGTCCAGTGCATCCGGGTGCCGTCGGGGGTCTCCTCGTACTCCCACCGGATGTTCATGTACTCGAACGGGCCGGTTTCGACCCGGCGTGCGCGGACGGTGAGCTTCTCGCGGTCGGTGGTCCGTTCCGACACCCAGCTCCACACCTTGCCGTTCTCGTCGGGGTGCATGGTCAGGCGGAAGGTCACCGTGTCGCCCTGCCGGGACAGCACCTCGGCGGCCGCGTACTCGCTGAACAGCTGCGGCCATCTCTCGATGTCGTTGGTCATGTCCCAGACGAGGTCGAGGGGCGCGGCGATGGTGATCTCGTTCTCGGTGTGTCCGGCCACTTCAGGCTCCTGTCATGAGCGAGCTGTTGACGAGGTCGAGGAAGTCGCGGGGGGTCTTGCTCCGTTCCGCGTCGGTGGGGAGCGCCCGGCCGTGCCGGTTCTCCAGTTCGCCGACGATGCCGAGGAGGCCGAGTGAGTCCAGCCCGAACTCGGCGAAGGGAGTGTCGACCCGGGCTTCGAGGTCGTGCGGGTCGACGGTGACGCCGGCGGCCTTCTTCATGAGTGCGGCCAGCTCTTCGAGGGTCACTTCACTGTTCATGCGTGTTCTCCTTGTCGTGCGGTGCTGTGGGCTCGTCCGGCGCATCCCGCCGCGGACGCGGACAGTCACCGCTGCGTCACCGGGCGGCGGGTCCCGGGTCGCGGCGCAGTACCAGCGCCGCGTTGGAGCCCATGAGTCCACGGCTGAGGACCAGAGCCGTGCGGAGCTCGGCCGGGCGCGCCGTCGAGGTCACCAGGTCGATGTCGTGACAGATGTCGAAGACGTTGGGCGTGGGCGGGATCTGCCCTTGTTCCATGGCCATCACCGCTGCCGCGACATCCAGCAGAGGTGCCCCGCAGTAGGACCGGCCGATGCCGGTCTTGGGGGCCGTGACGGGCACGCGGGTGCCGTGCGGGCCGAGGGCGTCGGCGAGGGCGAGGGCCTCGGCACGGTCCGCCTCCGGGGTACCCATCGCGTCGGCGAAGACCACGTCGATCTCCTCCGGTGCGCAGCCGGCCTCGTCGAGGGCGCCGCGGATCGCGTGGGACAGTCCCTCGCGTGAACGGTCCCAGCGCGAGGCGCCGGTGAACGTGGCCGCATGTCCCGCCACGACGGCGCGGACGGCCGCGTCGCGGCGGCGTGCGCGGTCCACGTCCTCGACGACCAGCACGGCACCGCCCTCGGCCGGCACGAAGCCGCAGGCCGCGGAGGTGAAGGGACGATAGGCCCGCGCCGGGTCCTCGACCGTGCTGAGTTCCGGGTATCCGAGCTGGCAGACCATCGAGTACGGAGCGAGCGGCGCCTCGGCCCCCCCGACCACGACCACGTCGGTTCCCCGCCCCACGGTCCGGGCGGCGTGCGCGACGGCGTCCAGGCCGCCGGCCTCGTCGCTCGCGACCACGCCGCAGGGCCCCTTGAAGCCGCTGCGAATGGATATCTGTCCCGTGCTGGCCGCGTAGAACCAGGCGATGGACTGGTAGGGGCCGACGAAACGGGACCCCTGACCCCACAGCCTCTGCAGCTCCCGCTGGCCGAACTCACCGCCACCGGATCCGGCAGCGGTGACCACACCGACGGAGTACGGGGAGTCGGCGGCGACGTCACTCAGACCCGCCTCCTTCAGGGCCGCACTGGCGGCGGCCATCGCGAAGTGGCTGAACCGGTCGGTCTGGACGAGGAAGGTCTCCTCGATGAGTGCCGCGGGATCGAACCCCCGCACCTCGCCGGCGACGCGGAGCGGAAGGTGCCCGCAACCCTCCCGGGTGATCCGGTCGAGTACGAACAGGCCCTCCTTGACGGACTTCCAGTAGGTCTCCGTATGCAGTCCGTTGGGCGCGACCACACCGATCCCGGTGATGGCCGTGCGCCGTGTCAGCTGAGCGCTCATCGTTTCCTCCCGCCCGGCCCCGTCAGGAGCACCGCGGACTGGAACCCGCCGAAGCCGCTGCCCACGGAGAGCACGTTGCCGAGCTTGTGCGGGCGTGCGGTGCGCGGTACGTAGTCCAGGTCGCACTCGGGGTCCGGGGTCTCGTAGTTCGCCGTCGGCGGGACCACCTGGTGGGCCAGGGCCAGCACGCAGGCGACGACCTCGATCGCGCCGATCGCACCGAGCGAGTGGCCCACCATGGACTTGATCGAACTCATGGGCGTTTCGTAGGCGTGGGCGCCCAGGGACCGCTTGACCGCGGCCGTCTCGTGACGGTCGTTCTGGCGGGTGCCCGAGCCGTGCGCGTTGACGTAGTCGATGCGTGAGGGGTCCAGTCGGGCCTGGCCGAGCGCGGTGTCGATGGCCCTGGCCATCTCCAGGCCCTCGCTGGTCAGTCCGGTCATGTGGTAGGCGTTGCCGAACGTGGCGTAGCCGCCGATCTCGCAGTAGACGTGCGCGCCACGGGCACGGGCGTGTTCGAGCTCCTCCAGGACCAGCACCGCGGAGCCCTCACCCATGACGAATCCGTCGCGGTGCGCGTCGAAGGGCCGGGACGCGTGCGCCGGGTCGTCGTTGTTCGGCGACGTCGCCCTGATGGCGTCGAAGCAGGCCATGGTGATCGGGGAGATCGGGGAGTCCGACGCTCCGGCGATACAGATGTCGGCGCGGCCTTCCTCGATCGTGTGAAAGCCGTAGCCCACCGCGTCGAGTCCGGATGTGCAGCCGGTCGAGACCGTCTGCACCGGCCCTTGGGCACCGAAGTACTCGGCGACGTCGGAGGCCAGTGTGCTGGGCGAGAACGCCCGGTGCAGCTGCGGGCCGGCGGCGCGGTGGTCGACGTCCCAGCGTTGCCCTCGTTCGCTGACCAGGACGTAGTCGTGCTCCAGGCGGGTCGTGCCGCCCACGGCGCTGCCGAGCGAGACGGCCACCCGCCAGGGGTCCTCTGCGCCGAACTCGATGCCGCAGTCGGCCACCGCCTCAGCCGCGGCGACGACGGCGAACTGGATGTACCGGTCGGCGCGTTCGGCCAGCCCGGGATCGAGCCCGTGCGCGAGCGGGTCGAAGTCGCACTCGGCCGCGATACGGGAACGCAGCCCCTCGGGATCGAACAGGGTGATGCCGCGCGTCGCGGTACGGCCGCCTGAGAGAAGGTCCCAGAACGCCGGTACGCCGATCCCGCCGGGAGCGACGACGCCGATACCGGTGACCGCCACCCGCCGGGTCACGAGGGGACCCCTCGTCGTTCGGGCTGCGCGCCGTCCCCCTGCACGGCCGGGTACGGTTCGGCGCTCCCGTTCCCCTCGGTGGTCTCCGTGTCGACGTGGCCGAGGCTCGGTTTCGGCGCCAGCGGACCCAGATGGAAGACCATCCGGGCTTCCACGTCACCGACGTTGCGGAAGCGGTGCCGCATGCCGATGGGGATCATCAGGCCCTGGTCGGCGCGGACGGGGCGCGTCTCGTCGTCCAGGTCGACTTCCAGCTGGCCCTGGACGACGTACACGAACTCCTCGGAGTAAGGGTGGTAGTGCTCGCTGATGCGTTCTCCCGGCTGCATGATGGCCAGGCCCATGAACCCGCTCGTGGAACCCACCGTGAGGGGCGTGAGCAGGGTGCGCAGGTCGCCGCCCCGCCTGCGGTTGGGCTCGGTCTCGCTGATGTCCACGATGCGCGGGCGCGTCTTGTCCATTGGTCCGTCTCCAGGTCGGTCGGTGGGGTGGGTGTTCATGGGCGGTGTCGTCCATGGGCTGTCAGGACTCGGCGGCCTTGCGATCGGTGATCAGCGTCATCTCGGTGTGCGCCAGGAGGCGGGTGGCGTCCCGTTCGCTCGAGAGCGGTCCTTCCACGCCGAGTGCGGCACCGTCGAGCAGGCGGGCCAGCACGGCGGCCTTCCTGGTGCCGTGGATGCCGAGCGCCCTGACGGGATCGCTCTCGGGGTCCCGCGTGTCGATGAGACGGACGACCAGGTCGTCCCGGTGGAAGACGGTGCTGCGGTGCACGGGGCTCGCAGGGTCGTCCGCGGCGGTCTCGTCCTGCTGGGAGAGCAGCCGCGCCAGCGCCATCCCACAGCCTTCCCGGGCCGGGTAGTACAGCGCGTGACGCAGCAGTCCGGCCGGCTCGGGTCCGCCACGCGCCACATGGTGCACGGCCGGCATGGCCGCTCGGATGAAGAAGGCCCGTGCGGACGCGGGGTCGGTCAGGTCCCTGCTCAGTTCCAGGTGCGGATTGAGGGCTTCCTCGACCGCCCGCACCTCCGGCTGACGCGAGACGTGGCGCAGCGCCGTCTGCAGGTCGCCCTCCACCTCGACGGTGCGGACGACTCTGTTGCCGTGCATGAACAGCGTCGTGCGGCGCAGCCGGGTGGAGTCGTCGACGCGGGCCTGGGGTGGCGCGTATCCGGCGAGGATCTCCGCGACCTTCGACTCGGAACCGGGCTTGACGGTGAACGTCAGCGCATGGCGCGTCACTCCGTCGCCGACCCTCACCGGGCCCTGGGCTGTGCCGGTGTCCTGGGCGGTGGGCGAGTGGGCACCCCCGGTCTCGCGGAGGATGGTGTAACGCGTCGACCGGATGTCACGGACGCAGTCCTGCATGGGCCTGACCGTCTCGAGGTGCTCCTCGCTGTTCACCCAGGCGAGATAGGGCGGGGCGGTCGCCCATTCGCTCGTGATGAGCCACTGGGAGGGGTTCTCCACGGACTGGCACAGCTGGTCACCGAGGTGACCGGGAATCGACGCCACCCGGCTGCGCATGTGCTCGTACGCGTCGAGGAACCGTTGCTGGGCGCCTTCGTGCAGATCGACGAGCAGGATGACGCGCAGCCTGGAGCCGTCGAACGCCGACTGGGATGTATACGTCGAAGTGTTCATCCGGCAGGCCCTTCCTTCGCGGGGCAGACGACGGCCGCCGCGTCCGCATGCGGATGACGGTCGGCCCTGAGTCCTCATCGTGGATCGGTGCGTCGGACTCCGCGAGCCACGCGGGTCATCAGAGGGAACTGCCCGGTGAGCAGGGCGCTTTTGCTCAGCTGCGGCCGGATGCGGACGGATGGTGTGGAAGGAATGAGCCGTTCGTGGCCGTCCGGGTCGGCGCGGATCCGAGCGCCGGCCGTCGCACAGGAAAGCCCCGGCTCGTCAAGAGCCGGGGCTGTGTGGTCCGTGCGGCCTACTCGGCGAGGTGCCGCTCCACCGTCTCCACCTTGGAGGTGAGCCCGTCCGTCACTCCGGGGCGGATGTCCGCCTTGAGGACCAGGGACACGCGCGGCGCCCGCCGCTCGACCGCGGCGACCGCCCGCCGGACGACGTCCATGACCTCGTCCCACTCCCCCTCCACGGACGTGAACATCGCATCCGTCCGATTCGGCAGCCCCGACTCACGTACGACACGCACCGCATCGGCGACGTACTCCCCCACGTCCTCCCCGACTCCCAACGGCGTCACGGAAAAGGCGACGATCATGCCTTCACAGCCCCTTCCTGGCGCGCCCGGGACGCGATGACCGCGTCCTCGGCCTCACGCCGCAGCTTCCGCTCCGCGAAGAACCCACCGGTCGGCAGCACCGACAGCACGAAGTACAGCGCGGCGGTCTTCACCGACCACTTCGTCCGGTTCCACGCGTCGGCCCAGAAGATCACGTACAGGATGAAGAGGACACCGTGCACCATGCCCATCACCGGGACGGCGTTGAAGTCCGTGGTCCGCTTCAGCACCGAGCAGACCAGCAGGAGGAGGAAGGAGATCGCCTCGGGAGCCGAGACCAGGCGGAGGCGGCGGATGGCGGTGGCGGTCTTGAGGTCCACGGGTCACCTTCGGTGGGAGAGACACGGCGGTCTGGACGATCTGAACGGTCTGACGGTTTGTGAACGCGCGCACAAGCGTCCCGCCCATTGTGGCAAACCGCCGCGGGCCCTCCGGCCCTGGGTCCGCCTCCCCCGGTCCCTAGGGGTGCGGTCAGGGTCGTTCTCCACCCACGGGCCCTGTCCGTGGCGCCCGGCCTGCGGCTACCTTCACGTACGTGGCGATGTTCCGACTTCAGAGCAGCAGGGTGCTCGCCGTCGACATGACCGGAGACGCCGTGAAGGCGAAGAACGGCTCGATGGTCGCGTACGACGGCGAGATGGCCTTCAAGAAGCTCAGCGGCGGCGGCGAGGGCATACGAGGCATGGTGACCCGGCGGCTGACCGGCGAGCAGATGACGTTGATGGAGGTGAAGGGGCGGGGAACCTGCTGGTTCGCGGACCGTGCCTCCGAGATCAACCTGGTCAGCGTCCAGGGCGACAAGCTCTACGTGGAGTCGAGCAACCTGCTCGCGACCGACGGCGGGCTGCGCACGGGGACGGAGTTCACGGGCCTGCGCGGCGCCTCGCAGGGCAACGGGCTGTTCACGACGACCGTCGAGGGCCACGGCCAGGCGGCGATCATGTCGGACGGCCCTGCGGTGGTGCTGCGCGTCAGCCCGCAGTACCCGCTGACGGTCGACCCCGGGGCGTATGTGGCGCACCAGGGGAATCTCCGGCAGTCCTTCCAGTCCGGTGTGACGTTCCGCACGTTGCTCGGGGAGGGCGGTGGCGAGGCCTTCCAGATGCGGTTCGAGGGGGACGGTCTGGTGTACGTGCAGCCGAGCGAGCGGAACACGATCGCGGGAGACGTGTGATGGCCTTCCGTGAGATCAACGCGAAGATGGTCGAGGCGACGGTCGCGCCGGGGCAGAAGCTGTTCAGTCAGCGCGGCGCGATGCTCGCGTACAAGGGCGAGGTGTCCTTCACCCCCAGCATGGCCGGCGGTCAGGGCGGGATCATGTCGATGATCGGCCGCCGGGTCGCCGACGAGGACACCCCCCTGATGGCCGTCGAGGGCAGCGGCACGGTCCTGTTCGGGCACGGTGGGCACCACGTCCAGGTCATCCGGCTCGCCGGCGACACGCTGTACGTCGAGTCGGACCGCCTCCTGGCCTTCGAGGGCACGCTCCAGCAGGGCACGATGTTCCTGGGCTCGCAGGGCGGCGTCATGGGCATGGTGCGCGGACAGGTCAGCGGCCAGGGGTTGTTCACGACCACACTCAAGGGGCACGGGGCCGTCGCGGTCATGGCCCATGGCGGCGTGATCGAGATCCCGATCACGCCCCAGCGGCCGGTGCACGTGGACCCGCAGGCCTACGTCGCCCACCACGGCGACGTCCGCAACAAGCTGTCCACGGCCCTGGGCTGGCGGGACATGGTGGGTCGCGGCTCGGGCGAGGCGTTCCAGCTGGAGCTCAGCGGCAGCGGTGCGGTGTACGTCCAGGCGTCGGAGGAGAAGCTGTGAGCACGTACGGAACCCCGGGCGCCGGCCCCGCGGTCTTCGACCCGGCGACGCTGCCGCCCGACGACAACGTCAATCCCTACACCTTCTGCGTGGAACTCAAGGGGAGCCAGTGGTTCCTCCAGAAGGGGAAGATGATCGCCTACTACGGCTCGATCGACTTCAACGGCGTCGGACACGGCCGGCTGGACCGTCTTGTCCGTACGTCCTTCCATTCGCCACTGCACGCGAGCGACTGGGTCGTGGCGGAGGGCTCGGGCAAGATGCTCCTCGCCGACCGGGCCTTCGACGTGAACTCGTACGACCTCGAGAACGGCAACCTGACCATTCGCTCGGGCAACCTCCTCGCTTTTCAGCCAACTCTGTCGCTGAAGCAATCAATCGTGCCGGGTTTTCTGACCCTCATCGGAACCGGAAAGTTCGTGGCCGCGTCGAACGGCCCCGTGGTGTTCATGGAACCCCCGATCCGGGTCGACCCCCAGGCCCTGGTCGGATGGGCCGACTGCCCCTCGCCCTGCCACCACTACGACCACGGGTACATGACCGGCGTAATGGGCGGCCTACGTGCACTGACGGGCCTCGGCGGGGCCTCCGGGGAGGAGCACCAGTTCGAGTTCGTCGGCGTCGGCACGGTCCTGCTCCAGTCGTCCGAGACCCTCATGGCCGAGCAGGCCACGGGGGCCGTTCCGCACCAGGCCGGCGTGCCCGGCGGCGGGGCGCACAGCCCCCACGCAGGACAGTCCGGCGTACCGCGCCTTCCCGGACAGCTGGGGGACCTCCAGCGTCGCTTCGGGCTGTGAGCGGTAGTCTGCGGAGTGTGACATCGAACGCCTGCGCACCAGATGTTCGGCGGGTGCGCTCCGTCACACGAAAACCCTCACTAGTTCACCTTTCAACCTTTTAGGTAGACTTCATTTATGGAGACCGAGACGGCCACCCGCTGGCTGACCGATGCGGAGCAGTGCGCCTGGCGCACCCACCTGGAGGTCAACAGGCTGTTGACGTACCAGCTCGAGAAGGACCTGCAGCCGTTCGGCCTGACAATGAACGACTACGAGATCCTGGTGAATCTCTCGGAGTCGGAGGACCAGCGGATGCGGATGAGCGACCTCGCGTCCGCCACGCTCCAGTCCAAGAGCCGCCTCTCCCACCAGATCACGCGCATGGAGAACGCGAACCTGGTCCGGCGGGAGAACTGCGAGTCCGACCGCCGGGGGCTCTACGCGGTCCTCACCGAGCACGGCACGGCGACGATGCAGAAGGTCGCGCCCCACCATGTGGCGTCCGTGCGGAGGCACTTCATCGACCTGCTGTCCCCCGAGGCCCTGACGGAGCTCGACAAGGCCCTCAAGCCCATCGCGGAGCACTTGCGCGGCCAGCGTGGACGCCCGTAACCCGGACGGCGCACCGGGGCTCGGCCCCGGCTAGGCGAGCGGCAGGCGGAGTTCGAACAGGGCTCCGCCTGCGGGCCCCTGACCGGCCGTGAGCGTGCCGCCGTGCCGTACGGCGACGTCCCGGGCGATGGCGAGTCCCAGTCCGGCACCGCCGTCGTCGCGGCTGCGGGCGGCGTCCAGCCGTACGAACCGCTCGAAGATCCGCTCCCGGTCGGTCTCGGGCACGCCGTCCCCGTCGTCCGACACCCCGACCACGGCCAGGTCACCCTCCCGTCGCACGCTCACGGTGACGGCCGAGCGGGCATGCCGCTGGGCGTTGTCGAGCAGATTGGCCAGCACTCGCCCCAACTGCCCGCGCGATCCGGCCACGTTCACCGGCTCCGCGTCCACCGTCACGCCCGTCCGCCCCTCGGCCTCCTCCCGGGCCAGCCCGGCGAGGTCGACCTTCGCGTCGTTGGGCCGTTCCCCCGCGTCCAGCCGGGCGAGCAGCAGCAGGTCGGCGGCGAGCCGCTGGAGCCGCACGGTGTCCTCCACGGCCCCGTCGAGGTCCAGCAGCTCGGGATGCGCGGCGGCCACCTCCAACTGGGTCCGCAGCGAGGCGATGGGGCTCCGCAGCTCGTGGGACGCGTCGGCGACGAATCGCCGCTGCCGCTCCACGGAGGTCTCCAGGGCCGCGAGCGTCTCGTTCGTCGTCCGGGCGAGCCGGGCGACCTCGTCGTGCGTCTCCGGCTCCGGGACACGGCGCGCGAGGTCCTCGGAGGCGGTGATCGCGGCCATCTCGCTCCGGATGCCCTCCACCGGCCGCAGCGCCCGCCGGGTGACCAGCCAGGTCACCCCCGCGACGACGCCGAGCAGCAGCGGGAACCCGATCAGCATCACCGTCGTCGCGGTCTGCACGGCCCCGTGCTCGGCGGCCAGCGGGGCACCGGCGTAGACCTTCAGACGCCCCCGGTCGTGGGTCTCGACCTCGACGGCGGCGAAACGGTAGTCCGCCGTTTCGCCGTCGATCGTCGCGGACCCGTTCCGGAAGGTGCTCTCCCCGGCGATCTCCCCGGGTTCGAGGTCCGCTTCGTGGTCGTCGGAGTCGTCGTCATCGTCCCCGCGAGGCGCCGCCGACGGCTGCGGTTTCACCCGGTCGGAGTCAGTACCGCTGATCTTCTCCAGATCCTCGCTGACCGCGACCACCCGCTTCTTCTCGGCGAGTACCTGGACCGGCCCGTCGTCGCCGTCCAGCCCGGACAGTTTGTCGTACGGCGCCCCGGCGGCGAGTTGGGAGGCGACCGTCCGCGCGGAGCGCTCCGCGCGGGTGCCGGCCTCGCCCATCAGGTTGGACCGCAGGGACAGCAGGACGGCGGCCCCGGCGGCGACGAGCGCCACCGCGACCACGAGCGTGGATCCGAGCGTGGCCCGCGCCCGGACCGACCCGAACAGCCTCCTCATGGCGACGTCTCCAGCCGGTACCCGGCGCCGCGCACGGTCCGGATCAGCCCCGCCCGCAGCTTCCGCCGCAGTGTGCTGACGTACACCTCGACGATGTTGGGATCACCCTCGTACGCGAAGTCCCACACATGCTCGAGGATCTCGGACTTGGACACGACCTCCCCGGCCCGCAGCACGAGATGCTCCAGCACGGAGAACTCCTTGGCGGTCAGGGCGACCTCGTCCTCCCCCAGGAACACCCGCCGGGCCGCGGTGTCCACCTTCAGATCCCCGTGCACATGCACGGGCGAGGACCCGGCACCCACCCCGCGCCGCCGCAGCAGCGCCTTGATCCGGGCGACGAGCACGACGTACGAGAAGGGCTTGGTCAGATAGTCGTCCGCACCGGTGTCGAGCCCCTCCGCCTCGTCGTACTCGCCGTCCTTGGCGGTGAGCATCAGGATCGGCACCTCGTGCCCGGCGGCGCGCAGGGCAGCGCAGACCCGGTAGCCGTTGAGCCCGGGCAGCATGATGTCGAGGATCACCAGGTCGTACGTGCCCTCCGAGGCCTGGTGCAGCCCCTCCCGTCCGTCGTGGACGACATCCACGGCGTACCCCTCGGCCGTCAGGCCCCTGGCGAGCGACAGGGCCAGCCGCTTCTCGTCCTCCACGATCAACAGGCGCATGGGTAAAGAGTGGCAAAGCCAACCTGAAGATCCCTTCAGGGGTCTTCAGCTTCCTCTCAGCGTCGGTCAGCCAGATTGGAACACGTCGAAAACGAAACGACTCGGGAGGAATCCGCATGAAGCGCAACATCGTGATCGCCGCTGTGACCGCTGCCGCTCTGATCGGAGGCGGTACGGCCACGGCTCTCGCGACCACGGGAGACGATCAGGGCTCGGCGCGGCAGGCGGCGAACACCCGGCTGTCGGAGGACGACGGCCGCGACGACCAGGACGGCGCGGACGCGCAGGACGACCGCGACGACGACGCCGCGCGGGCGGCTTCCGCCGATGTGACGGCGTCCGAGGCCATCGCTTCCGCGCTGAAGCACACGCCTGGCACGGCCGTGTCCGCCGAGCTGGACGACGAGGACGACAGCGCCGAGGTGATCTGGAAGGTCGACGTCCTCTCCGGCGACAACAGCTGGCACAGCGTCCGTATCGACCCGTCCAACGGCAAGGTCCTCGGCTCGAACGCCGACGACGAGGACGACACGGCGCAGGTGCGGGCGGCCCTGAAGGGCTCTTCCGTGACGGCCGAGCAGGCCGCGAAGGCTGCCGCCGGCAAGGGCACGGTGACGTCCGTGGACCTGGACGAGGACGGCAAGAACAAGTCCTGGGAGGCCGAGACGCACAAGTCCGGCGGCGCCGAGCAGGACTGGAAGATCGACCTGGGCACGGGCAAGGTCACGGCGGACCGCGACCAGGACGACGACTCCGACGACCAGGACTGATCAAGTCCAGCCTCTTTCCTGCCGCCCCGGCGTCGCTGCTGACGCCGGGGCGTCGAGCTGCTCGGCGTTACCGCCCGGGCCGGGCGGGTCCGAAACCCGGCCCTCAGCCAAGCGGGAACGGCGGCCCGCAGCGGCGGCCTGCGGCAGCTGAGCGGGCCCGCACCCGCGCACGGCGAGAAGGGGACGTGTCGGGGAGTGTCCGCCCGCAGCGGTTGGCGCGTCAACGGACAGCCAGTCGGCGTCCGACCCCATCGCGCCGTTCCGAGGACGGACACCCCCCCGACACGGCCCCGACCCACCACCACCGCGAAGGCGCGACACAAACTCCCACCGAAGCCGCACAGGCCGCCGCAGGCACCCCGCCCAACCGCCGGAGGCAACCCGGCTCAGCCGCCGGAGGGACTCGTCAACCCGGCCACCAGTTCATCAGCCGCCCGATACGGATCCAGCTCCCCCGCAACGATCCGCTCCGCGAGCGCCCCGAGGCGCCGATCCCCGTGCAGGTCCCCGATCCGCTCCCGCAGGGCCGTCACCGCGATCGTCTCGACCTCCCGCGCCGCACGGGCCATGCGCCGCTCCGCGAGCACCCCCCGCTCCTCCATCCAGGCCCGATGCTTCTCCAGGGCCTCGACGACCTCGTCCATGCCCTCCCCGCGCGCGGCGACCGTCTTCACGATGGGCGGGCGCCAGTCCCCGGGGCCCCGGGCCTCCCCCAGCCCCAGCATGTGGTTCAGCTCGCGAGCCGTCGCATCCGCCCCGTCCCGGTCGGCCTTGTTCACGACGTACACGTCACCGATCTCCAGGATCCCGGCCTTGGCCGCCTGGATCCCGTCGCCCATCCCCGGCGCGAGCAGCACGACGGACGTGTCCGCCTGCGAGGCGATCTCCACCTCGGACTGCCCCACACCCACGGTCTCGACGAGGATCACGTCACACCCCGCCGCGTCCAGCACCCGGATGGCCTGCGGCGCGGCCCACGCGAGCCCGCCAAGATGCCCGCGCGTCGCCATGGAACGGATGTACACGCCCGGGTCCGACGCGTGATCGGACATCCGCACCCGGTCCCCGAGCAGCGCACCCCCGGAGAACGGGGACGACGGGTCGACGGCCAGCACGCCGACCCGCTTGCCCTGCTTGCGGTACGCGGTCACCAGCGCCGACGTCGACGTGGACTTGCCGACCCCGGGCGATCCGGTCAGCCCGACCACATACGCGTTGCCCGCCAACGGCGCGAGCGCCGCCATGACCTCCCTGAGCTGCGGGGACGCCCCCTCCACCAGGGAGATCAACCGGGCCACGGCCCGCGGCCGGCCCTCCCTGGCCTGGGCGACCAGCGTGGAGACGTCCTGCATCACAGCTCCGTTCAGATGAGGGAGGTCCAAAAACGGGCGCTCAGGCCTTCGGTACCCGCACGATCAGCGCGTCACCCTGACCACCGCCACCGCACAGCGCGGCCGCGCCCACGCCACCGCCGCGCCGCTTCAGCTCCAGCGCGAGGTGCAGGACGAGCCGCGCACCGGACATCCCGATCGGGTGACCCAGGGCGATGGCACCGCCATTGACATTCACCTTTTCGGGGGACATCCCGAGGTCCTTCATCGACTGCACGGCAACCGCCGCGAACGCCTCGTTGATCTCGATGAGGTCTAGGTCCGAGACCTCCAGACCCTCCTTCTTGAGCGCGTGCTGGATCGCGTTGGAGGGCTGGGACTGGAGCGAGTTGTCCGGCCCGGCCACGTTCCCGTGCGCCCCGATCTCGGCGATCCACTCCAGGCCGAGCTCCTGCGCCTTGGCCTTGCTCATCACCACGACGGCGGCGGCACCGTCGGAGATCTGCGACGCCGAACCGGCCGTGATCGTGCCGTCCTTGGCGAAGGCGGGACGCAGCTTCCCGAGGGACTCCGCGGTGGTGTCGCCCCGGATCCCCTCGTCCTTGCTGAACAGCACCGGGTCGCCCTTGCGCTGCGGGATCTCCACCGGCGTGATCTCGGCCTCGAACAGGCCGTTCTTCTGCGCGGCGGCGGCCCGCTGGTGCGACAGCGCGGCGATCTCGTCCTGCTCGGCGCGGCCGATGCCGAGGCGCGTGTTGTGCTTCTCCGTCGACTCGCCCATGGCGACGCCGTCGAAGGAGTCGGTCAGCCCGTCGTGGGCCATGGAGTCGAGCATCTCGACGGCGCCGTACTTGAAGCCCTCGCGGGACTTCGGCAGCAGGTGCGGGGCGTTGGTCATGGACTCCTGGCCGCCGGCGACGACCACGTCGAACTCACCCGCGCGGATCAGCTGGTCGGCGAGCGCGATGGCGTCGAGGCCCGACAGACACACCTTGTTGATGGTCAGCGCCGGCACGTTCATGGGGATACCCGCCTTGACGGCGGCCTGGCGCGCCGGGATCTGCCCCGCCCCGGCCTGGAGCACCTGCCCCATGATCACGTACTGCACCTGGTCGCCACCGATCCCCGCACGGTCGAGGGCGGCCTTGATCGCGAAGCCGCCGAGGTCGGCTCCGGAGAAGGACTTCAGCGAACCGAGCAACCGCCCCATCGGGGTACGGGCGCCCGCGACGATCACAGACGTGGAGCCGTTGGCCCCGGACGTTCCAGACGTTCCAGAAGACATGAGCTGCGATCCCCTTACCGGCTGCACAGCCGAGGAGTGAACGAGGGTTTACTTCGAATGTACTGACCGGTACGCCACCCCGTCATCGGGCTGTCGGTGTGATCGCGCGCACGTTGCGTAACCACCTCCGGAGCGCTGCACTGAATCCATGCTGACGCGAATCGACCACATCGGGATCGCCTGTTTCGACCTCGACAAGACCGTCGAGTTCTACCGTGCCACCTACGGTTTCGAGGTGTTCCACTCCGAGGTAAACGAGGAACAGGGCGTGCGCGAGGCCATGCTCAAGATCAACGATACGTCCGACGGCGGCGCCTCGTACCTCCAGCTCCTGGAGCCGACCCGCGAGGACTCCACCGTCGCGAAGTGGCTGGCGAAGAACGGGGAGGGCGTCCACCACATCGCTTTCGGCACGGCGGACGTGGACGCCGAGGCCGCGGACATCAAGGACAAGGGCGTACGTGTGCTCTACGAAGAGCCGCGACGCGGTTCCATGGGGTCACGGATCACCTTCCTGCACCCCAAGGACTGCCACGGCGTACTCACAGAACTGGTCACTTCGGCGCCCGTTGAGTCACCTGAGCACTGACCCTCGTACATAAGGGCCGGTAGGGTTGGGTGCGGTCGCCGCTCAATCCGCGGCGATCGCATTCCGGGGTCCGGGTTTCGGGGGACGAGCGTCGGGGCAGCAGCCCATGCTCCGCCGATGATCTGACACCATTCCCCGGGGGCCCCGTTCGGTGGATGGACGGAGCTCGTTTGGAGAGAGTTGCGACCAGGGGACGGATGGGACCGCGCAGTGCGGGGCTACGAGAGCCAGGAGCGAGAGCCGGCGGCTGACGTCGACCACCTCTCTCGGTTCGAAGCCGAGATGAAGCGGCTGAAGACCGAGCGGGAAAAGGCGATCCAGCACGCCGAGGACCTCGGCTACCAGGTCGAGGTGCTGCGCGCCAAGTTGCACGAGGCGCGGCGCACCATCATGTCCCGGCCCTCCTTCGATGGGGGCGATATCGGCTGGCAGGCGGAGCAGTTGCTGCGCAACGCGCAGATGCAGGCCGACCAGATCCGCGCGGACGCCGACCGCGAGCTGAGCGAGGCCCGGGCCCAGACCCAGCGGATCCTCCAGGAGCACGCCGAACAGGCGGCCCGGCTCCAGGCGGAGCTGCACCAGGAGGCGGTGACCCGGCGCCAGCAGCTCGACCAGGAGCTGGCCGAGCGCCGCCAGACCGTCGAGTCGCACGTCAACGAGAACGTGGCGTGGGCGGAGCAGCTGCGGGCCCGCACCGAGCAGCAGGCCCGTCGGCTGCTGGACGAGTCCCGCGCCGAGGCCGAGCAGTCCCTGACCACCGCCCGTGCGGAGGCCGAGCGGCTGACGACCGAGGCCCGGCAGCGGCTGACGAGCGCCGCCGAGGAGGCCCGGGCCGAGGCCGAGCAGATCCTGCGGCGTGCCCGCACGGACGCCGAGCGGCTGCTCAACGCCGCCTCGACCCAGGCCCAGGAGGCCACCGACCACGCCGAGCAGCTTCGGACGTCCACCGCCTCGGAGTCGGAGTCCGCGCGCCGCGAGGCCCAGGAGCTGAGCAAGGCCGCCGAGCAGCGGATGGCCGAGGCCGAGGAGGCGCTGCGCAAGGCGCAGGCCGAGTCGGAGAAGCTGGTCACCGAGGCCAAGGAGGCCGCCGCCAAGGCCCTGGCGAGCGCGGAGTCCGCGAACGAGACGCGCACGCGCACCGCCAAGGAGCAGGTCGCCCGGCTGGTCGAGGAGGCCACGAAGGAGGCCGAGAACACCAAGTCCGAGGCCGAGCAGCTCGTCGCGGACGCCCGCGCCGAGGCCGAGAAGATCGTCGCCGAGGCCTCCGAGAAGGCCCGCACGCTCACCGCCGAGGAGACCGCGACCCAGCTGTCCAAGGCGGCCAAGACCGCCGAGGACGTGCTCACCAAGGCGTCGGAGGACGCCAAGAAGACCACCAAGGCCGCGGCCGAGGAGGCCGAGCGGATCCGCAGGGAGGCCGAGGCCGAGGCGGACCGGCTGCGCGCCGAGGCGCACGACATCGCCGAGGAGCTCAAGGGCGCGGCGAAGGACGACACCAAGGAGTACCGCGCCAAGACGGTCGAGCTCCAGGAGGAGGCCCGCCGGCTGCGCGGCGAGGCCGAGCAGCTCCGGGCCGACGCGGTCGAGGAGGGCGAGAAGATCCGCGCCGAGGCCCGCAAGGAGGCCGTGGCGCAGATCGAGGAGGCGGCGGGGTCCGCCGAGGAGCTGCTCGCCAAGGCGAAGGCGGACGCGGACGAGCTGCGTACGACGGCCCAGACGGACAGCGAGAAGGTCCGCACGGAGGCCATCGAGCGGGCGACGACCCTGCGCCGGCAGGCCGAGGAGACCCTTCAGCGCACCCGGCAGGAGGCCGAGCGGCACCGCGAGGAGGTCGTCGAGCAGGCCGAGGCGCTCAAGGAGGACGCCGAGCGCGCGGCGCGCGAGCTGCACGAGGAGACCGAGCGGGCCATAGAGGCACGCCGCGCGGAGGCCGCCGAGGAGCTGACGCGGCTCCAGACGGAGGCCGAGGAGCGGCTGACAGCCGCCGAGCAGGCGCTGTCGGACGCCCGTGAGGAGGCCGCGCGGATCCGCCGCGAGGCCGCCGAGGAGAACGAGCGGCTGCGTGCCGAGGCCGCGGAGCGGATCCGTACGCTCCAGCAGCAGGCCGAGGCCGAAGCCGAACGGCTGCGCGACGAGGCCGTGTCCGACGCGTCGGCCGCGCGTGCCGAGGGCGAGGCCGTCGCCGTACGGCTGCGGTCTGAGGCCGCGAACGAGGCCGAGCGGCTGAAGTCGGAGGCGCAGGAGAGCGCCGACCGGGTGCGCGCGGAGGCGCAGGCCGCCGCCGAGCGGCTGGCCACGGAGGCGTCCGAGACGCTGGCCGCCGCCCAGGAGGAGGCCAACCGGCGCCGCCGCGAGGCCGAGGAAGTCCTCGGCTCCGCCCGGCAGGAGGCCGACCAGGAGCGCGAGCGGGCCCGCGAGCAGAGTGAGGAGCTGCTGGCCTCCGCGCGCAAGCGCGTGGAGGAGGCGCAGACCGAGGCCGTACGGCTGGTCGAGGAGGCCGACCGGCGCGCCACGGAGATGGTGTCGGCCGCCGAGCAGCACGCGCAGCAGGTCCGGGACTCCGTCGCGGGGCTGCACGAGCAGGCGCAGGAGGAGATCGCCGGGCTGCGCAGCGCCGCCGAGCACGCGGCGGACCGTACGCGGCGGGAGGCGCAGGAGGAAGCGGACCGGGTCCGTTCCGACGCCTACTCCGAGCGGGAGCGGGCGAGCGAGGACGCCGGCCGGCTGCGGCGCGAGGCGCACGAGGAGACCGAGGCCGCCAAGGCGCTCGCCGAGCGGACGATGTCCGAGGCGATCACGGAGGCGGAGCGGATCCGCGCGGACGTCGCCGAGCACGCCCAGCGCGTGCGCACGGAGGCGTCGGACGCCATCGCGGAGGCCGAGCAGAGCGCCTCGCGTACCCGGGCGGACGCCCGCGAGGACGCCAACCGCATCCGCTCCGACGCGGCGACACAGGCGGACACCCTCATCACCGAGGCGCGCAACGAGGCGGAGCGGCTCACGACCGAGACGGTCCAGGAGACCGACCGGCTGCGGATGGACACGGTCGCCGAGGCCGAACGGGTCCGCACGGAAGCCGTCTCCGAGGCCGAGCGCCTCCGTTCCGAGGCGGCCACGGAGGCCGAGCGGGTGCGGGCCGAGTCGGTCGCCCAGGCCGACCAGCTGGTCGGGGAGGCCACCGCCGAGGCGGAGCGGCTGCGGGCCGAGGCCGCCGAGACGGTCGGCTCGGCGCAGCAGCACGCCGAGCGGGTCCGCAGCGAGGCCCAGCGCGTCAAGGCCGACGCCGAGGCGGAGGTGGAACGGCTCGTCAGCTCCGCGCGCGAGGAGGCCGACCGCACGCTGGACGAGGCCCGCAAGGACGCCAACAAGCGACGCTCCGAGGCGGCCGAGCAGGTCGACAAGCTCATCTCGGAGACCACGGCGGAGGCCGACAAGCTGCTCACCGAGGCTCAGCAGCAGGCGCACAAGACCACCGCGGAGGCCGAGTCTCAGGCCGACACGATGGTGGGCGCGGCCCGCAAGGAGGCCGACCGGCTCGTTTCCGATGCGACGGTCGAGGGCAACGCGCTGGTGGAGAAGGCCCGTACGGACGCCGACGAGCTGCTGGTCGGCGCGCGCCGGGACGCCACGCAGATCAGGGAGCGTGCCGAGGAGCTGCGCGACCGCATCACGGCGGAGATCGAGGAGCTGCACGAGCGGGCCCGCCGGGAGTCGGCCGAGACGATGAAGTCGGCGGGCGACCGCTGCGACGCGCTCGTCAAGGCCGCGGAGGAGCAGCTCGCGAAGGCGCAGGCGAAGGCCAAGGAGATCGTCTCGGAGGCCAACTCCGAGGCGGGCAAGGTCCGTATCGCCGCGGTGAAGAAGGCCGAGGGCCTGCTCAAGGAGGCCGAGCAGAAGAAGGCCACGCTGGTCCGGGAGGCCGAGGAGCTCAAGGCCGAGGCCGTCCGCGAGGCCAAGCGCACGGTCGACGAGGGCAAGCGCGAGCTGGAGGTCCTGGTCCGCCGCCGCGAGGACATCAATGCCGAGATCTCCCGTGTCCAGGACGTCCTGGAGGCGTTGGAATCCTTCGAGGCCCCGTCCCCGGCCAAGGACAACGGAGTCAAGGCAGGCGCAACAGTCGGCGCACCCCGTTCGGGTGGCAAGTCCTCGGATAGCTAGCGAACCGGGGCGAAACCGGTGTGTGCTGGAGCCTTTGACCAAGTCTTTGGCAAGCAGTCCCGGGGTTAGCCACTCAAAAGGGGTCTCATTTTGCAGACCAAACGCGCATCCGCTCGATGACACACCGTTTCGGCCCCTAGGATTCCACCTATCACCTCACCGGTCTCATTCGACAGGAACCCCATGAGCGACACTTCCCCCTACGGCTTCGAGCTTGTGCGGCGTGGATACGACCGCGCTCAGGTGGACGAACGTATCTCCAAGCTCGTCTCCGACCGTGACAGCGCTCTCGCCCGCATCACCGCTCTGGAAAAGCGCATCGAAGAGCTCCACCTCGAGACGCAGAACGCCCAGGCCCAGATCAGCGACGCCGAGCCGTCGTACGCGGGTCTCGGCGCGCGCGTGGAGAAGATCCTCCGCCTCGCCGAGGAAGAGGCGAAGGACCTGCGCGAGGAGGCCCGGCGCGCGGCCGAGCAGCACCGCGAACTCGCCGAGTCGGCGGCCCAGCAGGTGCGCAACGACGCCGAGTCGTACTCGGCGGAGCGCAAGGCGAAGGCCGAGGACGAGGGCCTGCGGATCGTCGAGAAGGCCAAGAGTGACGCCGCCCAGCTGCGTTCCGAGGCGCAGAAGGACGCGCAGTCCAAGCGCGAGGAGGCGGACGCCCTCTTCGAGGAGACCCGCGCCAAGGCCGCGCAGGCCGCCGCCGACTTCGAGACGAACCTGGCCAAGCGCCGCGAGCAGTCCGAGCGTGACCTGGCCTCCCGTCAGGCCAAGGCCGAGAAGCGTCTCGCCGAGATCGAGCACCGCGCCGAGCAGCTCCGCCTGGAGGCGGAGAAGCTGCGCACGGACGCCGAGCGCCGCGCCCGCCAGACGGTGGAGACGGCCCAGCGCCAGGCCGAGGACATCGTGGCCGACGCCAACGCCAAGGCCGACCGCATCCGTTCGGAATCCGAGCGCGAGCTCGCGGCCCTCACCAACCGCCGCGACAGCATCAACGCCCAGCTGACGAACGTCCGCGAGATGCTCGCCACGCTCACGGGCGCCGCGGTGGCCGCCGCCGGCACGCCGGCCGAGGACGAGCCGATCTCCCGCGGGGTTCCGGCCCAGCAGTCCCGGTAACGACCCGGCGTACGGAGTCTGAATCTCCGCAAAGCCCTCTGCCGCTCGGGTGGCAGAGGGCTTTGTCCCGCTCTAGCGTGGCGGGCATGATTGAGCTCGAGGGGCTGACCAAGCGTTACGGCGAGAAGGTGGCGGTCAACAACCTGTCCTTCACCGTCAGACCGGGCATCGTCACCGGCTTCCTCGGGCCCAACGGCGCGGGCAAGTCCACGACCATGCGGATGATCCTGGGTCTCGACCACCCGACCGCCGGCGACGTCCGTATCGACGGCAAGCACTACCAGCAGCTCAAGGACCCGCTGACGTACATCGGCGCCCTGCTGGAGGCCAAGGCCTGGCACGGCGGGCGTACCGCCTACAACCATCTGCTGTGCCTCGCACAGAGCAACGGCATTCCGCGCGGCCGGGTGCGGGAGGTGCTGGAGACCGTCGGGCTGACGGCGGTCGCGAAGAAGAAGACCAAGGGCTTCTCGATGGGCATGGGGCAGCGGCTCGGCATCGCGGCCGCGCTGCTCGGCGATCCCCGGATCCTGATGTTCGACGAGCCGGTCAACGGCCTCGACCCCGAGGGCATCCACTGGATCCGCACCCTGATGAAGTCCCTGGCGGCGCAGGGCCGGACCGTGTTCGTCTCCTCCCATCTGATGAGCGAGATGGCCCTGACGGCCGATCACCTCGTCGTCATCGGGCAGGGGCGGCTGCTCGCGGACACCTCCATGGCCGACTTCATCGCGCGCAACTCACGGTCGTACGTCCGGGTCCGCAGCCCGCAGCGGGAACGGCTGCTCGATGTGCTGCACCAGGCCGGAACCGTGGCCGTCGAGAGCGGTGACGGGGTGCTGGAGGTGGACGGCGGCAAGGCCGAGCACGTCGGCGAGCTGGCGGCGCAGCACGGGATCACGCTGCACGAGCTGAGCCCGCAACAGGCGTCGCTCGAGGAGGCGTTCATGCGGCTGACCGCGGAGTCGGTGGAGTACCACGCACACAGCGAGACGAGCCCCCAGCCCTCGGGGCAGCAATGGGGCGACGGCGGGAAGAGGGGCTGAGCATGGCGACGACGCAGGTCGTACGGTCGGAGTGGACGAAGATTCGGTCGGTGGCGTCCACGGTGTGGACTCTCTCGCTGGTGGTGGTCGTGACGGTCGCCCTCGGCATGCTGATCTCGGCCCTGTCCAAGAGCGAGTTCGACTCCATGGGCGCGCAGGAACGGGCGGAGTTCGACCCGACGTTCATCAGCTTCGCGGGGATGAGCCTCGGGCAGCTCGCGATGATCGTGTTCGGTGTGCTGGTGGTGTCGAACGAATACAGCACCGGCATGATCCGCACCTCGCTGGCCGCCGTGCCGCAGCGCGGCTCCTTCCTGTTCAGCAAGATCGCGGTCGCCAGTGCGCTCGCCCTCCTGGTCGGGCTCGTCACCAGCTTCGCCGCCTTCTTCCTTGGGCAGGCGATGCTGGGTGGGCACCGGGCGGAGATCGGCGACCCGGGGGTGCTGCGGGCGGTGTTCGGCGGCGGCCTCTACATGGCGCTGATCGCGATGTTCTCCATGGGCGTCGCCGCGATGCTGCGCTCGCCGATGCTGTCGCTGGGCGTCCTGATGCCGTTCTTCTTCCTGATCTCCAACATCCTGGGCAATGTCGACGCGACGAAGAAGGTCGGCCGGTTTCTGCCCGACCAGGCCGGCAGCAAGATCATGCAGGTGGTCACGCCCATCGACGACGACACCCCGTACGGGCCGTGGGGCGGACTCGGGATCATGGGGCTGTGGGTGCTCGCGGCACTGGTCGGCGGGTACGTGCTGCTGAAGAAACGGGACGCCTAGGAGCGGCTGCCGGGGCGCGCCGCGCTCTACCTTTTACTTTCATTTGAGCGGAACCGTCAGCGCCTCGATATCCTCCTAACCCTTACGGGGGCGTGTGCCCCGCTGTCCTGAACCTTGCGATGGGTGCGGAGCATGATCGAAGCAGTCGGCCTGACGAAGCGCTACGGCGACAAGACCGCTGTGTACAACCTTTCCTTCCAGGTACGGCCGGGGGCCGTCACCGGCTTCCTCGGGCCGAACGGCTCGGGCAAGTCGACGACGATGCGGATGATCCTCGGCCTGGACAACCCGACGGCCGGGCACGTGACGATCAGCGGCTACCCGTACCGCAAGCTGCCCAACGCCCCCCGCCAGGTCGGTGCCCTGCTGGACGCCAAGGCCGTGCACGGCGGCCGGGCCGCCCGCAACCACCTGCTGTGCCTGGCCCAGCTGTCCGGCATCCCGGCCAAGCGGGTGGACGAGGTGCTCGGGGTCGTCGGCCTCCAGGACGTGGCCAGGAAGCGGTCCAAGGGCTTCTCCCTCGGCATGGGGCAGCGGCTCGGCATCGCCGCCGCGCTGCTCGGCGACCCGCAGGTTCTGCTGTTCGACGAGCCGGTCAACGGCCTCGACCCCGAGGGCATCCTCTGGGTGCGCAACCTGATGAAGGCACTCGCGGCGGAGGGCCGCACGGTCTTCGTCTCCTCCCACCTGATGAGCGAGATGGCGCTGACCGCCGACCACCTCATCGTCATCGGGCGCGGGCAGCTGCTCGCCGACATGAGTGTCACGGACTTCATCTCCGCGAACTCCGCGGACTTCGCGCGCGTCCGGACGCCCGACACCGAGCCGCAGCAGCGCGAGAAGCTTTCGGCCGCGCTCACCGAGTCGGGCGGGCACGTGCTGCCCGAGCAGGACGGCGCGCTGCGCGTGACCGGGCTGCCGCTCCCCCGCATCAGCGACATCGCGCACGACAACGACGTCCGGCTGTGGGAACTGTCGCCGCACCAGGCCTCGCTGGAGGAGGCGTACATGCGGATGACGCAGGGCGCCGTCGACTACCGCTCGACCATCGACCAGAAGGAAGGCCTGCAGCAGCCGCTGCCGCCCGGGGCACAGCCCCCGATGCCGGTCCCCGGCCAGGGCCAGCCCGGCTGGTACGCCCCGCCGCCGCCCCAGCAGGTCGGGCAGCCGTTCACGATGCCGCCGCAGGGCGCGCCGGGCCAGGCACCGGCGGGCCCGTACGGCGCACCTGGTGGCCCGGGAACGCCCGGGACCGCTCGGGTCTCCCCTGGCGTCCCTGGCGCCTCCGGCGCGGGAACGCCCAACCCGTACGCCCAGCCGGCGGGTCAGGCGCCTCAGGCCCCGGCAGCGCCTGCGGCGCAGGCGAGCGCCGCGCCCGCGCAGTCGGCTGCCCGGCCGGCCCCCCAGGCGCCCGCCGCACCGGCCTCCGCCCCGACCTCCGACCTGACCAAGCCCGAGGACCCCCGATGAGCAGCCCCCAGCCCCAGATGCCGCCGGCCGCACCCACCTGGGAGGCGGCGCCCGGTTCTTCGTACCCCGGCTACACCTCGCCGATCCCGGTCGTGCGGACGCACCTCGGGCATGCCATCGCCTCCGAGTGGACGAAGATCAGGTCGGTGCGCTCCACGATGTGGACGCTCGGCGTGTTCGTCCTGCTCGTCATCGGCATCGGCACGCTGACCGGCGTCGTGGTGGCGAACTCCGACCCGGCCCTGTCCGGCGACAGCCCGCTCGGCCTGGGCTTCTTCGGGCTGCTGCTCGGCAGCATGTGCATCATCACGCTGGGCGTGCTGACCACGGCCTCGGAGTACGGCACGGGCATGGTCCGCACCACGATGGTCGCGTGCCCGAGCCGGGGCCGGGTGCTCGCGGCCAAGGGCATCGTGTTCTTCCTGGTCGCGTTCGTGGTGACGCTGGTGTCCGCGTCCCTCGTCGCCTTCCTGCACGTGGCGATGCTGGAGGGCGACGGCGTCAAGTCCCCCTCCGGCGGGGAGTGGCTGAAGGCCACGGTCGGCATGTCGGCCTACATCGCGCTGCTGGGCCTGCTCTCGCTCGCCGTCGGCTCGGTCATCCGGCACTCGGCGGGCGCCATCACCATCATGATCGGCGCCGTGCTCGCCCCGCTGGTGATCGCGCTGTTCATGTTCTCGGAATCGCTGTCGGCCGTCCGCGACGTCCTGCTCGAGTACTCGATCCCGAACCAGCTCAGCGTCTTCTACTCCGTCTCCCTCAGCCAGTCCGGCCCGTCCGGCTGGGACCCGCTGTGGATCATCCTCGGCGCGACGGCCGTCGCCTTCGCCGCCGCCTTCGCGCTGCTGGAGAAGCGGGACGTGTAGTCACAGGCCGTGAACAGGCCTAGAACCTCGGCGCGTTACGGGACCGCCGCACCCCTGGGGTGCGGCGGTCCCGCGCGTTCCAGCAGGCCTTGTGCCAGTGCCGGCGGTCATCGACGCCCGTGTGCTCGGACCAGGCCACCACGTGCGGCACCCCGTCCGGGATCATCTGGTCGCAGCCGGGGCAACGGTACGACTTGCCCTGCGCGCTCGCGCCGGCCACGTGCCGCACGCTCCAGTTCTCGCCCTGCCAGTTCTCCGAGGACTGCCAGCCGCCGTAGCGGCCGGGGCGGTCGTCCTCGGCGCTCCGGCCGGACGAAGCGGCGCCCTTGGGTCGGTTGCGACGCGGGGACACGGGACACCTCTCGGGGCTATACAGGACACGTGGCGCGTCCAGCCTACGCGGCGCGGACGGGGGTACACGTACGCCATCCAATCGCCACAAGCCCCTCGCCGGGCCAGGCGCGCCCCCGCCGGGGCCTCTCCCCGGACCCCGCGCGGAACGCCTCATTCTGCAGACAATCCGCAAAATACCCCGACCGGCCGTGTCCTCGGCACGTGTCGGACGGTTATGCCCTTTGGGGAGCTCCGTGTCGGAGCCAAGGAAGCAGGAAAGCAATGCGCGTTGGAAGTTTCGTGTTGGCGGCCCAGTTCCCCGGTCAGGGCGAGGGAGAGGCGCTGCACCGCGCGGTCCGCTCGGCCGAGGTCGCCGAGGAGGCCGGGCTCGACACGGTCTGGCTGGCCGAGCACCACTTCGTGCCGTACGGCACGTGCCCGTCGGCCGTCACCCTGGCCGCCTTACTGCTCGGCCGCACCCGCCGCATCCGGGTCGGTACGGCGGTCAGCGTCCTGCCCACCACCCACCCCGTGACCCTCGGCGAACAGGCCGCGCTGCTGCACCACACGAGCGGCGGCCGTTTCACGCTCGGCGTCGGGCGCGGCGGCCCGTGGGTCGACCTGGAGGTGTTCGGCGCGGGCCTGGAGGCCTACGAGAAGGGGTTCCCCGAGTCCCTGGACGTCCTGGTGCGCTGGCTGCGCGACGCGTCGGTGGCGGCCGCCGGGGAGCGCTTCCGCTTCCGCGAAGTCCCGGTCGTTCCCCGGCCGTCGGAGGCCCTGACCGAGATCGAGGGACCCGAGCTCGTCGTCGCCTGCACGTCACCGGCGAGTGTGCGGCTGGCGGCCGAGCGCGGTCTGTCGATGCTGCTCGGGATGCATGTCGGGGACGAGGAGAAGGCCGAGATGGTCGCTCTCTGGCGGCAGCACGCGCGTGCCTGCGGCCGGCCGGCCGAGGAGATCCTGGGCGCGTCCCATGTGTCGGCGGGCGTCTGCCAGATCGCGGACCGGCGGGTCGACGCGGCGGAGACGCTGATCAAGGCGATGCCGGGCTGGCTGAAGCAGGGCCTGGAGGCGCATGTCACGGTCGACGGGCGCACGCGCCGGATGCGCGACCCGCTGGCGTACACCGAACTGCTCTGCGGGCTGCACCCGGTGGGCACACCGCGGCTGTGCGCCGACCGGCTGGCGGCGACCAGCGAGCGGACCGGCATCTCCCGCTTCGCCCTGCTCGTCGAGGGCTCCGGGGACCTGGCGGCGACGGAGGAGAACGTACGGCGACTGGGGGCCGAGGTGCTCCCCCAACTCGCCTGAAAGCGCGGCGGGTTCCTGGGGCTTGCCGCTCCGGTACAAAGCTGCACCTCCCGCGTACGGAGCGGCAAGCAGGTGGCGCCGCGTCAGCAGTCCCGGAACTCGGGTGACTGGTTGAGCACCTGGCTGCGGACCGACGTGAAGCGGCCCAGCTTCTCGTCCACCGAGGAGTCAAGCGGGAACACCGCCACCCGGTGGCAGTTCTGGAAGGCCAGCCGCACACCGAAGTGCCGTTGCAGCGCGCCGCGTATCGCGTCACTCGCAAGTGCACGCAGCAACTGACCGCGTGCCTGCTCGTCCGGCGGAGGCGTCTGGTTGTCGGCGAACGCACCGCCGTCCACCTTCAGCTGGGCCACCAGGGAGCTGATCATCTCCCACGCATAGGGCAGGGAGGTCCGGACGCAGTCGACGAATTCCGCTTCGTCGACCTCGCCTCGCTCGGCCTGTTCGAGTAGGGCCGGTGAGACGTCGAGCGACATGAGTTCTCCTCTCGCACCCCCGCCCGGCGGGCAGGGGTTGCCGGACAGATAAGGGAGTTCGCGATACCGGACACGCTGCGTACACACATCGCGACCTCCCGTTCATACCGTAAGCAACCGACGGTGACGGCACCAGGAGAATGCGCAGACGAGGCACTCACAATGACCACACCCTGCACACAATCGGCCAATACCGAACACGTGTTTTCCAGGGCGAATCGCGTCGACAGGTGCCTGTCGAGTAGCGTTGCCGACCATGCGTCTCGTCATTGCCCGCTGCTCCGTGGACTACGCCGGGCGGCTCACCGCCCACCTTCCCTCGGCCCCGCGCCTGATCCTGGTGAAGGCGGACGGCAGCGTCTCGATCCACGCCGACGACCGGGCCTACAAGCCCCTGAACTGGATGTCGCCGCCCTGCACGCTGAAGGAGGGCACCGGCGAGGATGAGGGCGTATGGACCGTCATCAACAAGGCGGGCGAGAAGCTCATCATCACGATGGAGGAAGTCCTCCACGACTCCTCGCACGAACTCGGCGTCGATCCCGGCCTGATCAAGGACGGCGTGGAAGCACACCTCCAGGAGTTGCTCGCCGACCGCATCGAGACACTCGGCGACGGCTACACCCTCATCCGCCGCGAGTACCCGACGGCCATCGGGCCCGTCGACATCCTGTGCCGGGACGCCGACGGCAAGACCGTCGCGGTGGAGATCAAGCGGCGCGGTGAGATCGACGGCGTGGAGCAGCTGACGCGCTATCTGGAGCTGCTGAACCGCGATCCCCATCTCGCCCCGGTCCGCGGCGTCTTCGCCGCGCAGGAGATCAAGCCCCAGGCCCGCGTCCTCGCGACGGATCGCGGCATCGGCTGCCAGGTCCTCGACTACGACGCGCTGCGGGGCATCGAGGACGACAAGCTGCGGCTGTTCTGACACACCTACGACGACTACGACGAGGGCCGGGTCCGGCGAACGGACCCGGCCCCGCTGTGTGTACGAGTGCCGGATGTGTCAGATCACCGACTCCGAGCTGCTCGGCGTCCCTTCACTGCTCTGCGGCGCGCTCGCGGTGGCGCTCGGCGCCGGGCCGCTGGCCGAGTCGGAGGTGGACGGCGACGACGCCGGCGGGTCGGACGTCGGCGGCTGCGAGGTCGGCGGCTCGGACGTGGGCGGTTGCGAGGTCGGCGGCTTCGAGGTCGTGGGCGGCTTCGACGTCGTGGGCGGCTTGGACGTCGTGGGCGGCTTGGACGTGGCCGGCGGCTTCGAGGTCGTGGGCGGCCTCGACGTCGCCCCGGGGTCGCTGGGGTCCGGGGAACCGCTGGGACCGCCCGTCGGCGTCGGATCGTCCGAGGTGCCCGGCGTGCCGTCCGGGCCGGGGCCGGTCGGGCGGCTCGTCGCCGCGCCCGTGTCGCCGTCGCCGTCGTTCGCCGGCCGGTCGGCGCCCAGGCTGCCGTCGTCGACGCCCTGGCTGGCCGAGGGGTTGACGCCGACCTGTTCGGACGGCGGGTTCTTCTCGTTGTCGGACGTGGCGCCGAGGGTCACCACCGTGCCGAGCACGGCGACGAGCAGGGCACCGGCGCCCGCGGCCACGAGGTTGCGCCGGGCCGGGCCCTTGAGGCCACCCCGGACCTTGTGGGAGGGCCCGGGCGAGCTGTGGTGGGTGACCACGGCCGGCGAGAGCGGCTGCTGGAGGGGCGGGAAGGCCGCCGGAACACCACCGGCCGGGGATGCCGACTCCTCGTACCGGGCGTCGGGGACCTCCTCACCCGCGGTCGGCCCGAGGCCGATCGGGGTGCCCGAGCGGTCGGCGACCAGGGCGAGGGCACGGCGGCCGGCGACGGTGCCGCGCTTGTCGGAGAGGGCGCCGCGCAGGCCGATGGAGGCCTCCAGTTCGGCGCGGGCCCGGTCGAGCTGTCCACCGCACAGGGCGAGGATGCCGAGCTCGTGGTGGAAGTAGGCCTCTTCGGCGACGTCCCCGGCGAGCCGGGCGGCCTCGGCGCCGGTACGCAGGACGCGTTCCCACGCGCTCCAGTGCAGTCCGGCGGCGAACGCGGGTGCGGCGGTGCGCGCCAGGTGCACGGCCGGGCTCTCCTCGCCCTCCGCGGGCGGGCTGGTGAGCGGCCCGAGCACGGCCAGGGCGGCGAGGAGCGCGTCGGCCTCGGCGCACACGCGCTCCGGGGTGACCGAGGGGTGCCCGGCCCACCAGGAGTAATGCTGGGCGGCGCTGCGGGCGCCGGCCTCGGCCTCGTCGGCGTATCCGGCGGCCTCCAGCTGGGTCAGGACACCGGCGGCGAGCCGGTAGCGGGAGCCGACCGGGGAGACCAGGCCGCAGGCGGCCAGTTCGCCGAGCGCGGCGTCCGCGTGGGTGTCGCCGACCAGGGCGGGCAGATGTGCCTGGTGCGGCACCTCGCCGCCGAGGGCGACGGCGAACCGCAGGGTGGCGCGCGCGGAGGCGCTCAGCCGGGAGGCGAGCAGCGGCGCGGGGGCGGCGGCCTCGCCGAGCGAGGGCAGCGGTACGTCGTCGCCGTCGGCGGCCTCGTAGGCGTCGGCCGGGGGCGCGTCCTCGAAGACGCCGAACTCGTCGACGGCACTCGTCCCGGCGCGCAGCCGGTCTCGCTGCCGCAGCAGGGCTCCGGCCTGGACGAAGCGCAGCGGCAGGCCCTCGGACTCGAACCAGAGGTCGCCCGCCCAGTTGGACTCCTCCTCGGTGAGGGGCCGGCCGACGGCGTGTTCCAGCAGGTCGAGCCCGGCAGCGCGCTCCAGGCCGCCGAGGAAGACCTCCTCGACGGCGGCGGCGGAGGGCGTCGGCACGTCCGGGGTGGCACCGAGCAGGAAGGCGCACTCGGGGGTCGCCTCCAGCAGCTCGTCGAGCCCGGCGCCGCCGAACTCGAGGTCGTCGAGAACGACGACCGCGCCGATCTCACGGACGTAGGTGAGCAGTTCTTCCCGGTCCGGGCGGTGCAGGGGGGCGTTGTAGACCGCGTGGAAGAGGTCGTACAGCAGATCGCCGGAGGTGCGGCCGAAGCCGTCCAGGCGGACCACGCCGTCGGGGGCGAGGTCGGAGCAGTCCTCGGAGACGAGGTCGAGGAGGCGGGTGCGGCCGCAGCCGGCGGGACCGGTGAGGCGGACCGAGCGGCCGCGGGCGAGCAGGCGCACCAGTCGCTCGCGTTCGTCCTGGCGGGCCAGCAGCGGCAGGCTGGGCTGCGCGGGGCCGGGCGGGACGGGGGGCCGGGCCGCGCGCCCGGCCTCGGCGCGCTCCGCGGTGCTGAGCTTCACGGGCCGGGCGGGCCGTTCGGCCGGCGGGCAGGCCTCTATCTCGCTGCCGTCGACAGGGTTGACGGTCAGCAGGAAATCGCCGGAGACCAACTGCACGGTGCGGGCGAGCGCGGGCGCGTGCTGGCTGAAGTCGGGTGTGAGGGATTCCCTGGGCGGGCGCTGGCGCGGCGACTGACTGTCGCCGTCGTGGCCGTACTCCTCGGGTCCCCGGTTGTTCGGGTCCATAGGTCAAAGCCCCCCAAAAGCGTGTGTGTGCTCTGAAAAGCCCCTCCCGGCCTTGCTGCACACCGCGCTGTCGCTTCTGGTCCGGGCCCGCTAGAAGGGTGTCAAGGCAGCGGGCAGCCGAACCCTAAACCTTCGCACAGTATCTACGACAGTCCGGGGTACCGCGCCGTCCAAGACGTCACGGTCTCGTGAGGATTGTGCGCGTCGCACGATTCGACAACGTCCGTCCGGGTCTCCCCGGTCTCCCGGTTCACACCCGCACAGTCGTCACACGCGAGGCAATGTCTCCACCCCGATGCCCCCCTCGATCGCCAGGATCCGATGCAGGCGGGTGGCCACCAGCAGGCGCTGCATCTGCGGCGGCACGCCGCGCAGGACCAGGCGCCGGCCGCAGCGGCCGGCCCGCCGGTGAGCTCCCATGATCACACCGAGTCCGGTGGCGTCCCAGGAGTCCAGTTCGGACAGGTCGAGCACCAGGTCGCCGACACCGGTGTCGACGGCCGAGTGCAGGACCGTACGGGCGTCCGCCGCGCTCCGGACGTCGAGGCGGCCCCCGACGACCAGCTCGGCGTGGTCGCCCCTGATGTGCATATGCGCTCCCCGTGCGTGCGTCTCGTGCTCCGCGTTCTGATGCCGGTGATGCAACCTCTGACTGCGTGAGGGGGGCAGAGGTTGCTTCTTGTAAGCGAACCGATACCGAATTCACCCGGGGGTGTGATGCTCCCGGGGCATGTGCGGTTTCAGTGCTTGTAGAAGCCCTGCCCGCTCTTGCGTCCGATGTCACCGGCGTCAACCATCCGGCGCATCGACTCGGGAGCCGCGAACTTCTCGTCCTGGGATTCGGTGTAGATGTTGCTCGTGGCGTGCAGCAGGATGTCGACGCCCGTCAGGTCCGCCGTCGCCAGCGGGCCCATGGCGTGACCGAAGCCCAGCTTGCAGGCCAGGTCGATGTCCTCGGCGGTCGCCACGCCCGACTCCTGCAGCTTCGCGGCCTCGACGACCAGGGCGCAGATGAGGCGGGTCGTCACGAAGCCGGCGACGTCGCGGTTGACGACGATGCAGGTCTTGCCGACCGACTCCGCGAACTCGCGGGCTGTGGCGAGGGTTTCGTCACTCGTCTTGTAGCCGCGGACCAGTTCGCACAGCTGCATCATCGGCACCGGCGAGAAGAAGTGCGTGCCGACGACCCGCTCGGGGCGCTCCGTCGCCGCCGCGATCTTGGTGATCGGGATGGCGGAGGTGTTGGAGGCGAGGATGGCCTCGTCCTTCACGATCTTGTCGAGCGCGCGGAAGATCTCGTGCTTGACCTCGAGCTTCTCGAAGACGGCCTCGACGACGACGTCCGCGTCGGCCGCGGCGTCCAGGTCGGTGGTCGCGGTGATCCGGGCGAGGGCGGCGTCGGCGTCGTGCGCCTCCAGCTTGCCCTTGGCGACGAACTTGTCGTACGAGGCCTTGATGCCGTCGGTGCCCCGCTTCAGCGCCTCGTCGGTGACGTCGCGCAGGACCACGTCCCAGCCCGCCTGTGCGGAGACCTGGGCGATGCCGGATCCCATGAGGCCGGCTCCGATGACGGCGAGCTTCCGTGCCACTGTGCGACTCCCCTGACGCGCTGTTTATGTCTGCCTCTCGGGCGGACACTAGCGCCCGTGAGGGCCTGTGTGACCAGTAAGTAATGCGCGTCACGTCTCACATGACGGACATCACACCGGCAGGGGTCATCCCGCGCCTCGGACGGCGTAGTTGAGCACCTTCTCGCTCAACAGCTCCTCGATGTCGTCGAGGAGGACGAGCATCTCCCGTGACACTTCGTCCGGGTTGCGCCCCTTGGTCATCTCGCGGCCGATCGCGACGAAGACTGTGCCGTGGACCCAGCAGATCTGACCGGCGATCAGCCTGGGCAGCGGGTCGGCGTCACCGGCATCCGTCTCCTCGCGGAGGGTCGCCTCCAGGTTGTTCTGGACCTCCTGCTGGATGCTCCACAGCCGGGAGCGCAGCGGCGGCGCCTCCTCGATGCAGCGCATGAAACGGTCGTAGCCCTCTACGAGGCCCATCCGGGGCGAGACGGCCTCGATCTCGGCGCGCAGCTCTCGCAGCACCGCCCGGGCGGCCGACTCCCCCGCGTCCCGGCCGCGCACCCAGCGGGAGAGCCGGTCGACGACGCCCTGGGAGCGGTCGAAGAAGAGGTCCTCCTTGGCCGGGAAGTAGTTGTAGACGGTGTTCACGGAGACGTCGGCCGCCTCCGCCACGTCCGCGATCGTCACGGTCACGAACCCGTGCTCCAGGAACAGCCCGGTGGCGATGTCCGAGATGCGCTGCCTGGTCTCGCGCTTCTTCCGCTCCCTGAGCCCCTCTGCCATGTCCGAATCCTAGCTTCCCTGGTGACCCTCAAAACTTGGGGTCATTGCAAAATTTAAGAGTCTCTGTTTTTCTGTGGGCATGGCAATCATCAGTACGGCCGGACTGGCCCGTACCTTCCGGACCAAGCGCGGCCCCGTGGACGCCGTGCGCGGCATCGACCTGACCGTCCGCGAGGGCGAGATCCTCGGCTTCCTCGGTCCGAACGGGGCCGGCAAGACGACCACCCTGCGGATGCTGACGACCCTGCTGGAACCGACCGGCGGCGCCGCCACCGTCGCGGGCTGCGACCTGGCGACGGACCCGGCCGGGGTGCGGCGGGCCTGCGGTTACGTGGCGCAGTCCGGCGGGGTCGACCCGCAGATCAGCGTGCGGGAGGAGCTGGTCACCCAGGGACGTCTGTACCGGCTGACGAAGACGCGGGCCGCCGAGCGCGCCGGGGAACTGGCCCGCGACCTGGGCCTCACCGAGTTCCTCGACCGCAAGTGCGCGGCGCTCTCCGGCGGGCAGCGACGCCGCCTGGACATCGCGATGGCGCTCACCCACCGCCCGAAGGTGCTGTTCCTCGACGAGCCGACGACCGGTCTCGACCCCGGCAGCCGGGCCGACCTGTGGGATCTGGTGCGCCGGCTGCGCGACGAGCACGGCACGACCGTCTTCCTGACCACGCACTACCTCGACGAGGCCGACGCCCTCTCCGACCGGCTGGTCGTCGTCGATCACGGGACGGTCGTCGCCGAGGGCACCCCGAGCGCGCTGAAGCTCCGGTACGGCGGCTCGCTCGACGCCTCGCTCCAGGACACCTTCCTCGCCATCACCGGCCGCAGCGCCGCGCCGGCCGACCAGGCTCCCGTCGCCGTCTAGGACACAGAGGATTCCCGATGCTGTTGCACGACACCGCGCTCGTCTACGGGCGTTATCTCCGTCAGTCCCTGCGCTCCCGCTTCGCGCTGCTCTTCGGCGTGCTGATGCCGCTGCTGTACCTGCTCTTCTTCGGCCCCCTGCTGACGGATCTGCCGCTCGGCGAGCGGGGCAGCTCCTGGCAGGTGCTCGTCCCGGGCCTGCTGCTGCAACTCGGCCTCTTCGGGGCGTCGTTCGCGGGCTTCGCGATCATCCTCGAGAAAGGCCAGGGGGTGGTCGAGCGCATGCGCGTCACCCCCGTCAGCCGACTGGCCCTGCTGCTCGGCCGGGTGCTGCGGGAGGCCACGGTGTTCGTCTTCCAGGCCGTGCTGCTGGTGCTGGCGGCGGTGGCGATGGGCCTGCGGGCCCCGCTGCCCGGCGTCCTGATCGGGTTCGCCTTCGTCGCCCTGCTCTCGCTCTCGCTGGCGTCACTGTCGTACGCGCTGGCCATGAAGCTGAGCACTCCGCAGAGCTTCGGCCCGGCGATCAACGCGCTGACCATGCCGTCGATGCTGCTGTCCGGGCTGATGCTCCCGATGACCCTCGGCCCGGCCTGGCTGGACGTGCTGTCGCACCTCATGCCGTTCCGCTATCTGGTCGACGCCGTCCGGGACGCCTACGTCGGCTCCTACGCCACGGCACACATGCTGTACGGCGTCCTGGTGGCCGTCGGCCTCACGGCCCTGTCCGTGACAGTGGGCACACGCGTGTTCCGAACGGCCGGAGCTTGACGTACTCCCTGGCCTAAAGGCCATGGATTCCGGCCTGGGTCGGCTGACCCTTCCGGGGGCTTCCTGCTTCACCGCGCTGTGCGGGCACATGCGCCCGTCTTACCGGCGCTCCACAGGCGTTCAGCGTCTCCGCCCGTCCGGCGGCGACGATACGGCGTCCTTCGAAGAGGACGTTGCGAGCTGCGTTGTGGTCGCGGTCGTGCACGGTGCCGCACTCACTACACGTCCATTGCCGGACGTGCAGCGGTTTGGGACCGTCCCTGAATCCGCAGGCAGAACAGACCTGAGAGGATGGAAAGGCCCGGTCCACCTTGGCGAAGGTACGACCGTGCAGAGCCGCCTTGTACTCCAGCATGCCGACGAACGAGGACCAGCCCGCGTCGTGCACCGACTTGGCGAGCCGAGTGCGCCCGAGGCCGGACACCGCGAGGTCTTCCACGAACACCGCTTGGTTGTCGCGAATGATGTGCGTGGAAGCCTTGTGGTGGAAGTCCCGGCGCCTGTCCGCCACCTTGGCGTGCTGGCGTGCGACCTTGAGGCGGGCCTTGGCCCGGTTCTTCGAACCCTTGACCTTGCGAGACAGCTCCCGCTGAAGGCGCTTGAGTTTCTTCTCCGCCCGGCGCAGGAAACGCGGGCTGTCGATCTTCGTCCCGTCGGACAGAACAGCGAAAGCGGACAGGCCGAGGTCGACACCGGACTCTGCCTCCACCTCGGGGAGGGTGTCCGGCTCGGTGTCCACGACGAAGCTGAGGAAGTACCGGCCGCAGCTGTCCGCATCCGGCGGCGGAGCACCGCCGGCAATCGTCCGCCAGTACATCGAGCAGCAAATACGTCCGCTCCAAGGTGCACGTCAGAGCAGTCGTGAGATGCGTTGCATCCCCGGCGTGAACGCAGGGGCTTTCACGCAAGATCGCCGGTAACTACGCTGGACACATGGTCAATCTGACGCGCATCTACACCAGGACCGGCGACCAGGGCACGACCGCCCTCGGTGACATGAGCCGGGTAGCCAAGACCGACCTGCGGATCGCCGCGTACGCCGACGCCAACGAGGCGAACGCGGTGATCGGCACGGCGATCGCGCTGGGCGGCCTGGACGAGGAGGTCGTCAAGGTCCTCACCCGCGTGCAGAACGACCTGTTCGACGTGGGCGCGGACCTGTCGACGCCGGTGGTGGAGAACCCGGAGTTCCCGCCCCTGCGGGTCGAGCAGTCCTACGTCGACAAGCTGGAGGCGGACTGCGACCGCTTCCTGGAGGGCCTGGAGAAGCTCCGCTCCTTCATCCTCCCCGGCGGCACTCCGGGCGCGGCCCTGCTCCACCAGGCCTGCACGGTGGTCCGCCGGGCGGAGCGCTCGACCTGGGCGGCCCTGGAGGCCCACGGAGAGGTCATGAACCCGCTGACGGCCACCTACCTCAACCGGCTCTCCGACCTCCTGTTCATCCTCGCGAGGACGGCGAACAAGGAGGTCGGGGATGTGCTGTGGGTACCGGGCGGGGAGCGCTAGCTCTTACCGCGGGCCTGCTGCCACAGCCCGGCGCCGGCCAGCACGCCGCCGACGCACATCATCACGACGCCGACCTTCGTGAGGGTGACGACGGGGACCTCCACGTCGCCTGCGAACAGCCACAACCCGAGGCCGATCACGAAGGTGACGATCCCTTCCACCAGGTTTCCGCGGGCCTTGCTCATCGGTGCACCCTCTCCTTCTCCAGCGGTGCCTCGGACTCCCCCGCGGGAGCCTTCCGCGGCCAGATCCAGTAGCTCAGGGCGATCAGGCCGTGGATGCCCGCCGTGCGCCAAGCCACATAGCGCCAGCTCTCCAGAGACGTGACACGGCTCGGGTCGTCGACGTACCAGATGGCGAGCTGGAGCAGCACGGTCGCGACGACGGCGCCCGTCAGCGTGCCCAGCCAGATCCTGCCCTCGTGGCGCGCGCGGGCCATGCCGTAGCGCGGGGGCTTCTGCGGGGGCGGGGCGCCGCCGAGCCGGTGGGCCGCGTGGCCGTCGAGCCACTTCACGGTGCGATGGCCGTGCCCGACGGTGTAGCCGATGTACAGCGCGGCCAGCCCGTGCGTCCAGTTCGGCTCGGCACCGTTCTTCAGGTCCAGCGCGGTGGCGACCAGCAGGACGACCTCCAGCAGCGGCTCGCACAGCAGCAGCACCAGGCCGGTGCGCGGCATCTTCAGCAGGTAGCGGGCGCCCAGTCCGGCGGCCAGCAGCACCCAGAAGCCGATCTCGCAGGCGGCGATCAATGCGACGATCACGGTTCGCTCCTCTCGGTCACCTCTTCAGGCTCCCGTGCGGGGCGGCGGTAATCGTCGTCGCGACTGACGAATCCGCGGTACATCGAAAGATGCAGCCAGGGACCCTTCGCGGGGATCAGGCGCGCGGCGTGACGGCCGTGTTGGATGGTGTCATGGCCGTACGACTCCCCCGCCCCCGCCGTTTCGACATCCACATCGCGCTGTGCGGCCTGCTCGGCGGGCTGCTGCTGTGGGGCGTCGGCCTGGCCACCCGTCCGCACACCGAGGTGTACGTGCTCCTGCCGGGGCGCTGGCCGGTCCTGTTACCGCTCTTCGTCATGGCCGGCTGCGAGTTGCTGCGCCGGGCCGCCCCGCGCACGGCTCTGGTGATCGGGACGGCCGCGATCATCATGGACGTCGTCACACAGGGCAACCTGGTCTCGATCCTGATGTACACCGACCTCATGTACGCGGCTGTCCTGTACGGCCCGCCCGCATCGGCCCACCGCATCCCACGGATCACCGGACTGCTCTCGGTGGCCGGGGCGGTGGTGCCGTTCGCGGTCTGGCGCGAGCCCGAGGCGCTGCTGATCGGCGTGGTCACCGGACTCGTGTCCTTCGGTCCCGCCGCCACCGGCCTGATCGTCCGCAACCACCGCGACGCCGCCGAGTCCGCCCGGCTGCGTGCCGAGCAGACCGCGCTGCTCGCCGAGATGGACCGCTCCCAGGCGGTCACGGCCGAACGCGCCCGGATGGCCCGCGAACTGCACGACATGGTCGCCAACCACCTGTCCGCGATCGCCATCCACTCCACGGCCGCCCTCTCCCTCGACGACCCGAAGACCTCTCAGGACGCCCTGGTCGTCATCCGCGAGAACAGCGTGGAGGGGCTCTCGGAGATGCGGCGGCTCATCGGGATCCTCCGGGACTCCAGCGGTGACACCGAGCCGGTCGCCGCTCCCACGCTCGACGGGCTCGGTGCCCTGGTCGAGAACGCGCGCACCAACGGCCTCGACGTCGTCCTCGACGCCGCCCACGGAACGGTCCCGGCCCCCGTCGAACTCGCCGCCTACCGCATCGTGCAGGAGTCCCTCACCAACGCCCTCAAGCACGCCGGCCCCGGCGGGGTCGCCGTGACCCTGGCCCAGGCGGACGGCACCCTGACCGTCTCGGTGACCAGCCCGTACGGCGACCGGGACCAGCCGAGCGCCCCCGGCTCCGGCGCCGGGCTCATCGGTATGCGCGAACGCACCGCCCTGCTGGGCGGCACCTTCGAAGCCGGCCCCGAGGACTCGCCCGACGGCAAGGTCTGGGCCGTACGCGCCGCACTCCCCGTCAACGACACCGTCGAAGGAGACACCGCATGATCCGCGTCCTGGTCGCCGAGGACCAGTCCGCCGTCCGCGCAGGACTGGTCCTCATCCTGCGCAGCGCGCCCGACATCGAGGTGGTCGGCGAGGCGGCGGACGGCGAGCGGGCGGTGGCGCTGGCCCGTGAGCTGCGGCCGGACCTGGTGCTGATGGACGTGCAGATGCCGCGTCTGGACGGGGTGTCGGCGACCCGGCAGGTCGTGGCGGAACGGCTCGCCGACGTGCTGGTGCTGACCACCTTCGATCTCGACGAGTACGTCTTCGGGGCGCTGCGGGCGGGCGCCTCCGGCTTCCTCCTCAAGAACACCGAGGCGAAGGACCTGCTGGAGGCCGTACGGACGGTCGCACGCGGGGAGGGCCTGATCGCCCCGGCGGTCACGCGGCGGCTGATCGCGGAGTTCGCGGCGAAGCCGGCGCGGGAGCCCGCGGCCGACCCTGCCGTCCTCGACCAGTTGACCCGGCGCGAGCGCGAGGTGCTGTCCTGCCTCGGCGAGGGCCTGTCCAACGCGGGCATCGCCGAGCGGCTCGGCATGGCCGAGGCGACCGTGAAGACCCATGTCAGCCGCCTGCTGGGGAAGCTGGAGCTGCGCAGCCGGGTGCAAGCGGCGGTTCTGGCGCAGGAGTTGGGGATCTGACCCGGCCGCAGATCCCTACAGTTCGCGGTGGTCCAGACCCATTGACCGGTGGTCCAGACCTTTCTATTCTCACCGCACCATGAGTAGGCGTGAGGCTCAGTCACGCCCCCACAACTCCATCGAGGAGGCGCAGCATGCGCTTCAGACACAGAGCCGCGGCAGGGTTCGCGACCCTGTTGCTCCCCCTGGCCGGCCTCGTCGGCCTGGCGAGCCCGGCCCAGGCCGCCACGTCCGCCACCGCCACCTACGCCAAGACCCAGGACTGGGGCTCCGGCTTCGAGGGCAAGTGGACGGTGAAGAACACCGGCACCACGCCCCTCAGCTCCTGGACCGTCGAGTGGGACTTCCCCTCCGGCATGTCCGTCGTCTCCGCCTGGGACGCCGACGTCACCTCCTCCGGCACCCACTGGACCGCGAAGAACAAGTCCTGGAACGGCACCCTCGCTCCCGGCGCCTCCGTCTCCTTCGGCTTCAACGGCACCGGCTCCGGCGCCCCCGCGAACTGCGAGCTCAACGGTGGCAGCTGCGACGGCGGCACCACCGAGCCCGGCGACAGCGCGCCGAGCGCCCCCGGCACCCCCACCGCGTCCGGCATCACCGACACCTCGGTGAAACTGACCTGGTCAGCCGCCACCGACGACAAGGGCGTCAAGAACTACGACGTCCTGCGTGACGGCACCAAGGTCACCACCGTGACGACCACGTCGTACACCGACACCGGCCTGACGAAGGGCACCGACTACTCCTACTCGGTCCAGGCCCGCGACACCGCCGACCAGACCGGCCCGGTCAGCGGCGCGGTACGGGTTCGCACCACGGGTGGCACCACCGAGCCGCCCACCGGCGACAAGGTCAAGCTCGGCTACTTCACCGAGTGGGGCGTATACGGCCGCAACTACCACGTCAAGAACCTGGTGACGTCCGGCTCGGCGTCGAAGATCACCCACATCAACTACGCGTTCGGCAACGTCAAGAACGGTCAGTGCACCGTCGACGACACCTACGCCGCCTACGACAAGGCCTACACCGCCGACCAGTCCGTCAGCGGCACCGCCGACACCTGGGACCAGCCCCTGCGCGGCAACTTCAACCAGCTGCGCCAGCTGAAGGCCAAGTATCCGCACATCAAGGTGCTGTACTCCTTCGGCGGCTGGACCTACTCCGGCGGCTTCGGCCAGGCGGCGCAGAACGCGGCCGCGTTCGCCAAGTCCTGCAAGGCCGTCGTCGAGGACCCGCGCTGGGCCGACGTCTTCGACGGCATCGACATCGACTGGGAGTACCCCAACGCCTGCGGCCTGACCTGCGACACCTCCGGCCCGGCGGCCTTCAAGAACCTCTCCCGGGCGCTGCGGGCCGAGTTCGGCCCGAACTACCTGGTCACCGCGGCCATCACCGCCGACGGCTCCTCCGGCGGCAAGATCGACGCGGCCGACTACGGCGGCGCCGCGCAGTACCTCGACTGGTACAACGTGATGACGTACGACTACTTCGGCGCCTTCGACAAGGACGGCCCGACCGCCCCGCACTCGCCGCTCACCTCGTACCCCGGCATCCCGCAGGCGGGCTTCAACTCGGCCGACGCCATCGCGAAGCTCAAGGCGAAGGGCGTCCCGTCCGCCAAGCTCCTGCTCGGCATCGGCTTCTACGGCCGCGGCTGGACCGGTGTCACCCAGTCCGCCCCGGGCGGATCGGCGACCGGCGCGGCTCCCGGTACGTACGAGGCGGGCATCGAGGACTACAAGGTCCTGAAGAACTCCTGCCCGGCCACCGGCACCGTCGCGGGCACCGCGTACGCCCACTGCGGCAGCAACTGGTGGTCGTACGACACTCCCGCCACCATCGGCTCGAAGATGGCGTGGGCCAGGAACCAGGGTCTGGGCGGAGCGTTCTTCTGGGAGTTCAGCGGCGACACCGGCAACGGAGAGCTGGTGACCGCCATCGACAGCGGCCTGAAGTAGGCCGTATCAGAGAGAGGTTCGAAGGGCCATAAGGCTCAGGCGACATTGACGCGCTGACCGGGCGGGGCCGCCTCAAGCCACGCGAGGAAACCGGTCAGCGCGTCCTCGCTCATGGCCAGCTCCAGCCGGGTACCCCGGTGCAGACACGCGAGGATCACATGGTCGGACAGCAGCGCCAGCTCCTCCTCGCCCTCCGGGACCCGGCGGCCGGCCACCTCGATCGCGGAACGCTCCAGGATCCGGCGCGGGCGCGGCGAGTACGAGAAGACACGGAACCACTCGACGCGGTCGCCGTTGTACCGGGCCACTCCGTACGCCCAGCCCTTGCCGTTGGCGTCGCCCGGCTCCGGGGCGTCCCAGCGCAGGCTGGCGTCGAAGGTGCCGCCCGAGCGCTGGATGAGCCGGCGGCGCAGACCGAAGACGAACAGTCCCACCACCACGAGAGCCACGACAATTCCGCACACAGTCAGAGCGAGGACCATCGACACCGACCTCCTCGTCTCCTAGGTAACGGAACGTAAAAAACACCCACATCCACCTCAGCCGCGGCTGGGTCCGGATCTCTCCGGTACCCAGCCGCGGCTGAGTGACGTCATCACATGGCGGGCGAAGTCAGCGCGCCGCCGTGGCCGCACGCAGACGGACGTCCGCTCGGCGCTGGGCCTCCGCGTCGTCCTCCGCCTTCGCACGCTCCAGCTCCTGCTCCGCGCGCTTGACATCGATCTCGTCCGACAGCTCCGCGACTTCGGCCAGCAGCGAGAGCTTGTCGTCCGCGAACGAGATGAAACCGCCGTGGACCGCGGCGACGATCGTCCCGCCATCACTCGTACGGATGGTCACCGGGCCCGACTCCAGCACACCGAGCAGCGGCTGGTGACCGGGCATGACGCCGATGTCGCCGGACGTGGTACGCGCGACGACCAGGGTGGCCTGGCCGGACCAGACCTCACGGTCGGCCGCGACCAGCGCGACGTGCAGCTCAGCAGCCAAGGGTGGCTCCTCGGGTCACCACCCGGCGGGAGTGCCGGGTGTTGGTTACAAGTCTAGTAGGCGTGAATGAGGGGGCGGGACGAACCCCGCCCCCTCATGACTCGAGCGCTGCCCGGGTCAGGAGACGCCCAGCTCCTTCGCGTTGTTCTTCAGGTCCTCGAGACCACCGCACATGAAGAACGCCTGCTCCGGGAAGTGGTCGTACTCGCCGTCGCAGATCGCGTTGAACGCGGCGATCGACTCGTCCAGCGGCACGTCCGAACCGTCCACGCCGGTGAACTGCTTGGCGGCGTGGGTGTTCTGGGACAGGAAGCGCTCCACGCGACGGGCACGGTGGACGACGAGCTTGTCCTCCTCGCCGAGCTCGTCGATACCGAGGATCGCGATGATGTCCTGCAGGTCCTTGTACTTCTGCAGGATGTTCTTCACGCGCATCGCGGCGTTGTAGTGGTCCGCCGAGATGTACCGCGGGTCGAGGATCCGGGACGTGGAGTCCAGCGGGTCCACGGCCGGGTAGATGCCCTTCTCGGAGATCGGACGGGAGAGAACCGTCGTCGCGTCGAGGTGGGCGAAGGTGGTGGCCGGGGCCGGGTCGGTCAGGTCGTCCGCGGGGACGTAGATCGCCTGCATCGAGGTGATCGAGTGACCACGGGTCGAGGTGATGCGCTCCTGGAGGGTGCCCATCTCGTCGGCCAGGTTCGGCTGGTAGCCCACCGCGGAGGGCATACGGCCGAGCAGGGTCGACACCTCGGAACCGGCCTGGGTGAAGCGGAAGATGTTGTCGATGAAGAACAGCACGTCCTGCTTCTGGACGTCACGGAAGTACTCCGCCATCGTCAGGCCGGCCAGGGCCACGCGCAGACGGGTGCCCGGGGGCTCGTCCATCTGACCGAAGACCAGGGCGGTCTTGTCCAGAACGCCGGACTCTTCCATCTCCGCGATGAGGTCGTTGCCCTCACGGGTGCGCTCGCCGACGCCCGCGAAGACGGAGACGCCCTCGTGGAGGTTGGCGACACGCATGATCATTTCCTGGATCAGCACGGTCTTGCCGACACCGGCACCACCGAACAGACCGATCTTGCCGCCCTTGACGTACGGGGTGAGAAGGTCGACGACCTTCAGACCCGTCTCGAACATCTCGGTCTTGGACTCGAGCTGGTCGAACGCGGGGGCCTTGCGGTGGATGGGCCAGCGCTCGCCCTCGTAGGTCTCGTCCGTGTTCAGCACCTCACCGAGGGTGTTGAACACCTTGCCCTTGGTGAAGTCGCCGACCGGAACGGAGATGCCCGCGCCGGTGTCGGTCACCGTGGCCTGGCGGACCAGGCCGTCGGTGGGCTGCATGGAGATCGCGCGGACCAGGCCGTCACCCAGGTGCTGGGCGACCTCCAGGGTCAGCGTCTTCTTCACGCCCGCCTGCGCCGGGTCGGCGACCTCGACGTGAAGGGCGTTGTAGATCTCGGGCATCGCGTCGACGGGGAACTCCACGTCGACGACCGGGCCGATGACCCGGGCGACGCGGCCCGTAGCCGTCGCGGTCTCAACAGTGGTGGTCATTTATCGGTCACTCCCCGCGGTCGCGTCGGCCAGGGCACTGGCGCCACCGACGATCTCGCTGATTTCCTGGGTGATTTCGGCCTGGCGGGCCTGGTTGGCAAGCCGGGTGAGCGTCTCGATGAGCTCTCCGGCGTTGTCGGTGGCCGACTTCATCGCGCGCCGCGTGGCGGCGTGCTTGGAGGCGGCCGACTGGAGCAGCGCGTTGTAGATCCGGCTCTCCACATAGCGCGGCAGCAGGGCGTCCAGGACGTCCTCCGCCGAGGGCTCGAAGTCGAACAGCGGGAGGATCTCGCCCTTGGGCTTGGCCTCCTTGGCGACCTCGTCGAGGCTGAGCGGCAGCAGCCGGGCCTCGATCGCCGTCTGCGTCATCATCGACACGAACTCGGTGTAGACGATGTGGAGCTCGTCCACGCCGCCCTCCGCCGTCTCCGTCTCGATGGCCTCGATCAGCGGGGCCGCGACCTTCTTGGCATCCGCGTACGACGGGTCGTCGGTGAAGCCCGTGAACGACTCCGCGATCTTGCGCTCGCGGAAGTTGTAGTGGGCGACACCACGGCGGCCGACGATGTAGCTGACGACCTCCTTGCCCTCGGCCTCCAGTTGCGCCGTGAGCTTCTCGGCGGCCTTGATGGCGTTGGAGTTGAAGGCGCCGGCCAGACCGCGGTCGCTCGTGAGGAGCAGGACCGCGGCACGGGTCGGGTTCTCCGCCTCCGTCGTCAGCGGGTGCTTGGTGTTCGATCCGGTGGCGACCGCCGCGACCGCCCGGGTGAGCTCGGTCGCGTACGGCGTGGACGCCGCCACCTTGCGCTGCGCCTTGACGACGCGCGAGGCGGCGATCATCTCCATCGCCTTCGTGATCTTCTTGGTCGCGGAGACGGATCGGATGCGACGCTTGTAGACCCGGAGCTGGGCTCCCATGAGTCAGGTCCCTTCCGTCGTCACTTACCGGCAGCCGGGGTGTCCTCGCCGAGCAGCTTGCCGTCGGAGGTCTCGAACTGCTTCTTGAACTCCGCGATGGCGTCGGCCATGGCCTGGAGAGTGTCGTCCGACATCTTCCCGCCCTCGCGGATGGAGGTCAGCAGACCCTGCTCCTTGCGGTGCAGGTACTCCAGCAGCTCCTTCTCGAAGCGGCGGATGTCGGCGACCGGAACCTCGTCCATCTTGCCGGTGGTGCCGGCCCAGATGGAGACGACCTGGTCCTCGGTGGCCATCGGCTGGTACTGCGGCTGCTTCAGCAGCTCGACCATGCGCTGACCACGCTCCAGCTGCGCCTTGGACGCGGCGTCCAGGTCGGAACCGAAGGCGGCGAACGCCTCCAGCTCACGGAACTGGGCGAGGTCCACACGGAGGCGGCCGGACACCTGGCGGATCGCCTTGTGCTGGGCGGAACCACCGACGCGGGAGACGGAGATACCGACGTTCAGCGCGGGGCGCTGACCGGCGTTGAACAGGTCCGACTCCAGGAAGCACTGGCCGTCGGTGATGGAGATGACGTTGGTCGGGATGAACGCCGAGACGTCGTTGGCCTTGGTCTCGACGATCGGCAGACCGGTCATCGAGCCGGCACCCATCTCGTCGGAGAGCTTGGCGCAGCGCTCCAGCAGACGGGAGTGCAGGTAGAAGACGTCACCCGGGTAGGCCTCACGGCCCGGCGGGCGGCGCAGCAGCAGCGACACGGCGCGGTAGGCGTCGGCCTGCTTCGACAGGTCGTCGAAGATGATCAGGACGTGCTTGCCCTGGTACATCCAGTGCTGACCGATGGCCGAACCGGTGTACGGCGCCAGGTACTTGAAGCCGGCCGGGTCGGACGCCGGGGCGGCGACGATGGTCGTGTACTCCAGCGCGCCGGCCTCCTCCAGAGCGCCGCGCACGCCGGCGATGGTGGAGCCCTTCTGGCCGATGGCGACGTAGATGCAGCGGACCTGCTTGTCCGGGTCGCCGGTGCGCCAGTTGTCGCGCTGGTTGATGATCGTGTCGACGGCCAGGGCGGTCTTGCCGGTCTGGCGGTCACCGATGATCAGCTGACGCTGGCCACGGCCGATCGGGGTCATGGTGTCGACGGCCTTGTAGCCCGTCTCCATCGGCTCGTGCACCGACTTACGGACCATGACGCCCGGAGCCTGCAGCTCCAGGGCGCGACGGCTGTCGGTCTCGATCTCGCCGAGGCCGTCGATCGGGTTGCCGAGGGGGTCCACCACGCGGCCGAGGTAGCCCTCGCCGACCGCGACGGACAGGACCTCGCCGGTACGGGAGACCGGCTGACCCTCCTCGATACCGCTGAACTCGCCGAGGACGACACAGCCGATCTCGCGCTCCTCGAGGTTGAGGGCGAGACCGAGGCTGCCGTCCTCGAACTTCAGCAGCTCGTTGGCCATGACCGAGGGCAGACCCTCGACCTTCGCGATACCGTCGCCGGCGAAGGTGACCGTACCGACCTCCTCGCGCGAGGCCGCGTCCGGCTTGTACGCCTGGACGAAGTTCTCCAGCGCGTCCCGGATCTCCTCCGGCCGGATCGTGAGCTCCGCCATCTGGGTTCCCTGCTCTCCTTGTTGGGCCCGAAGTTTCACTTTGGGGGTCTGGGGGCGACCCCCAGGATTCTTCTGCACGGCCCAACCAGGGCCGTCGTAAGTACGTTGTGCCTATTGAGTTGCTGCTCAGCCGGCGAGCCGGCGGCTGGCGTCCTCGATGCGGTCCACCAGAGCGCCGTTGATGACCTCGTCGCCGACCTGCACCCGGATCCCGCCGAGGACCTCGGGGTCCACGTCCAGGTTGAGGTGCATCTTGCGGCCGTAGAGCTTCGCGAGGGCGGCGCCCAGGCGCTGCTTCTGCACGTCGCTCAGCGGTACCGCCGAGGTGACGACGGCGACCATGCGGTCCCGGCGCTCGGCGGCGAGCTTGGACAGGGACTCCAGTCCCGCCTCCAGGCTACGTCCCCGCGGCGCGGTCACAAGGCGCGTCACCAGACGCTCGGTGGCCGCCTGTGCCCGGCCGCCGAGCAGGCCGCGAAGCAGCTCGCTCTTGGCCGAGGTGGTGGCCTTGCGGTCGGTCAGCGCGGCGCGCAGCTCGGTGCTGCCGGAGACGATCCGCCCGAACCGGAACAGCTCGTCCTCGACGTCGTCGAGCTTGCCCACCTTCTGCGCGGCGGTGAGGTCGGCGGTGTTGGCCAGCGTCTCCAGCGCGTCCACGAGGTCGCGCGACTGCGACCAGCGGGAGCGCACCATTCCGGCGACCAGGTCGGCGGCCGGACCGCTGACCTGGGTGCCGAGCAGACGCTGGGCCAGTTCGGCCTTGGCCTCGCCGGCCTGCGCCGGGTCGGTGAGAACCCGACGCAGCGACACCTCGCGGTCGAGCAGCGCGGTGACGGCGGCCAGCTCGTCGGCGAGCGAGCCGGCGTCCACGGACGTGGAGTCCGTCAGCGCGTCGAGACGCTCTCGTGCGGCTGCCAGGGCCTCGCGGCTCGCTCCGTTCATCGGCCGGCCTCGGCCTTCTCCTCGAGGTCGTCGAGGAACCGGTCGATCACGCGGCTCTGGCGGGCGTGGTCCTCGAGGGACTCACCGACGAGCTTGCCGGCCAGGTCGGTGGCGAGCTTGCCGACGTCCTGGCGCAGCGCGGACGACGCGGCCTTGCGGTCGGCCTCGATCTGGGCGTGACCGGCGGCGACGATCTCCTCGCGCTGCCGCTGGCCCTCGGCCCGCATCTCGGCGATGAGCGCGGCACCCTGCTCCTGCGCCTCCTGGCGCAGACGCGCGGCCTCGTGCCGGGCCTCGGCGAGCTGTGCCTTGTACTGCTCAAGGACGCTCTGAGCCTCGATCTGGGTGGCCTCGGCCTTCTCGATACCGCCCTCGATGGCCTCGCGGCGCTCTTCCAGAACCTTGTTGATGTTCGGGATGAGCTTCTTGGCGAGGAAGCCGAAGACGATGACGAAGGCGATCAGGCCGATGACGAGCTCAGGGATCACTGGGATCAGAGGATTTTGTTCCTCTGCCGCAAGCTGTGCCAGGGCGTACACATCAATGCCTTCCGTCTCAGGGGTGTTACGAACGCGATTCAGCTACGGAAGAGGAAGCCCATGACGATACCGATCAGCGCCAGAGCCTCGCAGAAGGCGAAGCCCATGATCTGGTTGGCGCGGATCAGACCGGCGGCCTCGGGCTGGCGGGCCAGGGCCTGGGTGCCGTTACCGAAGATGATGCCGACGCCGATACCGGGGCCGATCGCAGCGAGGCCGTAGCCGATCGAACCGAGGTTGCCGGTAACAGCCGCGAGGGTCTCAGTGGCAGCCATGCTGATTCTTCCTTCTCTTTGCACATACCGGTGGGGGTTGGCCACCGGACAGTTGGTTAGGGCAGGGGCGAGTGGCTCAGTGGTGCTCGGCGAGAGCGCCCTGGATGTAGCTGCAGGCGAGGAGCACGAACACGTACGCCTGGACAGCCTGGATGAACAGCTCGAACGCGGTGAGCAGAATGGTCATCACGAACGAGGCGCCGGCGTAGACGATGCCGATACCGTTCAGCAGGTACCAGGTGCCGATGGTGAAGGTCAGCAACAGCAGGTGACCGGCGAACATGTTGGCGAAGAGCCGCACCGCGTGAGTGAACGGCCGGATGAGCACGTTCGAGAAGAAGTCGATGATGACGATCACGGGCAGAACGGCACCCAGCGACTTGTCGTACCCGGAGATGTTCTTCAGTCCACCGACGAAGCCGTGCTTCTTGAACGTCAGGTACATCCAGAGGATGTAGACGATGGCGGCCAGGCCGGCGGGGAAGGCGATGAGCGACGTCACCGGGAACTGTGCCACCGGGACGATGGACCACAGGTTCATGATCCAGATGAAGAAGAAGAGCGAGACCATGAGCGGGACGTACTTCTCGCCGTCACGCTTGCCCAGCGTCTCGTAGACGATGCCGCGCCGCACGAAGTCGTACCCCGCCTCGCCGATCATCTGCAGCTTTCCCGGCACCAGCTTGGGCTTGGCGAAGGCGGCCCAGAAGAACATCACGATCGCGATCGTGCCGATCAGGGCGAGCAACATCGGCTTCGTGAACTCGAAACCGCCGACGGTGAAGAGAGGCTTGAAAGTAAAGGAATGCAGGCCGGGAGCCGGGAAACCACACCCTTCGAAGATGTGGCAGTCGGTCTCGAAGGCGAGCACCTGCGTCGGGTCAGCACTCACCGCGGGCTCCTTCAGCGTGGCGCATAGATACGGCAACCTCGTGGTGTCGGCGCGGCGCAGGGCCGCGGTTCGGCACGGGACTGGTGTTACGGATGTGGGGGCGACTGTGGGGCATCTCGCCTCGCGACAGAGCAGGCCTCATCTCAGATGCCCGCGCCCGCGATGCCGCAGTCGGCACCGGACGATAGCAGGAGATCTCATGCCTCTTTATCCCGGGCCTACCGCTCACGACGAGTGCCCCGATTTTTCGGGCTTCGCGCCCGTCGCCGAATCGGGTTCGACGTAAAGGATCTTGGCCTTCATGTGGGCACGCGTCTGCGCACCGATCCATGCCAGGGTGCCTGCGAGCAGCGTCAACCCGAAGGCTTTCGGGCTGAACAGGGTCGTGTCCCTGAACGCCGCCAGGAAGGCGACCAGCAACAGCATCTGAGCCATGTAGAGCATCAGGCCCATCGCCTGGAAAAGGTGCGGAAGCGATTTGGCAGTGCGCTGCAGGACGTAGAGACCGACTCCCATGAACAGGATCACCACGAGCGTCGCGACGACCGCCCCGATCGCTCCCTTGCCGCCGGCAACCACACCACTGATGACGGCGGCAACAGCACCGACGGCAGCCGTGGGCACGGCGGCCTGGGCCAGAATCCGGGCGTCATTGGACGGCATGGCGGCAACTCCGCTTTCGCAGGGGGCAGGGGTGTCGTCATGGACGAGCGTAGTCCCGGGCTGAGTGGAGACCTCACGCCAACGGACCGTCGCACTGCGGTCCTTCGGCTCTATCCGGGGGTTCTCGTGAACCGTATCACAAACTATTTGATGCAGTCTTTACCTGGAGGTGTGCGAGCTGTCACACATGAGAGTGAAGCTGCGCGTCTGTGCGAGAACAGCGCCGACTTGTCTGGTATTGGGGCACTTCGCTCCCCCATCGCAACCCCACGACTTGGCAATGCTCTAGTCAGATTCTTACCTTGTCCCGGCCTTACGCCGGTCCGCCGGACCCGAGCGGGCTCCGATGGCGGTCGCCCCGTTGACTCCTGAGACGCCGGACACGACCGGGGCGCGGTTCCCTTGCGCGAGTGAAGCCGGCTGCTCCGCGGCGGGCGCCGGCGTCGAGGCCTCGGGCGCCACGGCCGGGACCCCGCGGCGCCGGTAGCGCGGCGGCACGAACCGCTCCATCCAGCGCGGGGCGCGCGGCGTGAAGCGCGGCAGCAGGAGCAGGGCCAGGCCGAAGGCACTGAGGAACACGATGCCGAGCACGATCCACATGGACGCCGAGTTGACCGAGTAGGCGAGCGCCCCGAACGCGATCAGCGCCGACCAGAAGTACATGATCAGCACCGCCCGGCTGTGCGAGTGGCCGATCTCCAGCAGACGGTGGTGCAGGTGGCCGCGGTCGGCGGCGAACGGCGACTGGCCGCGCCAGGTGCGGCGCACGATCGCCAGGATCAGGTCGGCGGCCGGGACCGCGATGATCGTCAGCGGCAGCAGCAGCGGGATGTAGACGGGGACCGTCTGGTGCACGGCCTCCTTCTCCGACCCGACGTACAGGTTGAGCGCGTCCGGGTCGACCTGCCCCGTGACGGAGATCGCGCCGGCGGCCAGGACCAGGCCGATCAGCATCGAGCCCGAGTCGCCCATGAAGATCCGCGCCGGGTGCATGTTGTGCGGCAGGAAGCCCAGGCACATGCCCATCAGGATCGCCGAGAAGAGAGTGGCGGGGGCGGCGGCCTCGATGCCGTACGAGTACCAGATCCGGTAGGCGTACAGGAAGAACGCGGTGGCCGCGATGCAGACCATGCCGGCCGCGAGACCGTCCAGGCCGTCGACGAAGTTCACCGCGTTGATGGTGATGACGACCAGCGCGACCGTCAGCAGGGTGCTCTGCCACTGGGTCAGCGCGACCGAACCGACGCCCGGGATCGGCAGCCACAGGATCGTCAGACCCTGCACGACCATCACGCCCGCGGCGATCATCTGGCCGCCCAGCTTGATCAGGGCGTCGATCTCGAACTTGTCGTCCAGCACACCGATCAGCCAGATCACCGCCGCCCCGGACAGCAGCGCCCGGGGTTCGTTCGACGTCTCGAAGACCTGGCTGAGGTTGGTCAGGTGGTCGGCGACCAGCAGGCCCGCGCACAGGCCGAAGAACATCGCGATCCCGCCGAGTCGCGGAGTGGGTTCCCGGTGCACGTCACGTGCCCGGATCTCCGGCATCGCTCCGGCCACGATCGCGAACTTCCGTACCGGCCCTGTCAGCAGATACGTCACCGCGGCCGTGATGCAGAGCGTCAGCAGGTATTCACGCACAGGCTTCCCCACAGGTCTCGCTGGCCATCTCAGCCCCACACCCTAGCCATGCGCGCATATGTGTGGGGACTTCCGGGTAGCGACGATGGTTGCACGAGTAGCTGTGCACCCTGGTGCGCTTACCCCGACTCAGCGGGGATACGGCGGAAATCCACCGGCCAGCTCCCGCACATCTTCACGGGCCCTCGCGGGCTCGGTCACGCCCCTGAGCACCCCCGCGAGCAGCTTGGCGATCCGCGCCATCTCCGCCTCGCCCATGCCCTGCGTGGTGACGGCGGCCGTGCCCAGCCTGAGTCCCCGGGCGTCGCCGTGCGGCAGCGCGCAGCAGTCCATGACCAGGCCGGCCGCGGCGAGACGGCCCCGGGCCGTGCGGCCGTCGACGCCGAGCGGTGCCGGGTCGGCGGTGATCAGGTGGGTGTCCGTACCGCCCGTGGTGACGATCAGGCCCTCGGCCGCAAGCCGCGCCGCGAGAACCCTCGCATTGGCGACCACCTGATGGGCGTACACGGCGAACGCCGGTGTTGCCGCCTCCCCGAACGCGACCGCCTTGGCGGCGATGGTGTGCATCTGCGCGCCGCCCTGTGTGAAAGGGAACACGGCCCGGTCGACCCGCTCGGCCAGCTCCGCGCGGCACAGGATCATGCCGCCGCGCGGGCCCCGCAGCACCTTGTGAGTCGTCGCACAGACGATGTCCGCGTACGGCACCGGGTTCGGCGCCGCTCCCCCGGCGACGAGCCCGATGGGATGCGCGGCGTCCGCGACGAGGTACGCGCCCACCTCGTCGGCGACCTCGCGGAAGAAGGCGTAGTCGATGTGCCGGGGGTAGGCGATCGAGCCGCACACGATCGCCTTGGGCCGGCGCGTGCGCGCCAGGGTGCGCACCTGGTCGTGGTCGATCAGCCCGGACTCGGCCTCCACGCCGTATCCGACGAAGTCGAACCAGCGGCCGGAGAAGTTGGCCGGTGAGCCGTGCGTGAGATGGCCGCCGTACGGCAGGCCGAGGGCGAGGACGGTGTCGCCGGGCCGCAGCAGGGCGGCGTAGGCGGCCAGGACGGCCGAAGAACCGGAGTGGGACTGGACGTTGGCGTGCTCGGCGCCGAACAGCGCCCTGGCCCGGTCCACGGCGACGCGTTCGGCGACGTCGGCGATCTCGCAGCCGCCGTGGTGCCGCGCTCCGGGGTAGCCCTCGGCGTACTTGTTGGCGAGCGGCGAGCCGAGGGCGGCCAGGACGGCCGGTGAGCTGAAGTTCTCGGCGGCGATCAGCTGGAGCGTGGTCGCCTGCCGCTCCCGCTCGCCGAGCAGGATGTCGGCGAGTTCGGGGTCCTGGCGGCGCAGGAGGTCGGCCTCGATGGCAGGGGTGACCGTCATGGTGGGCTCCGGGCGGCGTCGACGGTGACGTACGTCCAATGTAGGCCCGGGGCCCCCGGTGCGCTCGGCCGTTACGTCTTTGCGGGGACGCCCGTGAGGGCCGTGACGACCGGATCGAGTGCCTGGTGTATCTCGTCCCCGATGGACCGGAAGAACGTCAGGGGCGCCCCGTACGGGTCGTACACCTCGTCGGCCTCGGCGTTCGGTGCCAGCAGCCACCCGCGTAGAGCCGCCGCGGCACGCACCAGGGCACGCGCGCGGATGACCACGCCCTCCTCCAGGGGCGGCAGGGTCGCCGGGTCGATGGCCTTCACCAGGCGGGTGAACTCCTTGAGCGTGAAGGTCCGCAGGCCCGCCGAGTGCCCCATGGAGATGACCTGCGCCCGGTGGTCCCGGGTGGCGGTCAGCACCAGGTCGGCGCGGATCACGTGCTCGTCGAGGAGTTCGCGCCCGGTGAAGCCGGAGGCGTCCGCGCCGAAGTCGGCGAGGACGGTCTCCGCGTGGGTCTCCATGGGCGCGCCCTCGTGACCCCAGGTGCCCGCGCTCTCCACGATCAGCCCGCCGCCCAGGATCCCGAGCCGCTCCCGCACGAAGTGGCGGGTCAGCCGCTCGGTGATGGGCGAGCGGCATACGTTGCCGGTGCTGACGTGGAGGATGCGGAAGCTGTCGCGCGGAAGTCCCACGAAGGTCGTCGTGATCTCCGCCGCGCTTTCCCCGTTGCCTATGCCACGCCCCGCTCCAGGGGCCGTCAATTCGCCACCTCGAGGTCGGGTACGACCTTTCGCAGCTCTTCCGCGGAGAGCGCGCCGGCGCGCAGCAGCAGCGGCACCTCACGGGTCACGTCGACGATCGACGACGGGACGTTGCCGGGCGTGGGGCCGCCGTCGAGGTAGACGGAGACGGAGTCGCCGAGCATCTCCTGCGCGGCGTCGCAGTCCTCCGGCGCCGGGTGGCCGGTCAGGTTGGCGGAGGAGACGGCCATCGGGCCCACCTCCGTCAGCAGCTCGATGGCGACCGGGTGCAGCGGCATGCGCACGGCGACCGTGCCACGGGTGTCGCCCAGGTCCCACTGGAGGGACGGCTGGTGCTTGGCGACGAGCGTCAGCGCGCCCGGCCAGAAGGCGTCGACCAGCTCCCAGGCCAGCTCCGAGAAGTCCGTGACGAGCCCGTGCAGCGTGTTCGGGGAGCCGATGAGAACCGGGGTGGGCATGTTGCGGCCCCGGCCCTTGGCCTCCAGCAGGTCGGCGACCGCCTCCGAGGAGAACGCGTCGGCGCCGATGCCGTACACCGTGTCCGTCGGCAGCACCACGAGCTCGCCACGGCGGACGGCGGACGCTGCCTCACGCAGACCGGTCACACGGTCGGTCGCGTCGTTGGTGTCGTATCGCCGTGCCATCTTTAGCTGGCCTCCTCGTACACGTGCTGCTGGGATGAAGTCTGCGAAGACCGGGGTGCGCTCACGGCAGCGCCTTGCGGGCCGTGGCGAAACGCGGGCGGTTGTTCAGGTCCGGGTGGTCGGCGGCGTCGGTCCAGCCCCGGTCCTCGGCGAAGATCCACGGCACCTGGCCGCCCTGGGTGTCGGCGTGCTCCACGACCACGACACCGCCGGGGCGCAGCAGCCGGTGCGCGGTGCGTTCCAGGCCTCGGATGAGGTCGAGGCCGTCCTCGCCGGAGAACAGGGCCAGGTCGGGGTCGTAGTCCCGCGCCTCGGGTGCGACGTACTCCCACTCGGTGAGCGGGATGTACGGCGGGTTGGAGATGACCAGGTCGACCTGTCCGTCGAGGTCCGGGAAGGCCGTCAGGGCGTCTCCCTGGCGCAGTTCGACCCTGGACCCCTCCACGTTCTTGCGGGTCCACCTGAGGGCGTCCTCGGACAGCTCCACGGCGTACACGCGCGAGCGCGGCACCTCCTGGGCGAGGGCGAGCGCGATGGCGCCGGAGCCGGTGCACAGGTCGACGATGCACGGCTCGACGACGTCCATGGCCCGTACGGCGTCTATGGCCCAGCCGACCACGGACTCCGTCTCGGGTCGCGGCACGAACACCCCGGGACCGACCTGGAGTTCCAGGTACCGGAAGTAGGAGCGCCCGGTGATGTGCTGGAGCGGCTCGCGGGCCTCGCGGCGGGCGATGGCCTCCCAGTAGCGGGCGTCGAAGTCGGAGTCCTTGACGGAGTGCAGCTCGCCGCGCTTGACGCCGTGCACGAACGCGGCGAGTTCCTCCGCGTCGGTGCGCGGCGAGGGCACGCCGGCGTCGGCGAGCCGCTGGGTGGCCTGGGCCACCTCCGCGAGCAGCACGCTGCGGGGGCTTGGGGGTCGCCCCCCAAATGACTGCTGCACGCAAGTCCTCCGGTACTCGGTACTCCTGTGTGTCCTACGCGGCCGCGAGCTTCGCCGCCGAGTCCGCGTCGACGCAGGCCTGGATCACCGCGTCGAGGTCGCCGTCCAGGACCTGGTCCAGGTTGTACGCCTTGAAGCCGACGCGGTGGTCCGAGATGCGGTTCTCCGGGAAGTTGTACGTGCGGATCTTCTCGGAGCGGTCGACGGTACGGACCTGGCTGCGGCGGGCGTCGGCGGCCTCCCTCTCCGCCTCCTCCTGCGCCGCGGCAAGCAGCCTCGAGCGCAGGATACGCAGTGCCTGCTCCTTGTTCTGCAACTGGCTCTTCTCGTTCTGGCAGGAGGCGACGACTCCGGTCGGGATGTGCGTGATGCGCACGGCGGAGTCGGTGGTGTTGACGGACTGTCCGCCCGGCCCGGAGGAGCGGTAGACGTCGATGCGGAGGTCGTTCGGATTGATCTCGACGTCGACCTCCTCGGCCTCGGGGGTGACGAGGACACCGGCGGCGGAGGTGTGGATGCGGCCCTGGGACTCGGTGGCCGGCACACGCTGCACGCGGTGCACGCCGCCCTCGTACTTCAGGCGGGCCCACACACCCTGTCCGGGCTCCGTCGCGCCCTGGCCGCCCTTGGTCTTCACGGCCACCTGGACGTCCTTGTAGCCGCCCAGCTCGGACTCGGTGGCGTCGATGATCTCGGTCTTCCAGCCGACGCGCTCGGCGTACCGCAGGTACATGCGCAGCAGGTCGCCGGCGAACAGGGCCGACTCGTCACCGCCGGCGCCCGCCTTGATCTCGAGGATGACGTCCTTGTCGTCACTGGGGTCGCGCGGGACGAGGAGGAGGCGCAGCTTCTCGGTCAGCTCCTCGCGCTGCTGTTCCAGCTCCTTGACCTCGGCCACGAAGTCGGGGTCGTCGGCGGCGAACTCGCGCGCGGTCTCGATGTCGTCGCCCGTCTGCGTCCAGGAGCGGTACGTGGCGACGATCGGGGTGAGCTCGGCGTAACGCTTGTTCAGCTTGCGCGCGTTGGCCTGGTCGGAGTGGACCGACGGGTCGGCGAGCTTCTTCTCCAGGTCGGCGTGCTCGGCGACGAGTTCCTCGACGGCCTCGAACATCTTGGGCTCCTGTGTACTGGCGGGGGTGAAGGGGCGGGCGACCAAAAACGCCGGTCCCGGAGCGCCCGGTGAGGGGGCGCGTCCGCGGACCGGCGAAATGGGGCTCGCTACTTCTTGGAGCCGGCGGCCTTGCCGAAGCGGGCCTCGAAGCGGGCCACGCGGCCACCGGTGTCGAGGATCTTCTGCTTGCCCGTGTAGAACGGGTGGCACTCGGAGCAGACATCGGCGCGGATGGTGCCGGACTCGATGGTGCTGCGGGTGGTGAACGACGCGCCGCAGGTGCAGCTGACCTGCGTCTCGACGTACGCGGGGTGGATGTCGCGCTTCAAGGTGTCTCCTAGGTTTCGGGAGGGCGCCGGGTCGCTGCCGCGGGGTGCGGGAGCGTGAACCGGAGCCGACGTACCAGTCTGCCAGGACTGGGGCCATCCCCCAAAACCGGGGGCTGCCGTCGTTTGTTCCCCGCGCCCCTTACTGGCCGCTCACGACACCCTTGGCCTCACCCGTCGCCGTGCCCTTCGTCGCGCTCTTCGGGATCGGCTTGTCGTTCTCCAGGGCCTTCCAGATCTGGTCGGCCTTCTTCTTCTGGAGGAGGACGCGGTTGGGGTCGGCCGGGTCGTAGGCGACCGGCATCGTGACCATGTGCATGTTGGACGGGGTGATGCCCTGGAGGCCGCCCGCGAAGGACGCGAGCTTGTTGACCGAGCCGAGGTCGGAGTCGGTCGTCACCGTCTTGGTCGCGGTCTCCGCGAGGTCGAGCAGCTTCTTGGGGTTCGTGAAGACGCCGACGTCCTTGACCTGGTTGACCAGGGCCTTGATGAAGGCCTGCTGGAGCTGGATGCGGCCCAGGTCGGAGCCGTCGCCGACGCCGTGTCGGGTGCGGACCAGTCCGAGGGCCTGCTCGCCGTCGAGTCGGTGGGTGCCGGCCTTCAGCTTCAGGTGGCTGTCGGGGTCGTCGATGCTCTTGGTCGTGGTGACCTCGACACCGCCGAGGTCGTCGATGAGCGTCTGGAAGCCGGCGAAGTCGACCTCCAGGTAGTGGTCCATGCGCAGGTCGGTGACCGACTCGACGGTCTTCACGGCACAGGCGGCCCCGCCGGTGGAGTACGCGGAGTTGAACATCACGCTCTTCGCGGCGGGGTGCTCGTTGCCCTTGGTGTCCGTGCACTCGGGCCGGTCGATGAGGGTGTCACGCGGGATGGAGACCACGCTGGCCTTCTTGTGGCCCTTGTAGACGTGCACGATCATCGCCGTGTCGGAGCGGGCGCTGCCGTCGTCGGTGCCGCCGCCGAGCTTCTTGTTGCCGCCGGCGCGGGTGTCGGAGCCGAGGACGAGGATGTTCTCCGAGCCGTTGTCGGCCTTCTTCGGCCGGTCCGTGCCGAGGGCCTGGTCGATGTCGACGCTCTTCAGGTTGCCGTTGAGCTTGAAGTACACGTACCCCGCCCCCGTGCCGCCCAGGACGACGATGCCCGCGGCGGTCCAGGCCGTCACCATCAGGCCTCTGTGACGCTTACGGGGCTTGCGGCGTCGGCCCTTGGCGCGGTGGCGCGGCCCGGCGGTCCCGGTATCGTCCGGTATGCCCGGACCCGGTGTGCTCTCGGCGGACATGTGCTCCTCAGCTCGTCTACGGTCGGTTACCCCCTGCGGTCAGTGCCAGGCGTGGGCGGTCGGGGAGTTCCTCCTGGCACCATCGTCGCTCCGCCTGGTCAGACGGAGAAACTCGGGAAAGGGTTGCACAACGGACTGTGCCCACCGCGTGGGGCGGTGGGCACAGTGTGTATGCGTGTCAGCGAGGAGTACCTCGCTCACCTGCGGTTTCAGCCGAAGATGTCGTACTGCTTGAAATCGGTACCGACGGAGATCCTTGTGGCGAAGATCTCGCTGGTCGCCTTGCCGGTGCCCGGGTACAGGTAGAGCGTCCCGCCGGGGGTGCGGGCCAGGAAGTCGGCCTTGCCGTCGCCGGTGATGTCGCCGGTGGCGTCGAAGGCGTTGTAGCCGCTCCAGGTGCGCACCTTGACCCGGGCCGAGAAGGCGCCCGAGCCGGCCTTGCCGGTGCCCTTGTAGAGGTACATGTAGCTGCCCGACGAGCTTCGGGCGATCAGGTCGGTCTTGCCGTCCCCGGTGAAGTCGCCGTGGCCGCGCACGGAGTTGTACTGGTTCCAGCCGGAGCTCACCTTGACGCGGGGCGAGAAGGTGCCGTTGCCCTTGCCCGGGTAGATCCACATCACGCCCGCCGAGTCGACCGAGAGCAGGTCGGGCAGGTAGTCGCCGGTGACGTCACCGGGGGTGATGATGCGGGTGCGGGTCTTCCAGTTGTCGGCGATCTGCTTGGTGGACCAGGTGCCGGTGGAGATCACGTAGTGGGTCCAGAAGACGTCGCCGTCGCTGCTGCGCCGGTAGACCAGGTCCTGGTAGCCGTCCCGGTCGAAGTCCGTCTGGAGGACGGTGTTGAAGCCGTTCCAGTTGCCCCAGGACTCGCGGGCGGCGAACGACGTGCCCTTGGAGTCCTTGGAGTAGCCGGTCTTGGTGGAGGCGTTGCGCACCCACAGGTCGGCCTTGTGGTCGCCGCTGATGTTGGTGTCGTCGAGGCGTGGGTAGGCGGCGCCGACGTAGGTGCTGACCTTGCTGAAGACGCTGTAGGCGCCCTTGGCGACGCAGTCCGTCACACCCCAGGAGACGACACCGACGATCCGGTTGTTCACGACCAGGGGGCCGCCGGAGTCGCCGTTGCAGGCGGTGGTGGTGCCGGTGTCGCTGCCGGTGGCGGGCTGGCCCGCGCAGACCATGTGACCCTTGACGAAGTCGCTGCCGTACGCGCCGGCGCAGGTGGTGTCGGACTGGACGGGCAGCGTGGCCGTCTTCAGCGTCTCGGAGATGTCGTCGCTGGTGGAGCTGGTGCGGCCCCAGCCGTAGACCTTGGCGCTGGTGCCGGCTTTGTACGACGTGGTGTCACCGGACGTCGTCATGCGGATCGGCGTGGCCTTCACCGGGACGGGCAGGGTGAGCACCGCGATGTCGTTGTCGATGGTCGTCGCGTTGTACGACGGGTGGTTCCACTGCCGCCAGACGCCGGTGACGGTGCCGCCGTGCAGGTCCGTGCCGTCGGCCGAGGGCAGCTGGGAGGTGCCGGTGACGATCGCGCCGTTGGCGTGCCAGTCGTAGCCCTTGACGCAGTGCGCGGCGGTGAGGATCTTCGTCGGCGCGACGACGGCGCCGCCGCAGAAGAAGCCGAGGTCGTCGCTGGTGGTCGAGGTGCCCCGGTCGTCGTAGTAGTGCAGTTGCGCCATCCACGGGGCCGAGGTGATGGTCGTCTCGCTGCCGCCGATGATCTTCGGGTCGATGGCGGAGCCGCTGGTGTTCGTGCTCGCGCTGAGCGACGACTTGGTCGTCTGCCCGGCGACGTCGTCACCGGCCATGGCGCCCGCGACGCGCTTCTCCAGCTCGGCGAGCGACGGCGAGCTGGTGGCGGGCTTGACCGGCGGCTGCGGCAGTGCGGTGGCCGCGCCGGCGGACGTCGTCAGCAGCGCGGCGGCCACGGCGGCTGCGACACCGGCCGCGGCGACGGGAAGGGCGATGCGTATCCGGCGTCTGTGCCGACCGCCCCCAGGCATGGTTCTACCCACGAATGTCCCCCCTCGGGATCACTTGTTCGAAGAGAGCGTGATCCTACCCGCACACGAACACCACAAAGGGCCGCCCCCGTGAACGGGGGCGGCCCTCTTACGCAGTGCTTACCTCAGTCGCCGTTGCCGGGCGTCGGCGTCGTCTTCTGGATCTGCATCAGGAACTCGGCGTTCGACTTCGTCTGCTTCATCTTGTCGAGGAGCAGCTCGACGGCCTGCTGCTGGTCGAGGGCGTGCAGCACCCGACGCAGCTTCCAGACGATGGCGAGCTCGTCGTTGGCGAGCAGGATCTCTTCCTTACGGGTGCCGGACGCGTCGACGTCCACCGCCGGGAAGATGCGCTTGTCGGCGAGCTTCCGGTCGAGCTTGAGCTCCGCGTTGCCGGTGCCCTTGAACTCCTCGAAGATCACCTCGTCCATGCGGGACCCGGTGTCCACCAGCGCGGTGGCGAGGATGGTCAGCGAACCGCCGTCCTCGATGTTCCGCGCCGCACCGAAGAAGCGCTTCGGCGGGTACAGCGCCGTCGAGTCGACACCACCGGACAGGATGCGGCCGGAGGCCGGGGCGGCGAGGTTGTACGCACGGCCCAGACGCGTGATGGAGTCCAGCAGGACGACCACGTCGTGACCGAGCTCGACCAGACGCTTCGCACGCTCGATGGCGAGCTCGGCGACCGTCGTGTGGTCCTCGGCCGGGCGGTCGAAGGTCGAGGAGATGACCTCGCCCTTGACCGACCGCTGCATGTCGGTGACCTCTTCCGGACGCTCGTCGACGAGGACGACCATCAGGTGGCACTCGGGGTTGTTGTGCGTGATCGCGTTGGCGATCGCCTGCATGATCATGGTCTTGCCGGTCTTCGGCGGGGCCACGATCAGACCGCGCTGCCCCTTACCGATGGGCGAGACCAGGTCGATGATGCGGGTGGTCAGCACGCCCGGGTCCGTCTCCAGACGGAGGCGGTCCTGCGGGTACAGCGGCGTGAGCTTGTTGAACTCCGGGCGGCCACGGCCGTGTTCGGGCGCCATGCCGTTGACGGAGTCCAGGCGCACCAGCGCGTTGAACTTCTCGCGGCGCTCGCCTTCCTTCGGCTGGCGGACCGCACCGGTGATGTGGTCACCCTTGCGCAGGCCGTTCTTGCGGACCTGGGCGAGGGAGACGTACACGTCGTTCGGGCCGGGCAGGTAGCCGGACGTGCGGATGAAGGCGTAGTTGTCGAGGATGTCCAGGATGCCCGCGACGGGGATCAGGACGTCGTCCTCGGCGATCTGCGGCTCGGCGGCCACGTCGTCGCGGCCACGGCGGCCACGGCGGTCGCGGTAACGCCCACGGCGCCCACGTCGGCCGCCCTCGAAGTCGTCGTCGTCCTGCTGCCGGTCACGGTCCTGACGACCGCCGCCCTGCTGCTGGTTCTGCTGGCCGCGCTGGCCGCCCTGCTGGTCGTCGCCCTTGTTGCCTCGGCGGTCGCGGTCGCGCCCGCCGTCGCGGTCCCTGTCCCGGCCGCGGTCACGGCGGTCGCGACGACGGCCCTCGCCGCCCTCGCCCCCGTCGGACTTGGCGTCGTTCTGGGACTGCTGCTGCGGCTGCGACTCGCCCTTGGACTCGTTCTTCGCCTCGGCGGCGACCGTCTCGGGAGCGGCGGCGGCCGGCGAACCGGCGTCGGCGGTGGCCCGGCGACGGCGGCGCTCGGAGGGCGCGTCGTCTCCCCCACGCTCGGCTGCGCTCGCGCGGGAGGGGCCCCCAGCCGGCTGGCCGGGAATGTCGATCTGCTGCTGGGCGACGGCCTTCTGGGCCTTGTCGGCCTTCTCGGCGGGGGCCTCGGGGGCCTGCTTCGCGTCCGCCTTCTTCTCCGCCTTCTCGGCGTTGTCCCCCGTACGGGTCCGGGAGGTGGCGCGGCGCTTCGGCTTGGTCTCGGCGGGGGCCTCGGCCTTCGCGGCCGGAGCGGCGCCGCCGGACGCCTGCGCCTCCTTGATGACCTCGATCAGCTGGCTCTTGCGCATACGCGCGGTGCCCCTGATACCGAGGCCGGATGCGACCTGTTGCAGCTCGGCCAGCACCATGCCCTCGAGGCCGGTACCGCGGCGCCGCCGGGAGCCGGCACCGGTGGCAGGCGCGGAGGCGTCCGTGGCGGGCGCGGCAGCGGTCTCCTCGACACGTGCGCCCATCAGATCGGTGGTGTCGCTCACGAAGGGTCCTTCCCTGGAGCGGACGTCGGCCTGTCTGGCTCGGCGACCGGTTGTGCTGTCCGGCTTCGGTCCGTTTGGTGTGAACCGTGCCGGGGCGGTGGTCCGCCTCAGCGGCGGAGGAATCTGGTGATGGCGCTTCCGTACGCCGTGGCACCCAGTGTCAGTGTCACGCGGCGTGGTCGCACCGGTTCCGGAGCGTGCCCTGCGCCCCGCTCAGTGTCCGTGTACGGCGAACGGTCCGACGTACGGAACACAGTGCGGCTTGGGGGGCTCCCGGAAGAATGTCTGTCCCGGACGGGGACACGAGGCACCTCGCCATGGTGGGGTCGGGTGCAGACTTGAGGTTAACACTACCGGATCCAACAAACATTCCCCCTCTCGAAATCCGGCAACCGTGCGCTTTTAAATGTCACTGGAGGTCGCGAGCGGCAGCACGATCGCGCCCTGCGGATCGAGGCTCAGCCGGTTGGCGGCCCAGTCCGCGCCCGCCAGAGCCTCCACCTTGTCGGCGGTGCCCGGGTCGGCCAGGGCCATGACCGTGGGGCCGGCGCCGGAGATGACCGCGGGGACGCCCTCGGCCCGCAGCCGCTCCACCAGCGCCGCGCTCTCGGGCATGGCCGGGGCGCGGTACTCCTGGTGCAGACGGTCCTCGGTGGCGGGCAGCAGCAGCTCGGGGCGCCGCGTCATGGCCTCGACGAGCAGGGCGGCCCGGCCCGCGTTGGTTGCCGCATCGACGTGCGGCACGGAGCGCGGGAGCAGGCCGCGCGCGGTTTCGGTGAGTACCGGCTTTCCGGGCACGAAAACCACCGGAACGATGGAATCGGCGGGTTCCATTCTGATCGCCCGGGCCGCGCCCCCCTCCATCCAGGACAGCGTGAAGCCGCCCAGCAGACACGCGGCGACGTTGTCGGGGTGGCCCTCGATCTCGGTGGCGAGCTCCAGCAGCGCGGTGTCGTCGAGCTTGGCCTCGGCGCCTATGGTCACGGCGCGGGCGGCGACGATGCCGGCGCAGATGGCGGCCGACGAGGAACCCAGGCCCCGGCCGTGCGGAATGCGGTTGGCGCAGACGATTTCCAGGCCGCGCGGCTGTCCGCCCAGCAGATCGAAGGCGGTGCGCAGGGAACGTACGAGAAGGTGCCGCTCGTCGCGCGGGAGCGTCTCGCTGCCCTCACCCGCGATGTCGATGTGCAGCCCGGAGTCGGCCACCCGGACGACCACGTCGTCGTACAACCCCAGCGCGAGGCCGAGGGCGTCGAAGCCCGGGCCGAGGTTGGCGCTGGTGGCGGGGACGCGCACCCGGACGGCGGCGGCGCGGAACGCTGGACCGGCCATCGCTCGATGACTCTCCTTGAGCTGCGTGATTGTCGAATGACGTGGGATGGACATTCGATGGTGTACGAGAACCCTGGGGGCCGCGGAGACGGCGCGGCTCCGCGGCATATGCGGCGGGCGGGTTCAGTACAGCCTATCGAAGGAAGGTTCTGTGGCGACATAGGGCGCACAGGAGGCGCACGATGCGTGTCGTAAGCCCCCTGTGCACCCCCCGTCGGGAACCTCCCCGGGCAAGCGCCGTCTTACGCCGGACCGTGTCGAGCGTTACACCGGCGCTCGGCGCGTCGGCGCACGTCAGGCCAGTCCGAGGCGCTCTGCCGCGGCCGCCGAGTCGACGGGTACGGTGACCGGCTGCGGGGCACCGGCGACGGCCCAGTCGGGGTCCTTCAGTCCGTTGCCCGTCACGGTGCACACGATCCGCTGCCCCGGGTCGACCTTGCCCTGCTCGGCGGCCTTCAGCAGACCGGCGACGGACGCGGCGGACGCGGGCTCGACGAAGACGCCCTCCTGCGAGGCCAACAGCCGGTAGGCGCGCAGGATCTCACGGTCCGTCACCTCGTCGATGAAGCCGCCCGACTCGTCCCGCGCGCTGAGCGCGTACTGCCAGGAGGCCGGATTACCGATGCGGATGGCGGTGGCGATGGTCGACGGGTCCTTGACGATCTCGCCGCGCACGATCGGGGCGCTGCCCGAGGCCTGGAAGCCCCACATCCGCGGGGTCCGGGAGGCGACGCCGTCGGCGGCGTACTCCTTGTAGCCCTTCCAATAGGCCGTGATGTTGCCCGCGTTGCCCACCGGCAGGACGTGGATGTCGGGCGCGTCGCCGAGCATGTCCACGATCTCGAACGCGGCGGTCTTCTGCCCCTCGATGCGCACCGGATTGACCGAATTGACCAGAGCGACCGGGTAGTTGTCGCTCAGGCCGCGCGCGAGCGTGAGGCAGTCGTCGAAGTTGCCGTCGACCTGGAGGATCTTCGCGCCGTGCACGAGGGCCTGGCCCATCTTGCCGAGCGCGATCTTGCCCTGCGGCACGAGCACGGCACAGACCATCCCGGCCCGCACGGCGTACGCGGCGGCGGAGGCCGACGTGTTGCCGGTGGAGGCGCAGATGACGGCCTTCGCGCCCTCCTCCTTGGCCCGCGTGATGGCCATGGTCATACCGCGGTCCTTGAAGGACCCGGTCGGATTCGCACCCTCCACCTTGAGGTGGACCTCGCAGCCCGTGCGCTCGGAGAGCACCTGCGCGGGCACGAGCGGCGTGCCGCCCTCGCGGAGCGTCACGACCGGCGTGGTGTCGGATACCGGCAGACGGTCCCGGTACTCCTCGATGATTCCGCGCCACTGGTGGGTCATTGCTGGTTACTCTCCTTCAACCCGCATGATGCTGGCGACACCACGCACGGTGTCGAGCTTGCGCAACGCCTCGACGGTCCCGGTGAGGGCGGCGTCGGACGCGCGGTGCGTGACGACGACGAGGGAGGCCTCGCCGTCCTTCCCCGACTGGCGAACCGTATCGATCGAGACTCCGTGCTCGGCGAAGACGGTCGCGACCTGGGCGAGAACACCCGGTTTGTCGGCCACGTCGAGGCTGATGTGGTAGCGCGTGACGACGTCGCCCATCGGGGACACGGTGAGGGCGGCGTAGGCGGACTCGCCCGGTCCGGTCGCGCCGCTGAGCCGGTTGCGGCAGACGGCGACGAGGTCGCCGAGCACGGCCGAGGCCGTCGGGGAACCGCCCGCGCCGGGGCCGTAGAACATGAGCTGCCCGGCGGCGTCGGACTCGACGAACACGGCGTTGTAGGCGCCGCGCACGGAGGCCAGTGGGTGGCTCAGCGGGATCATCGCGGGATGCACGCGCGCGGTGACGGACGCCCCGTCCTCGGCCCGCTCGCAGATGGCGAGCAGCTTGATGGTGCAGCCCATCTCCTTGGCGGAGGCGAAGTCGGCGGCGGTGACCTCGGTCATGCCCTCACGGTAGACGTCGTCGAGGCGCACGCGCGTGTGGAAGGAGATACCGGCGAGGATGGCGGCCTTGGCGGCGGCGTCGAAGCCCTCGACGTCGGCGGTCGGGTCGGCTTCGGCGTATCCCAGAGCGGTGGCCTCGTCGAGGGCCTCCTGGTAGCCGGCACCGGTCGAGTCCATCTTGTCGAGGATGAAGTTGGTCGTGCCGTTGACGATGCCCATCACGCGGTTGATCTTGTCGCCGGCGAGGGACTCGCGCAGCGGCCGGATCAGCGGAATGGCACCGGCGACGGCGGCCTCGTAGTAGAGGTCCTTGTCGTGCTCCTCGGCGGCGGCGTGCAGGGCCGCCCCGTCCTGGGCGAGCAGCGCCTTGTTGGCGGAGACGACGGAGGCACCGTGCTCGAAGGCGGTGGTGATGAGGGTCCGCGCGGGCTCGATCCCGCCGATCACCTCCACGACGACATCAATGTCGCCGCGTTTGACGAGGGCGGTGGCGTCGGTGGTGACGAGGGCCGGGTCGATGCCCTCCCTGACCCTGTCGGGCCGCCGCACGGCCACCCCCGCCAGCTCCACCGGGGCCCCGATCCGGGCCGTGAGGTCGTCGGCGTGCGTCGTCATGATGCGCGCCACCTCTGAGCCGACCACTCCACAGCCCAGCAGCGCCACCTTCAGCGGACGCGTACGCATCATCCGACCTCGTTTCCTCATTACCGTCTACGGTGGAACCAGTCTCACTCACCGGACGGGAGTTTCTGCCCCCGGTCCGGATCGTGAGACGTCTATTTCATTTTCATGGGGGCGGCAGACAGGAGATCTTCCGCCCCCGCAGCCTTGGGCTTCTCGCTCAGCCGACGTCGAGACGCAGCAGGTCCTCCTCCGTCTCACGGCGGACGATCACCCGGGCCTCACCGCCCTGCACGCTGACGACGGGCGGCCGCAGCACGTGGTTGTAGTTGCTGGCCATGGACCGGCAGTAGGCACCCGTGGCCGGTACGGCGATGAGGTCGCCCGGTGCCACGTCGGCCGGCAGGAAGGCGTCCTTGACCACGATGTCCCCGCTCTCGCAGTGCTTGCCGACGACCCGGGCGAGCATCGGCTCGGCGTCGGAGGTGCGGGAGACCAGCGCGACGCTGTACTCGGCGTCGTACAGCGCGGTACGGATGTTGTCCGACATGCCGCCGTCGACGGAGACGTACGTCCGCAGGCCGTCGAGCGGCTTGATGGTGCCGACCTCGTAGAGCGTGAAGGCGGTCGGGCCGACGATGGCGCGCCCCGGCTCGACGGAGATGCGCGGCGTGTGCAGCTTGGCGGCCTCACACTCACGGCTGACGATCTCGTTGAGCGCCTTGGCGATCTCGTGCGGCTCGCGGGGATCGTCGTCGCTGGTGTACGCGATCCCGAGCCCACCGCCGAGGTCGATCTCCGGCAGCTCGACGCCGTGCTCGTCGCGGACGTCCTTGAGCAGCGAGACGACCCGGTGGGCGGCGACCTCGAACCCGGACATGTCGAAGATCTGCGAGCCGATGTGGCTGTGGATACCGACGAGTTCGAGCCCGTCGAGCTGAAGGGCGCGGCGTACCGCCTCGGCGGCGTGCCCGCCGGCCAGCGGGATGCCGAACTTCTGGTCCTCGTGGGCCGTGGCGATGAACTCGTGGGTGTGGGCCTCGACGCCGACGGTGATCCGGATGAGGACCTTCTGCCGCTTCCCGAGGCTCTGCGCGATGTGGGCGACGCGGGCGATCTCCTGGAAGGAGTCGAGCACGATGTGCCCCACGCCGGCCTCGACGGCCCTGGTGATCTCGTCGACGGACTTGTTGTTGCCGTGGTAGGCGATGCGGTCGGCGGGCATGCCGGCGGAGAGGGCGGTGGCCAGCTCGCCACCGGAGCAGACGTCGACGTTCAGCCCTTCCTCGTGCAGCCAGCGCACGACGGCGCGGGAGAGGAACGCCTTGCCGGCGTAGTAGACGTCGGCGTCGGCCCCGAAGGCGGTGCGCCACGCACGCGCGCGTGCCCGGAAGTCGGCCTCGTCGAGGATGTAGGCCGGGGTGCCGAACTCCTCGGCGAGCCGCGTGACGGAGATCCCCCCGACGGTGGCGACACCGTGCTCGTCACGCGTCACGGTCTGCGCCCAGATCTTCGGGTCCAGGGCGTTGAGGTCGGCGGGCGGTGCCGAGTAGTGGCCCTCGGGGAGGACGTCGGCGTGACGGGGGCCGGCAGGGTGTGCGGAACGGCTCATGATCGGTATACGTCTCTCAGAGATGGTCGGGTGCGTCGATGCCGAGCAGGGACAGGCCACCGGCCAGCACCGCCCCGGCGGCTTCGGCGAGAGCGAGCCGGGCACGGTGGGCGGCCGAGGGTTTCTCGTCGCCGAGGGGCAGCACGGCTGGGAGCAGCGGCAGCGCGGCGTCGGCGACGGCGACGAGGTGCCGGGCCAGGCGGTCGGGGCTGCGGTGGGTGGCGGTGGCGGTGAGGATGCGGGGGTGGTCGCCGAGTGCGGCGAGCAGTGCTTCCGCGTCGCTCACGGGCCCTGGCTCGGGGTGGAAGCCCAGGTCGGCGGCGTTGCGCAGGAGTGCCCGGGTGCGGGCGTGGGTGTACCGGACGCGGAAGAGAGGGTTGGCTTCCCGCTGGACCAGATGATCGCCGGGGATCCGGGGCCGGTCGTGGGCGGCCGTGTACAGCAGGGCCCAGCGGGCGGCGTCGCGGCCGAGGGGCAGCGGGTCGGCGGGGGCGGGGACGGGGTGGACGGTGACGTCGAGATCGGGGAGGGTGCGGGGGCCTGCGGAGTGGCTTCGGGGGTGACCGCCGGAGCGACTGCGGGGATGACTCCCGGGGCGGCTGCCGGAAGAGCTGCTTTCCACTCCGAGGACGGTCTCCCACTCCGGCGCGGGCCGACCCTCGCGCTCGATGCGGACGACGTCACCCTGGCTGCGCAGCACGCGGGCCAGGGCATCCGTGACGACGACGGCACGGACCTCCGCCGGGCACCGGAGCTGCACGATGGTCCCGCTGAACCCCTCGGCGTGGCCGTACCGCCGCCCACGCCGCAGGATCGCCTCGACGAGGAGTGCGGAGGCGTTTCGTTCCAGGCTGAAGTTGAGGAATCCGGGCCCGGTGACGACGACGTCACCGATGGAGGCCTCACCGGCGAGCCGCGACCTCAGGATCTCGGCCACGCGCCGCGGCGGCTGCCCTGCCGCGCGGGCCAGCTGGAGGGCGATGTTGGTGGCGTAGTCGCCACAGCCCCCTGGGCCCGGCGGAGTGACCACGGCCCGCTCCGGCACGGTCACGCTGAGCTCACCCTCGTCGACAGCGCGACGCACGGCGTGCAGCACGGTGCGGGAGAGCTCGACGGGGGTCACGGGGACAAGCGTATGGGAGGAAGGGGGTGGATATGCGAGCCGGTTTCGAGGAGGGTCCGGGATGTGGACGCGGGGCGGCGGAGCCGTGCGCGGCTATGGACCGGCAATCCATGCGCAGCCGATGAATCAACCGCCGGCGCTCCCGGCCCGCTCGGCCTCCCCCGCACCGAGGACGGACCCGTACGCGGGCGCACCACCCCCACTGGCACCACCACCGCCCCCCGGCCTCCCCCCGCTCCGCTCCCGCTCGATCAACTCCCGGACCATCCCGACGAGTTCAGCGGGCTCGAACGGCTTGGCGAGGAAGGCGTCGACGCCCACTTCCAGCCCGGCCTCGACCTCGTACTGGGTACAGGCACTGATGATGGCGAGGGGCACGTCACGGGTACGCGGATCGGCTCGCAGGCGAGCGGCGGTCCGGATTCCGTCCAGCCGGGGCATGACGACATCGAGGGTCACGACATCGGGCCGCACCTGATGAACGACATCAAGACACTCGGCACCATCGGCCGCGGTCACGACCTCCAGCCCCTCCAGCTCGAGGTTGACCCTGATCAACTGCCGGATGACCTTGTTGTCGTCCACAACAAGCACCCGGCCCGAAGCGCCTGGCACAACTCGAGAGTAGGTCGACCCCGGCCACCGCGTCCGGGTTTTCCCCACTTCCACCCCGACCGGGCGACCCGTAACCCCGCCCCCGACAGCGGAAACCCGTTCATGACCACCGCGAGGGAGCTGGTAGTGTTCTACCCGTCGCCGCGAGCAACGCGACCGACACGCCCCCGTAGCTCAGGGGATAGAGCAACGGCCTCCGGAGCCGTGTGCGCAGGTTCGAATCCTGCCGGGGGCACCTTGGATTAGGTGCCCAAAGACCCCGCCATCAGCGCTTTCGCTGAGACGGGGTCTTCGCGTATGTGCAGGCGTGTGCGGCTCGGAGCGGCTGTATGTCGGGGTCCGTGGACGAGGCGTGGACGGGATCTTGGAGCATCGCCGCAGGTGAGACGGCTCAGTCCGACCAATTAGCGAACAGGGCTCGTCGCACAGCCACCCTCAGCCCCGCTGCCTCATGTTGAGACCTCCGCCCCCCAGTCCCACAGAGCCTGTAGGACAGGGCCGAGGCGGTGTCCACTCGGGGTGAGCGCATAGCGCACTCGCGGCGGCCAGCCCGGTCGACGGTCGCGCTCGACGACTCCGGCCTCGCCAAGCTGCACCAACCGGTCGGACAGCACCTTGTCCGACCGCATGGGCAGGGCCTCGCGCAGTTCGCTGTAGGAGCGGTCACCACTTCCATACTGATGGCTCCCGCACCGTCGTCAGATGCGTGCCGGCCATCGCGGCTTCCGGTGGTCGACGACAAGCCCCACTAACGTGGCTGAGGCGGGCGGGGGCGCAGCGAGGCACACGCGCGCCTGATCGGTCGGCGTACCCGCCATCGTGGCTGACTGTCGTCGGCTGAGGCGCAGACGGGCCCACATCGGACGGAGGGCACTCGCATGATCGCAATGGGTGAACGCGCCCTCGAAGGAGGCTGACCATCGGTGCCCTCCCAGTGGGCGACACAGGGTCTCCTCGCGCGGTTTCACTCACTCGCCGAACAGGACATGTCCCGGTGAGCGGCCTGCATCGCCGCCTGCTTCCAGCACTTCCCCGACGTCGAAATCTCGCTGGACGACGGCTACCTCGGCCTGAGACGCGACCACCCAGGCCAAGCCATCACCCCGCCAAGAAAACCGCGGCCTGGAGCACTGTCGGAGAGAACCGAGCAGTGGGAACGTGACCGTCACGGGCACTCCTCCGACCGCATCACCGTCGAACACGACCTGGCAGATCACAAACGCTGGAAGCAACTGACCCGCTGGGCCCACCGCCGCGACCGCCTGCCCAACACCTACCGGGCCATCGCCGGCCTCGTCTCCGACCGCACCACCCAAGCCTGACCAGCAGGCCTCAAGCGGGCAGACACGCCTCACCCGTTATCACGCACCCACTCGTTAGCAGAGAGCCGCCTGAAGGCTAGTCGACGAGGGTAGGTTGCGATTGACCATGGCCACCGCCCACCGCTCCAAGGTAGTCAGGGTTCGGGATCATCTCGCGGTGGAGGTACCGAAGGTCCGCGCCACAACGCAGAGCGAGCCGTTCCTGGCGCGTGCGCTCGGCCGTAGAAATGGTCTCACCGTTGCGGGTAGTGATGACGATCGCGGGCCGCTCCGCTGACTCGATGGCCTCGTTCAGCGCGGCCCAGACAAGGTCACGAAAGGTTCCGGCGCGGCCCCAGCAAATGTACCGAGTGGCGTGTCCAGCGATGGCGTAGCAGTGATTCGGCTTCTCTCCAACCGAATTGGGCTTCATCACCCAGCCACTGCCACATGCCGCACGAACGACTTCCTCCGGCCCCTGGAACCGATTTACCGCATAGCGGACATAGTTTCCGATCCCCTCCTGTGCTCGGGCATACTCCTTCATGGGGACGTCCTTGATCCAGACCCTGGCGTCCTTCTCCGGCCCGTAGGAGAGCAGGATTCCACCGACCTTGGGATCCTCGATCCATCTCCGGTACTGGTTCGTCTTCTCGGTGTTGCTCAAGAACTCCCAATCCAGGTCATTGGCCTGTTGGTAGATCTCAATGAGGAGGCGTTCGCGAATGGGTGCAGGCAAGTGCTGCAAGGCCACGGTGATTACTCCTAGGGGGCGCGGGTGGCGGGGAACTGGAGTCGGTGCTCGTCGTACGCGGTCTCAAGACTGGCCGCGTCCTTGATCCACTCATCCATGAGCGTGGCCACCTTCTGGTCGCTGAAGTCGATATTCGACGAGGTGATCTTCGCCAGGGTCTCGATCTCACCATCACCGTCAAGCGCCCTCTTCAGCTTGAGTGCGGCAGCGATGCGGCGGAGGTCACTGACGAAGTCCAACACCGTGACTCGCTCCTTTCCCTCGCGCAGGCGGAGCCCACGCCCAAGCTGCTGAACGAAGATTCGACGGGAGTGCGTGACTCGTGCGAAGCAGAGGATATTGACGTCCGGCACATCGACGCCCTCGTTGAGGATGTCGACCGCTGTCAGGATGGGCACGTCGCCAGCACGGAAAGCGAGCAGGCGGTTCTGCCGTTCCCTCTTGGCGAGTCCTGCGTGGATGGAGAGGGCACCTGACCAAAGGGGGGTACGCCGCAACACGTCAGCTAGCCGCTCAGCGTGTTCGATAGTGCGGCAGAAAACGATGGCCCGGGGGTTGCGCGTGGCGGCCCATGCGGTGGCCAGCTCGTCGCGGATGGCTTCGTCTCGCTGCGGCAGAAAGAGCTTCGCGTTGAGTTCGGCCAGTCCGTATGAGTGGTCGCTGGCCTCGCGGACGACGTCCCAGTCGATGTCGTCGACGAACAGGCGGTAGTCGACCTGAGCGAGGTAGCCACGCCGCATTCCCTCCTCGATACCCAGGCTGAAGCTGGCAGCGCCGAGCTGATGGGTGATGTCGTGCTTGTCACCGCGCCATGGGGTCGCGGTGACGCCCAGGTGGCGTGCCGAGCTGAGGAGTTCCAACAGAACGTCGTACTGGCCTTCTTCGCCCACGTGGTGGGCTTCGTCAATCATGACGAGTCCTGGGCGGTATCCGAATCGTGCGACGGACAACGCCGAGCCGACCGTCGCGCAGGTGAGGCCGGAGAGGTCATCAGGGCGTGTGTCGCTCGTGAGGAGCCGCGTTGGAACGTCTTTGGGTAGGTGCCGCCAGAGCGCCCGCTCTAGTTGCTGGACGAGGTCTTTGGCGTGAGCGACGACCAAAACCTGGTCCTGGGGAGCGCGACGCAGGTGCGCCGCGATCACTTCGCCTCCGACGACCGTTTTACCCAGGCCCGTGGCCAGCACCAGCAGCGCACGACCAGAGGCATCGAGATCGGCGGTCAGCGCCTGCAACGCCTCGGCCTGGTACGGCCGAGGCGTCACCCGTCCAAAGCGGGGCGGTACCCGGTCAAAACTGGTTGTTAGGTCTGTTCCGCCCCACAAGAGGATTTCAGGGCCTAGGCGTCCCAGATTCGCCACACGCTGCCGAGCGTCAGGGCTGAAACGAGTGTTGGTGACGACGATCGCCTTGTGGGCTCGGTAGTGATCCCGAGCGCGAGCGACCTCATCCACCGCATCGGCCCCTACGGCTCCGCGTCGCTTCCACTTGCACTGGACCACCCAAGTCTCGCCCTTGTGGAAGGCGAGAATGTCGCCACCCTCGTCACCGGAACCGTCGATGTTCGACACATCGGAGAAGCCCAGGTGCCACAGGAGGCGTTCGATGCGGCGAGGAAACTGCAGTGGGCCGGAGTCCAGCAGGGAGGCTGCGTCCAGGAACGGCATACCGCTCTCCCTACGTGTTGTCAGCGAGGTCGCGCGCGATGAGACGGCAGCTGATCCTGATCCGGGCCAACTCCTCCACGTCGAGGCGTGGACGGTGCTGTTCCAGCAGCGCGAGGTCCCCCAGGGGGTTGACCAGTCGCTCCACGACGAGCTCTCGCGCCCCAGGATCACTTAGAGCGATGTACCCGCGCTTGAAGACACAACCATCGAGGAAGGTCTCCGGGGAGTCCTGAATGATACGGATGACGGCGCTGGCCGGCACATAGCGGATGAACTCCCCATTGGAGATCGCGTCGTTCCAAGGGAACGCCCCACCAGCCTCGACCGCGAAGCGGCGCTCGGCGTCCGCTCGTTCATCCTTCGTGAGCAGCAGCCAGTGCACAGCCGGGTTCGCCGCAACGGGCGCCACCATGGCCATACGCACCTGTTCGAGGAGCCGCTCGGATTCCTCCGCCATCGCCGCCGGCGTCAGCCTAGGGCTGGAGGTGTGGGTCTTGAGCTGCGCGACGATCTCACTCAGGGGCATCGACACGTTGTTCGCCCGTACCCGCATGAACTCCGCGACCTCGACGAGCGCCAAGTCGCGCATGTCCGTCCCGTATTCACGGAAAAGCGAGTGGCCAGTGTCGACGAATACCTCCAAGTGTGGGGCTCGGACCATCGAGACGATCACAGGCGCGGGCTGCCCGTCTTTGGTGACCAGATTCTGGCCGCTAACCGCCCAAGCCGTCAGATCCACGCGGCCCAGGTCTTCGAGGTAGTACGGGCCCGTCAGGTCCACGATGGGGTCGGCGTGATCTCGGTATCGCTGGAGCCGCTGGTCCAACGTCTCGACTGGTGCGGCGTCGTCCTCGGACGCTTCCTGGCCCGCCGTGGTCGTGTCGGGCTCCGAACCGCCTCCGGTCTCGTCATCCGGGTCGAGGAAACCAGCCCCAAGCCCGGGGAGGATGTCATCATTCCCCGGTTGCGGTTCCGCGGCTATTGGGTTGTCGTGCTGGTACGCAGCGCGATACCACACCTCGTCGGTCTGGTATTCGTAGCCGCCCATCCGCATCAGCCCGGCCCACTTCGCCGCCGTCTCGTGGAGAGCGTTGCGTCCGTCGCCCGGGATCAGATAGTTGAGCCCCGGGTCCTGGCGACGGAAGCCCGCGTAGAGCAGGCCAAGGGGACTGCGGTTCTCCGGCAGCCCAAGGCTCTTCGCGATCTTTGGGCGCAAGGGACTGTTACCGCGGACCTCACGCAGGACTTGACGCCATTCGGCTGTCTCGAACTCGAAGGCGGTCTTCTGGTAGTTCGGAGCGACGTGGTCGCAGTGGATCTCACCGACGATCCGGCCCATCTGCACGGCTCCGGAGTCGATGGGGTACTCAAGCTCAGCCTCAGCGAGGCTGTCCTCATCTTCCCAGTAGAAGACCCGTTTGTCCTTGAGAAGGATCTTGCGGCCGTTGCGGAGGAAGTCCAGGCCGTAGTCGGTGCGGTGGACGTACCGCTGGATCCCGATCCACCCCCAGATCTTGCGCTCTCTCAGTTCCAGGCGGTCCTGCCCACATTCCTCGCATCGCTCGGCGTCGGCAGAACTCCAATACCCGCAGGCCATGCAGGCGTTCTTGGGGCTCAGCACGTGGTTGATCTTCTGAACCGCGTGGATCTCCACGCCCTGGCGGGTGACGGTCCGCTTCTCGTCCCAGACACAAGGCAGGCGCGGCCTGACCTTCTTGCCGTTGAGCGTGAGCAGGAAGCCCTTCTCCGACAGCAGGTAGCTGTAGACATCTCCGAGCTTCTCCCGGATCACGTTCTGCGTCTGCGGGCGACAGAGCGTGGCGTACTGCTCCTGCTTGAGGTCGCTGATGGTGATCGTGGTGCCATGCTCTTCACGATTGGTCTTGGGCACCGTGCGGTACGGCGCCTGGTACCTGGATGAGTTGGCGATCTGCACCAGGTCCAGGGTCACCTCGATCCAGTCCGGGTCGCCCGCCCGACTGGTACGCACAGTGGTACGTCGACCGAGTCGGGCTGTACTGATATTGAAGCCCATGCCGAACAAGCCGAGGGAACCGTGTCGACCATTGCTCGTCCAGCCCGCGCTGATGGCGTTGGTGACAGCCTCCAGGCTCATGCCCCGGCCATTGTCCTGCACCGTGATCTCAGCCGTCGCACGCTTCGAGTTCGCCGGAGGCAGCGAGACCGCGACCGAGGGCCGGTCCACCGTCTCGCCGGCTGCTTGGAACTCGTCGAAGGAGTTGTCGATCAACTCGGCCAGGCACTGCCAGTGCGAGAACTCGATGTCGCCGAGCACACCCAAGATGCGCGGGTGTGGGGTGACATTGATGTACTGGTTCTCGGTCACAGCCGGCCCCCCTCTTCGTCATGAACACATGCCTGGCAGGCAGGACGTAAAGCGCGCCCACCAGCGTCAAGCTGCCCACCGTCGTTCCCGGTCAGGCACGGTCGTGGAGCATCCATCAGCATGCCGTCAACCCTAATGGGCGGCCCCCACACGTGCGGGACAAAGATCTCGATACCCCTACTGGTACGCCCCGCTACGAGACGTGCCTCTGAGCTTCACGCGCGTGCGAGACTCGCCTCATGATCCGGGAACCCGCGCAAGTCACCATCGATGCGAGCGGCCGGGTGCAGATTCCCTTGGAGATTCTCACCGAGGCAGGTCTCGATACAGACAGTCCCGTCCTCGCGTACAGCGATGAGGAGGGTCGTATCCTTCTGCGCAGGTTGACGGACGCCATCGATGACCTACTGCTCGGCGAGGAGCTGTAACTACGCCTCGCCGGTCACGCCGCGGACCTCTGAGATGACCCGCCGGGCCACGTCCTCCGGTGCCTCGTGCTCCCAAGCCCTGATGACCGTCCAGCCCGCTTCCTCCAGGATCCGGTTGGTCTCAGCGTCCCGCCGCTGGTTGTCGGCGAACTTCTCCGTCCAGAAGTCCGTGTTCTTGGTCGCTGGTCGGTGATGTTCCGGACAGACATGCCAGAAGCAACCGTCGACGAAGACGGCGACTCGCGCCTTCGGGAACAGCACGTCGGCGCTACGCCGGAGGCCTTGGATCGGCGGTGCGTTGACCAAGTAGCGAAGTCCTTCCTTGAAGAGAAGCGACCGGAGGACTTTCTCAGGCTTCGTGTCCCTTCCACGGTTGCCTTTCATTGAGGCACGGACCGCTGGAGTCGAGGCTGTCGAGTCTTCGGGTAGAGTCCCTTCCTTCAAAAGGCCCTTAGCCCAGGCCAGCCGCCAGCCCTCAGCGAGGTTGGCCGCACGGGTTTCATGCTCAACCTCGCCCAAGTAGCGCTCAGGGGACTTCCTTCCGTCGCCCCACCGCAGTGACGCGCGGATGCGCCGCGTCTTAGGCAGGACCCTCAACGATACCGAGGCGTGAGCAACGCGGCCGTCACCCAGGTCAACCACACGCCGATGGCGGCCGCCCGCCGCTTTGTCCTGTTCAGCGGACAGAGCTTTCCGAGTCCGCCCCGGACGCCCCTTCCAGGCGCGGTCGGGGGGCAACTTATCGTTCCAACGGTTTTGTGGTGGTTTCGACATACCGCTCACGACCTTGACCCCGACGCCCTATCGAGGGCCTTGGCTACCGCATCGGCGAAGACCGCACCTAGCTTCACCGGGACCGCGTTGCCCAGTTGCCGCATCTTCTCCCCACGAGGACCTTCCAGCTTCCAGTCGTCAGGGAAGGTCATGACGCGAGCGGTCTCACGCACGGTCATATACCTGTGCCTATAGGTAGTGCCACCGGGGCTTTCTAGATCATCGGTCAGCATCACCGACTCTCCGCCAGGGACACCATGCACGCCGGCCTTCACTGTCTTGGCAGGACGGTCCAGTTCATTGGGCGTGTGACCCTTGTAGATCCGGGCGTCGGGCCATCCGATGTGGTCAGTGAACCCTCCGGCGCGATACTCACGGCGGTCGAGCCTGTTCCAGGGGATCTTAGGCAGGGGCTTACCCTCGTTCTCATCGATGCCAGCGATAGCGTCCCGGAAGGTACGCCAGGGCTTCGATCCGTCCGGGACAAGGGGAACGTCCTTACGGATCTTGGCCATAGCCCGGGCGCGCACATGCGCGGGAACATCGGGATGGCGCTTCCAGTAGGAGCCATCGAGCATGGACCGGAACAGCGCCTCCTCTGAGTACTGGGGAAGCACGTCCTCCTTGAACTGGTCGATGTCGACCCCGAGGTCCTCCCGAAAGGCGACGATGATGATGCGGTGCCTGATCTGGGGGACCCCGTAATCGGCGGCGTTCACGCGCGTCATCACCACCTTGTAGCGCTCCGACGGGTCACTGGCGGCCCTATTCCTGGCCTCAACGAGCGACTCGTCGTGCTTCTGCCAAGGGATCTGCGGATCACGCAGTTCGAAAGGCATCTCCATCTCGCGCAAGATGTAGTCGAGGTACGGCTTGAACGATGGCCTGAGCAGTCCCACGACGTTCTCGCAGATGACGGCCTTAGGTCGGATCTGGCGCATCGCCTTGAACATCTGCGGGAACATGTTGCGCTTGTCCTCGTCCCCCTTGGCAATCCCACCCAGGCTGAACGGCTGGCACGGGGGGCCGCCGGCGAGCACGTCGACACGACCGAGCAGATAGCTCATATCCAGGTCCTGGACGTCCCCCGCCACCAGCGGCCACGGCTCCCCGGGCTCAGGGATGCGCTCCTCGTCCCCTCGGGGCTTGGCCCCGTTCGCTTCCAGGGTCTGACACGCCCGCGGGGCGAACTCATTGAACAGCAATGGCCGGAAGCCCGCCCCATGGACCGCCATCGCCAGGCCACCCGCGCCCGCGAACAGCTCAACCCCGGTGCGATCTCGCTTTGGCTCTTCTTGCAGTTCAGACATTGCGAAAGCATACCGCGGAAATCGTCGTTGGCGTGACCGTGTCGAGAAAGTCCACCCCATTCTCACGGCTGGCCGAGGATGGTCCGGTCCCCGATCCCAAGCCGTTATCGTCGTCCCTCGTCGAGCAGTGAGACCAGGGGTTGGGCTTTCGGGATCCGAGACCGAGCGGTATCCGCAAGGAGCGTGACCAGGTCAGCGAGGGGACCGGCGCCTTCCAGCTCGCGTACTTCCACGACCGTCGATCAAGCGGCCCAACGAGATCATCCGCAGGCCCCCCAGCCCCAAACCTTCATCGCGAATGGCCAAGGTCACGAGAGGTCAGGCACCCCGACTGTGGTCGGCCTGGTCGGGCGACGACTCAGTCATGTGGGTCATCCCAGCCCACCGCCAGCGGTCCCGCGCCCGTCGGAGGCCAGAGTCGCTGGGCCGACCGGCACTGTTCGTGAACGTCGCCTCACACCTAGCCTGACGCCGCCGGCCGCCCGATCCACCCAGATGAGCTGCGGAGCGCCGAACAGACCGTCGGGAAATGGCGTCGGCGCCACACGGGCCCGTTCCAGCACACGTCCGGCACTGGTCGACAGATTTCGCGCGGGCGGCCTGGCGGCCGCCCGCGCGTAAGGCCCTGAATTGGGGCTGCGGTGAGGCCCCGCAGTGACCACCGAGCTCGCCGCCGCTCCCGCATACCGAGCGGTTCACGGGCGCGGCGGCCTGCCACGCCAGGCCGCGAAGAGGCCCAGCCCGACGCTGGTGACTGCGGTGAACGCCTCGGGGCCGGCCAGCATGAAGACGCCCGTCACCAGCGTGATCAGGACCAGCAGCGCGACCAGGTCAAGTACCCGATCACGGGTCGGTGCCTCCGGTACCGGCCTGGACATGGGAACGGCGGGCGAGCTGGGCTCTTCAATTTCATCCATGCGCCCAGCACACCAGCCTCGTCCGCTATGCCCCGACTAGCACGAACAGACCCGGATAAGTCCGATCGTCGCAGGCCATCGCCGTAACGCGTGGCACTCCGGGCGAACACCCACTCTGTATGGTGGTGTTCGGCGGAATTCGGTGATGTTCGGCAACCAGCGTCATACGCTGAGTCCCACAGACCATCGGGGGGACGTACGTGGCGCATGAGGACGTTTCTGCGGCCGCGTATGAGCGGGAACTTCAGGTCTTCGCCTCCAAGCTCCGGAAACTGCGGATCGGATGCGGCAACCCCTCCCAGCGCAACATCAGCAGTGCCGCACCCTCTGGGCAGTCCCTCTCGGTCTCCGCGATCAGCGAGACCCTCGGCGGAAAGCGCTTGCCTAGCGTCGACTTCCTGATCGCCCTCGTCCGGACGCTACTCACTCTCGCGAACGACAACCAGTCCCCTGTGGGCCGGAATGATCCAAGGGTCGAGCCCTGGCGCGCGGAGTGGACCCGACTCGCGAACCTACGTGACGAGGCCCGCCACGCGCCGCCCGCACCCCAGTCGGTGCCGCCGTCGGTCGTAAATGGTTGCCCGCGACCCTCAGCCCAGGTGCCCGAAACACCGGCACCGCCGATGAACGCGTCCGCGCCACTCGAGAACCGACAGCTCCTGAGGTTTCGTCACGCACCGCCGGTCCTGCCCCACTCTGGCTTCGTATGGTCGGTGGCCTTCTCCCCCGACGGCAACTTGATGGCCACCGGCAGCGCCGCCGGGATGGTGGCGCTCTGGGATCCAGCCACCCACCAAGCGGTCGGTAAGCCACTGACCGGCCACACAAGGACCGTGAGGTCCGTCGCGTTCTCCCCGGATGGGGGTCTACTTGCTGCCGCCAGCGACATTGGCACGGTACGGCTCTGGGATCCAACAACCTATGAAACGGTCGGAGTGCTCCCGACCATGAAGCAGGAAGCCGTCACGGCCGTCACGTTCTCCCCTGACGGCGCTTTGCTGGCCACCGCTAGCTACGATCGCACCGTACGCCTCTGGGATCGGTACACCTACGAAGCGGTCGGCAAGCCACTGACCGGGCACACCGGCCCTGTCACGGCCGTCGCGTTCTCCGCCGACGGCGTCCTACTGGCCACCGCCAGCTTCGACGGCATGGTGCGTCTTTGGGACCCGACCACCCACCAAGCGGTCGGTAAGCCCTTGATCGGCCACGACGGCCCCGTCAGATCGGTGGCGTTCTCCCCCAGCGGGGGCCTGCTCGCCACCGCCAGCGACGATGGCATGGTGCGTCTTTGGGATCCGGCCACCCATCAGACCGTGGGATCGCCACTGACCGGCCACACCGGTTCCGCCACAGCCGTCGCGTTCTCTCCCAGCAGTGGCCTGCTCGCTACCGCCGACGTCGACGGCATGGTGCGTCTTTGGGACCCGGCCACTCACCAGACCGTCGGATCGCCACTGACCGGCCACACCGGCAACGCCACAGCCGTAGCGTTCTCCCCCGACGGCGGCCTGCTCGCCACCGCCGGCTTCGATCACACGGTGCGGCTGTGGGAAGCCGAGGACGCCCAGCCAGCGCCTGCCTCGGCACAGCGTGCACGGCACGAAGAAGACTCGCATGAGAACCTGATAGCCGAGAACGCCCAACTGCGCACCCGCCTAAACCTCCTGACCTCGCGCGGCCTCGCCAGCAGAAGTGTCCTCACCGCGCTCAAGAACGGCGAAGGCATATCTCTGGCACCTCTGATCGGACATCGCGACGCGGTCTGGTCCGTGGTGTTCTCCCCCGACGGAACCCAACTCGCTACAGCGAGTGCCGACGATACGGTGCGGTTCTGGGATCCAGCCAACCGGCAACCAGTCGGCAGGCCTCTGACGAAGCACCGAGACTCCGTGAGGGCGGTGGCGTTCTCCCCCGACGGCACTCTGATCGCCACCGCGGACCGCAGCGGCTCGGTACGTCTGTGGGACGCGGCTACCCGGGTACCGGCGGCGGGTAGCCCCCTGGCCGACCACCTCGGCCCCATCACGTCGGTGGTTTTCTCGCCCACCGGCACCCTGCTCGCCGTCGCCAATGATGGTGCTGCCGCACGACTGTGGGTGCCTGCTACCCGACAAACCGCCGGTCCCCCACTGGCCGGCCATCACGGGCTCGTCACTGGGGTCGCGTTCTCTCCCGATGGCAATCTGATCGCCACCGCCACGGATGCCGGCACAGTTCCCCTGTGGGATTCCACCAGCCGCGAGCCAACAGGCGAGCTCCTGGATGGCCACAGAGGCTCCGTCAGCTCTGTCGCGTTCTCCCCGGACGGCAGTCTGATCGCCACCGCTGGCGACGACCACACGATTCAACTATGGGACGCGGCCACCTACCAGCCCGACGGAAAGCCCCTGACCGGGCATGATGACGCCGTCGTGGCCCTGGCTTTTTCTCCCGACGGCGGTCTGATCGCTACAGCCAGCAACGATCACACAGTGCGCTTGTGGGACCCGGCCACCCACCAACTCGTCGGCGAGCCTCTCACCGGCCACCACGACGCCGTGACTGCAGTCGCCTTCTCGCCGGATAGCTCCGTGCTCGCCACCGCCAGCCTCGACCGCACCGTTCGGTTGTGGGTGCCTCCAGCGGTGAGCAGTCTCGCCGGGCATCAAGGCTGATCCGACAGGGACCGGAATAAAGCTCAGCAGAGGTCCAAGACGGCGATGGAAGCGTTGGTAAGTGGACCTCCTTGGAGTCCGTGACCTCATTGCCAGTGTCCAGAGCCCTGACTGGACAAGCGATCAAAAGGGCCGTCACCTTGACACTTAGGCTCAGGGTGGCGGCCCGAAGGCTTCGACCCACCGCGCCCGTCGGGAACTCTCCTGTGGACCAGTCGTGGACGAGACCCTCAAGAAAAGTACGGTAGGCCTCGCTGACCAGGCCTTGGTGCAGTAGATGCGGCGGCCTCCGGAGCCGTGTGCGCAGGTTCGAATCCTGCCGGGGGCGGCACCTTGCATGAGGTGCCCAAAGACCCCGCCATCAGCGCTTTCGCTGAGACGGGGTCTTCGCGTATGTGCAGGCGTGTGCCGCTCGGGGTGGCTTTATGTCGAGGGTTGTGGACTATCCGTGGACTGGCTACAGGGCAGGAATCCGCAGGTCAGGCCCGGAAAATGCCGAGCACCCGGACCGTAGTCCAGGGGCCATCATGCCGCAGGTGCGTGTGTCAGAGGTGTGCCGGGATCAGGTCCCGTCGCCGGGCTCGTCCTAGACACTTCGCGTACCTGCTCAGCAGCACTTCGACGCTGTTGCCCGCACGCTCCGCGGCCTCGGTGGGGTCGACGCCGGCGTTGAGCCAGGAGGAGAGCGCAACGTGCCTCAGGTCGTACGGCCGAGCGGCCAGCGGCGAGGCCACCTGTTCCGGCGTGAGCGCCAGGTGTCGAGCCTCGCCCCAGACACGCCAGTACGTAGTGGAGGCGACCACTCCCCCACGTTCGTTGGCGAACAGCCGCCCGTCCGTGGCAGTGCCGAACTCCTCGATGTGGGCGAGGAGCATGCGGACGAGGCGAGGCGGGATCGGAACGATGCGAGTTTCGTTCGCGGGGCGATTCTTGAGGCCGCGGTTGTCGTGAACCTCCCCGGTCCCGGTCCAGCGCTTCCCGACGGTCGGGCGGGTCTTCTCCAGGATCAGCGAACCCCACCCGGTCTCCGGCAGCCTGCAGTCCGGACGACGCAGCGCCACAGCTTCCGCCGACCGAAGCCCACCGAAGTACATACAGGCGAAGAGCGCGACCATGCGCCGCCCACGGGCTCTGCGGTAGCCGCCGACGTACGAGACTGCGGCCAGGAGTTCGCGTGCCTGCCGAGGGTTCACCACGACCCGGCGGTCGACTTCCTTGATCACCTTCGGCGGCTTCCACTTCACGAGCGTGACCGGGTTCTCTGGGAGCTCCCCCAGTTCGACCGCGTAGGCGAGGGCGTTGAAGAGGACCGCGCGCTTGCGCCGTACTGTCTCGGCGGCCGCTGGGGCGCCCGACAGTCTGAGCTTGAGCGAGTCGAGGACGCGGCGGATGTCTGCCGGATTCTTGAGTGTCGCCAACGGCAGCGAGGCTTTGGCTACCCAGCGAAGAGCGTTCGCGATGTCGACCGGCGGAGCTTCCTCGTCCGAGGCTTGGACGACGAAAGCCCAGCCCCGCAGCGCACGGCGCAAGACGTCGTCAGCTGGCCGCCCCGGGCGATCGCCCAACAGCTGAGTTGCAGGTCAACAGACTGCCCGACTCGCCGGAAGCTTACGGGGCCATGATCACTCGCCCCAAAGCAGCGCCACCCCAAAGCCGCTCCGTAAGTTGTTTAGCGGTCCGGAAGAGTGGGGTGTGGCTCTAAAGTCGCTTGCCCAAGTGGCTCCGGTGAAGTGGCCGCCCCGCTCTTCGGGACGCCTGGCCGCGTCTTCTATCTCTCCGCCCAGACCAGCATCATCCGCGAAGGCCCCAACCGCGATTACTACGTGAAGAAACGGGTCGAGGGCTGCAAGGACGTCCAGGCCGTCATCGCCCCCGCCCGCCGACGTGCCGATGTCCTGTGGGCGCTCTTGCGTGACGACAGGCCTTTCACCTTCCATCCACCCGTCGCCCAAGCCGCCTGAACGGGCCAGCGCACCCCGCCTACCTGGCGATAGCCTGCGGGCCAAAATAGAGAGGCGGACCCCAGTGGGCTTCGACGCAGAACGATCAGCGCGCATCGCCGCCATGCAGGAAACCGCCCGGCCCGTCTGGGAGGCAACCGGCGACACGGACGCACTCCAGCAGTTCCTCAAGGACAACGGGTGTCACGGAGTGGAAGCCGTGTTCGTGACCATGGGCCTGCTGCACTGCGATCTTGCCGAAGCTCAACGAGCCTTCTTCAACGCCCCGTGCCGCGACGCCGAACGCCGCTTCCACAACCGCGCCATGGACCTGCTCGAAGAGGCCGCCGACCACGACGCCTGACAACCCGAGCGACCCTTGACTCGCCCATTAAGACGTCATCTCATTTGGGTCGGTAGGCTGTCGGTCGTGGTCTCGATCGTTGAGCGGCTGGTGCCGGATGAGCTGTGGGAACTGTTCCAACGGGTTGTTCCTGAGGC